>NZ_JACUZU010000004.1:0-485462 GCF_014851475.1 Acidovorax sp. ACV02
TCAGGCGCACGGCCTCTTCAACGGCGATTTCGTCAAAGGGGTTCATGCTCATCTTCACGTTGGCGATGTCCACACCCGTGTTGTCCGACTTCACGCGGACCTTCACGTTGTAGTCCACCACGCGCTTCACGGGGACGAGGATTTTCATGGTTGGGTCTTTCTGAAAAAACAGGAAATCGATCAGTGCGACAGCGCGCGGTGCAGGTCGCGCAGCTCGCGCTTGAGCACCTTGCCAATCGCGCTGCGCGGCAGCTCGTCGATGAAATGCAACGCAGCCAGCCGCTGCGTCTTGCCCGCCCGGGCGTTGTACCAGCCCATGATCTGGGTGGCGTCTTCGGTGGCACCCGGCCGGCGGCACACAAAGGCCACCGGCGTCTCGCCCCACTGTTCGGAGGGTACGCCGGTCACGGCCACGTCCTCCACGGCGGGGTGCTTGCGCAGCTCGGCTTCGAGGTCGCTGGGGTAGATATTGAAGCCGCCGCTGATGACCATGTCCTTGCGGCGGTCCAGCAGGGTCAGAAAGCCCTGCGCGTCAAACCGGCCCACGTCGCCTGTGCGGATGAAGCGCTTGCCGGTGGCATCAAACCACTCGGCCTCCCGCGTCTTGTCGGGCTGCCGGTGGTAGCCGGTCATCATGCCGGGCGAGTGGCCCACCACCTCGCCGGTGGCACCGGGCGGCAACTCATGGCCCTCTTCGTCGATCAGGCGGATGTCGCTGGTAGATGCGGGCTGGCCCACGGTGTGCAGCTTGTCGGGGTGCTCTTGCGCCGCCAGGATGCAGGTGCCGCCGCCTTCTGTCATGCCGTAAAACTCGTACAGCGCGCCCGGCCAGCGCGCCAGGATGTCGGCCTTGAGCTCGGCGCGAAACGGCGCGCTGGTGCAGAACTTGGCGCGAAAGGACGACAGGTCAAACTCACCGAACTGCGGCAGCGCCATGATGCGCTGGTACTGCACCGGCACCAGCATGGAATGCGTGGCGCGGATCTGCTGCGCGGTCTGTAAGTAGCGCAACGCATCGAATTTTGGCATCAGCCGCACGCTGCCGCCCCAACACAGGCCGGGGAAGAACGACACCAGCGTGGTGTTGGAATACAGCGGCGTTGCCAGCAGCGTGACACTGTCCGGGCCGTAGCCCTGCGCCAGGCCGCGCACCAGATGCGCCCAGCGCATGCCGTGCGATTGCACGATGCCCTTGGGGTTGCCGGTGGTGCCGGAGGAATAAATGATGTTGAACGGGTGCTCGGGCCCCACGTCCACCGGCTGCGGTGCGGCGCCTTCGGGAGCGAGCCATGCGCTCCACGGCGTGCCCGCGCCGGTATCGTCCAGCGCCACCAGGGGCAGCACACCGGCGCCTTTCATCACTGCAGGCGGCACCGCCGCCCTACCCTGCGCATCGGCAAACAGCAGGCGCGCCTGGGCATCGCCCAGCATGGACGCCATGGCCTCGGCAGTGACGGAGGGTGCCAGCGGTGCCACTACCACACCCGCACGCAGGGCGCCCAGGTACACGGCGGCATAACGCACCGACGACGCGGCGCACACGGCAACCACATCGCCCGAGTGCAGGCCCGCCTGCTGCAACGATGCGGCCACGCGGTCCACCAGGGCATCGAGTGCGGCCCATTTCAACGCGGAGTCGTCATCGGCCAGGGCGCTGGCCTGCGGGCGCTGCCGCGCGTTGTCACGCAGCAGATCGGAGACCCGGCGGAATGGGGGCAAGAGGGCAGAGGCAGTTGCGTTGGTCATGGCCCAACTTACTCGAAGACGATGCCCTTGTCGCGGATCACCTGGCCCCACTTGGCGTAATCGCCACGCACGCGCTTGGCCATCTGGTCCGGGCCCTGGTAGTTGGCGATGGCGCCGGCGCTGAGCAGCTTGTCCTGCACTTCCTTGTCGGCCAGGATGGCTTTGACTTCGGTGCTGATGCGATCAACCACATCCTTGGGCGTACCGAGAGGGGCCATCAGGCCGCCCCACGACACGGCATCAAAGCCCTTGAAGCCCTGCTCGGCAATGGTGGGCACGTTGGGGATTACGCCCACGCGCTGCGGCGAGCCCACGGCAATGGCGCGCAGCTTGCCCGTCTGAATATGGGGCAGCGCTGCCACGAGGTCGGCATACATCATGGGCACCTGGCCGCCCAGCGTGTCGGTGATGGCGGGCACACCGCCCTTGTAAGGCACATGCTCCATCTCGAATTGACCCAGCTGCTTGAGCAGCTCCATGCTCAGGTGGCCAAAGCTGCCCACGCCCGAGGAGGTGTAGTTGAGCTGCCCCGGCCGCGCCTTGGCGTGGGTGATGAGCTTTTGCAGATCGGTCACGGTGGGCATCTGCGCCGGGTTGACCACCACCACGATGGGCAGGTCATACACCGTGGCCACCGATACGAAATCCTTGGTGGTGTCGTAGCCCGCCTTTTTGTAAAGGTGCGGAGCCAACAGCGTGGGCGTAGCCAGCATCATGAGCGTGTAGCCGTCACCAGGGGTCTTGGCGATCTGCTGCGCGGCAATCGAGCCCGAAGCGCCCGCGCGGTTCTCCACCACCACGGGCTGCTTCAGCCGCTCAGCCAGCTTCTGGCCGACGATGCGCGAGGCCGTATCGGTGGGCCCACCAGCCGGGAAGGGCACCACGAGCTTGATCATCTTGTTAGGCCAGGCCTGGGCGTGTGCCAGGGCCGTGCCCAGCAGGCCCATGGCCGCTACAGCCGCAGCTGCGGAGAGAACGACGCGACGCGAAAACGCAGCGGGGAAAAGGGATGGTTTTTTCATGGCGAAAACGTCTTGTCTTTCAGTGGTCCTTAGCGCTGCGTAGGCCCACGCCATCCGAAACTGGCGAGGCCGAAGCGAGAGCAGCCGCGCAAGGGCCGCCCCGCCGCGCTGGCTGCGTCCCCCTGCCCGCATGGCGCAGCCATGCGAGAGCGGGGGGAAGCCGCGCAGCGGCTCAGGGGGTTAAGGCAACGCTGAACAAGTCCTCCCGCGCGGCGCATCCCTGGCTCAAGACGGTCTGCGGCGTTGCAAATACTCGCCATAGCGATGGCTATGGCTGCGTTTTGCGCCTTGCAGCCCATCCCGATCCAGGGCCCGCCGCATCGCGAGGACTTATTCAACGTCGCCTCAATCAAGCTTTGCGCCAGATACTTTCACGACCCGCTCCCATACAGGCGCGTCCTTCTTGAACTGGGCGTTGAACTGCTCGGGGCTGCTGCCCACCGGGATGAAGCCCATCTGCTGAATGCGTTCGCGCACTTCGGGCAACGCGATGATGGCCTGCAGCTCGGTGCCCAGGCGGGCCACCACTTCAGGGGGCGTCTTGGCGGAGGCGCTCATGCCCACCCAGCCCGTCACCTGGAAGACCTCGTCCTTGATACCCTGCTCGGCCATGGTGGCCACTTTGGGCAGCGCGTCCATGCGCTGCGCGCCGGTCACGGCCAGTGGCTTGAGGCGGCCCGATTCGATGTAGGGCCGGGCCGACTGCAGGCTGGCAAACGCCATCTGGAACTGCCCGCCCACGAGGTCCTGCAGCATGGGGGCCTCGCCCTTGTAGGCCACATGGTTCATGTCGGCCTTGTGCTTGTCGGACAGCCATGCACCCGCCAGGTGGGCGTACGAACCCATGCCCCATGAGCCGTAGGCGATCTTGCCCTTGTTGCGGTCGATGTAGGCCATCAGCTCCGCTGCGTTGTTGACCGGCAGCTGCGGGTTGACCAGCAGCACCACCGGCGCCAGCGCGATCTGCGTGATGAGGGCCTGGTCCTTTTGCGGCTGGTACGGCAGGCGGTCGTACAGGAACTGGTTGATGAGCATGGTGGTGCCCAGGGACACCAGCAGGGTGTAGCCGTCGGCTGGCGACTTGAGCGCCTGGTCGGTGCCGGTCACCCCGCCGGCTCCGCCGCGGTTGTCCACCAGCACAGGCTGGCCCAGACGGGCCGAGAGCTTCTCGCCCAGCGCGCGGGCGGTGATGTCGGTGGCGCCACCGGCCGGGTACGGCACGATCAGCTTGATAGGCTTGGCAGGCCAGGCATCCTTGCCCGCCTGGGCCAGGGCCGAGCCCAGCAGGCCGGTGCTGATGAGGGCGGCCAGGCCCTGCAGGACCCTGCGGCGGGGAATACGGAAGAAGTTCATGTTTGTCTCCGGATGGCAATAGGAAAAGGTCGATAGCGCTTTTTCTGCAAGCGCATTCCGCTATCGTTTTTATAGCTATTAAAGCGGGGGAAGTGTGAGCACACCCTTGTCGCGCAGGGCCTGAAGCTCGGCCTCGGGCAGTTGCAGCAGCTGCTGCAGCACATCGCGCGTGGCGTCGCCCAGGGTGGGCGGTGCGTTGCGGATGGGCAGGCGCTGGCCGTCCAGCCGGTAAGGTGGCGCAAACACATGCGTGGTGCCCGCCACGGGGTGGGGCATTTCCTGCAGCAGGCCGCCACGCCGCGTACGCTCGCTGGTCAGCGCCTCATGCAGGCCGGCCACGCGGCCGCAAGGGATGCCAGCAGCGGTCAGGCGTTCGAGCAGCACATCACGCGGGAAGCTGGCAATCAACGCCTTCATCTCGGGCAGCAGGGTCAGTCGATTGCGGGCACGCTCGACATTGGTGGCAAAACGGGGGTCTTCCACGATGTCCGGGCGCATCACCACCTGACGGCAGAACTTGTCGAACTGGCTGTTGTTGCCCACGGCGATGATGAGCGGACCGTCCTGTGCCTCGAACATGCCATAGGGCACGATGGACGGGTGGGCGTTGCCGTAGCGCTGAGGGTCATGGCCCAGCAGCATGGCGTCCAGGCCGTAGTAGCCGGTGATCATCAGACCACAGTCGTACAGCGCCATCTCGATGTGGCGGCCCTTGCCCGTGCGCTCCCGCCGGAACAGCGCGGCCAGCACGGCCTGCGCCGCATACATGCCGGTCATCATGTCCACCGCGGCCACGCCGAACTTCAGCGGGGGCTGGCTGGCCTCACCGTTGATGGCCATCAGACCCGCCTCGCCCTGGATCACCAGGTCATAACCGGGGCGCTTGGCCTCGGGGCCGGAGCTGTCGTAGCCCGCCACCGAGCAGTAGATGAGGTCGGGCTTGATGGCCTTGAGCTGCTCGTAGCCCAGGCCCAGCTTCTCGGCGCCGCCGGTCTTGAAGTTCTGGACTACCACGTCGCACTGCGGCAGCAGGTCGCGGATGATCCTCACGCCTTCGGGCGTCTGCAAATCCACCGTGATGGACCGCTTGTTGCGGTTCATGCTGTTGTAATAGGTGGTCTCGGTCTTGCCGATGCGCATGCCCCAGTCGCGGGTGTCGTCACCCCGGCCGGGGTGTTCCACCTTGATGACGTCGGCACCAAAGTCGGCCAGTACCTGGCCGCACAGCGGGCCCGCAAACACACGCGAGAGGTCGAGCACGCGCACGCCTTCGAGCGGGAAGTCCATGCCCTCGGGCAATGGGGGTGTGGGGGTGGTGGAGGTCATTGCGTAGTGTCTTGTGTACCCGCGCCAGCGGTATTGACCTGGCGCAGGCGGGCGAAATCGGCCGGGCGTTTTTCCAGAAACGCACCGATGCCTTCGCGGGATTCTTCGGTGGCTTGCGACTGCACCATGAGCTGTGCTTCCAACTCCAGCTGGTCGTCCAGTGGCTGGACGTAGGCACTGCGGCACAGCGCCTTGATGCGGCCCATGGCCAGGTCCGGCCCGGTGGCTACCTGCGCGGCCAATGCCAATGCCTGCGTCAGCGCCTCACCCGGTTCGGCCAGTCGGTTGACCGGGCCCAGCGCATGCAGTCGCTCGCCAGAGATGCGTTCGCCGGTGAGGCACAGCTCGGTCAGAACCTGGCGCGACACGAACTCGGCCAGGAAAGCCGTGGCGCCGCCGTCGGGCGTGAGGCCCACTTTCACATAGGCCACCGAGAACACGGCATTGCGCGCAGCCACCAGCATGTCACAGGCAAGCGCCAGCGACAGGCCCGCACCGGCCGCTGCGCCCTCCACCGCTGCAATCACCGGCTTGCGGCAATCGCGCACGGTGCGGATCAGGTCGTGCAGGCCTTCGAGCTTGGCGCGGCGCTCTTCAATGGGCAGCTCACGTCGCTTGGCCAATTGGCGCAAGTCACCGCCCGCACAAAAGTGCCCGCCTTCGCCCGTGAGCACGATGGCACCCACGGTGGGGTCAGCCTCGGCCTGCGCCAAGGCCTCGGTCAGCGCCGCGTAAAACGCGGGCGACAGCGCATTGCGCGCAGCGGGGTTGTTGTTGGAGAGCACGAGCACCGCGCCCTCGCGGCGTTGCAGCAGAGGCTGTGGCTGCTCCATGGCTTCAGCTCCGGCCAAGCGCGATAAAGCGCGCCAGGTGGTGGTCTTCATCGCCAAACTGGTGGTCCACCATGACGAGGCGCTTGGCGTAGTGGGACAGGGGCAGCTCCCACGTCATGCCAATGCCGCCGTGCAGCTGAATACTTTCCTCCGCCACTAGCGCGCCAATGCGGCCCATCGTGACCTTGGCGGCGGACAGCGCACGCTCGCGCTCGACGCGGTCGGTACTCTCCATGGCAGCGGCTGCGTTGATGACCGCCGAACGCGCCTGCTCCACTTCGAGCAGCAGGTCGGCCATGCGGTGTTGCAGTGCCTGGAAGCTGCCGATCGGCACGCCAAACTGCTTGCGGGTCTGCAGATATTCCAGCGTGTGTTTCTTGGCCACGTCCATGGCGCCCAGCGCCTCGGCACACACGGCCAGAATGCCCCAGCCCACGGCGTGCTCTAGCGTGGCAAAACCTTGGCCTTCCGAGCCCACCAGCGCGCCGGCGCCGACTTGCACGTTTTGCAACGTGACTTCGGCCACGCGGCCACCGTCTATGCGGCCCATACCACGGCGGCTCAAGCCTGCCGCATCAGCGTGCACCAGGAACAGCGAGATGCCGTTTTCATCGTCCACAGCGCCCGAGGTGCGGGCACTGACCAGCAGCAGCTGCGCCTGGTCGCCATGCAGCACCACGGCCTTGTGGCCGGTGAGCAACCAGCCGTCGCCATGGCGCACAGCGCGGATGGTCACACGGTTCAATGCATAGTGCGCGCCGGGCTCCTCATGCGCCAGCGTGGCCACCGTGCTGCCGTCGATGATGCTGGCGAGGTGTTCCTTTTGCGCCGCACTGCCCGCCAGGCCCAGCGCACGGCCCACCACCAGAGCGGCCACAAACGGTTCCACCACCAGGCCACCGCCCAGGGCTTCAAACACCACGGCCACGTCAAAGCCCGCGCCGCCGAAGCCGCCATCGGCTTCTGGGAAGAGTGCGCCAATCGCGCCCAGCTCGGCAAAGCGGGCCCACAGCGCCGGGTCCATGCCGTTGTCGCCGTAGGCAATATGGTTGCGCGTCTCGATCCCGTACTGCTCGGCCACAAAACGGTTCAGGGTGTCCGCCAGCATGCGGCGGTCTTCGGTATGTTCAAAGTTCATCGCGGCAACCTCACAGGCCGAGAATCATCTTGGAGATGATGTTCTTCTGGATTTCATTGGAGCCGCCAAAGATCGACAGCTTGCGGTAGTTGAAGTAGTTGGCAGCTGCCGTCGCGGCCTCTTTCGGGCCCACCGGCTCATCGGCATAGCTTTCGTACTGCGCTGCTTCGATGAACGGCAGCGCGTACGGGCCCACAGCACGGCGGATGAGCGAGAGGATCTCCTGCCGGATCTCGGTGCCGCGAATCTTGAGCATGGAGCTTTCAGCCCCGGGCACGCCGCCACCGGCCACGGCGGCAATCACGCGCAGGTTGGTGGTCTTCATGTTCTCCAGATCAATCTCGACCTGGGCCATGCGGGCGGCAAACAGCGGGTCCTGGTCCAGCGGCTGGCCGTTCTTCATCACCTTGGCGGCCACCACCTTGAGCTTGGCCAGTGCGGCAATGCAAAAGCCCACGCCTGCAATGCCCGTGCGCTCATAGGTCAGCAGGTACTTGGCGTAGGTCCAGCCCTTGTTCTCCTCGCCCACCAGGTTTTCTACCGGCACCTTCACGTCGGTGAAGAACACTTCGTTGACCTCCTTGTCGCCATCGAGCGTGCGGATGGAGCGCAGCTCCACGCCGGGCGATTGCATGTCCACCAGCAAGAAGCTGATGCCCGACTGGGCCTTGGCTTCGCGATCGGTGCGCACCAGGCAGAAGATCATGTTGGCGTGCTGGCCCTGGGTGGTCCAGGTCTTCTGGCCGTTGACGATGTAGTGGTCGCCCTGGCGCACCGCCGTGGTCTTCACGGAGGCCAGGTCCGAGCCCGCGCCGGGTTCGGAGTAGCCCTGGCACCACCAGTCCTCGCCGCTCAGGATGCGCGGCAGCCAGTATTTTTTCTGCGCCTCGTTGCCAAACTTGATGAGCACCGGGCCCAGCATGTTCACGCCAAAGGGCACGATGCGCGGGCCACCGGCCAGGGCGCATTCGGTGTCGAAAATGAACTTCTCGACCGCACCCCAGCCGGGGCCGCCGTATTCCTGGGGCCAGTGGTTGGCCAGCCAGCCGCGCTCGTTCAGGATGGCGTGCCACTCGTCCTGGTCCGCCTTGGACAGGCGCTGCCCGGCCTTGACCTTGGTGGCAATGCGTTCGGGCAGCTTGGCTTTCAAGAAAGCCTGCACCTCGGCGCGGAAGGCTTCTTCTTCGGGGGTGAAATTCAGGTCCATATCGGGTCGCTTGCAGTGTTCAGAGTTCGGTGGTGTCGCGCGGGGTCAGAAGATTTCAAAAAGGCCTGCGGCGCCCATGCCACCGGCAATGCACATCGTCACCACGCCGTACTTGGCCTTGCGGCGGCGGCCTTCGAGCAGCAGGTGGCCCACCAGGCGTGCGCCCGTCATGCCGAAGGGGTGGCCAATGGCGATGGCCCCGCCGTTCACGTTCAGCCGCTCGGACGGAATGCCCAGGCGGCGCTGGCAGTACAGGGCCTGCGAAGCAAAGGCCTCGTTCATCTCCCACAGGTCAATGTCCTGCACCGTGAGGCCGTGGCGTGCCAGCAGCTTGGGCACGGCAAACACGGGGCCAATGCCCATTTCGTCGGGCTCGCAGCCCGCCACCGCAAAGCCACGGAAGGCACCCAGCGGCTGCAGGCCACGGCGCTCGGCTTCTTTCGCTTCCATGAGCACGCACGCGCTGGAGCCGTCGGACAGTTGCGAGGCATTGCCTGCGGTGATGAACTGGCCGGGGCCCTTCACCGGCTCCAGCTTGGCCAAGCCTTCGAGCGTGGTGTTGGCACGGTTGCAGTTGTCGTGCGTGGCCGTCACTTCACGATAGGTGACCTCGCCGGTCTCCTTGTTCTTTTCCATCATGCGCGTGGTGCAGGGCACGATCTCGTCGGCAAACACGCCGGCCTGCTGTGCGGCGGCGGTGCGTTGCTGGCTTTGCAGCGAAAACAGGTCCTGGTCTTCGCGGCTGATGCCGTAGCGGTGGGCCACGATGTCGGCGGTGTCGATCATGGCCATGTAAAGGTCGGGCTTGTGCTCTTGCAGCCAGGGGTCGATGTCTGCCGGGTTACCTGCGCGGATGGCAGAGATGCTCTCCACCCCGCCCGCCACCATGGCGGGCACGCCTTCGGCCACGATGCGGCCCGCCGCAATTGCTACCGACTGCAGGCCCGACGCGCAAAAGCGGCTGGCCACCATGCCCGCCACCGAAAGGGGCAGGCCCGCGCGCAGCGCGGTCTGGCGGCCAATGTTCTTGCCGGTGATGCCCTCGGGGTAGCCGCAGCCCATCACCAGGTCTTCGATCAGCTCGGGGTCAATGCCCGAGCGCTCGACCGCTGCCTTGACGGAAAAGGCCGCCAGCTGCGGGCCGGGTGTGGCATTGAATTCGCCCCGGTGCGACTTGGTCAATGGGGTGCGGGCGGTGGAAACGATGACGGCTTCACGCATGATTTGCTCCTGATTTGATAGCTTTTTGCGCTTATGCATAAAGCGCTAGAGGCCAATATGACTCGAATACGGTGGGACTGACTGAAAACGCTTCGCGTGCAATGCAGGTCAGGCAGACTCTGCGCTATGCAGCCTTGTTCAGGCTGTCGAAATTGCGCCCCTCGGCTACCAGCTTTTCCAGCAGCGGCGCGGGCTGCCAGAACAGCGGGTCTTCCTGGGCGAACTCGCGGATATCGGCCAGCACCTTGTCCAGCCCCGTCATGTCGGCCCACTTCATCGGGCCGCCCCGGTGGCGCGGAAAGCCGTAGCCCGCGACAAAGGTCACGTCCACATCCAGCGGGCGCAGGGCAATGCCTTCGGCCACCACTTTGGCGCCTTCGTTGACCATGGCGGCCATGTAGCGGCGCATGATCTCGTCGGCGCTGAAGCGGTGGGGCGTGACGCCTTTCTTGGCGCGCTCGGCATCGACAATGGCGAGCACCTCAGGGTCGGGCTGGCCGGTGCGGGCACCGTCGGGGTACAGATAGAACCCGCGCCCGGTCTTCTGACCAAACCAGCCGCGTTCGCAGATGCGGTCGGCAATCTCCACGTACCGGGCCTTGGGGTCGCGCGTGGCAGCGCGGCGCTTGCGCGTGGCCCAGCCAATGTCGCCACCGGCCAGGTCTGTCACCTGGAACGGGCCCATGGCAAAACCAAAGCCGCGCACGGCAGCGTCGATCTCGTAGGGGCTTGCGCCGTCTTCCAGCAGGTAGTCAGCGGCCTGCTTGTATACGGCCAGGATGCGGTTGCCGATAAAGCCGTCGCACACGCCCGCGCGCACAGGCACCTTTTTCAGCTTGCGGGCCAGCTCAAAAGCCGTGGCCACCACGTCGGGTGCCACCTTGGCGGGCACCACGATCTCCAGCAGCTTCATGATGTTGGCGGGGCTGAAGAAGTGCAGGCCGATCACATCCTGCGGGCGGCCGGTGGCAGCGGCAATGGCGTCGATGTCGAGGTAGGAGGTGTTGGTGGCCAGCACGGCGCCGGGCTTGCACACGCGGTCCAGCTCGCGGAACACGGCCTTCTTGACCTCGATGTCTTCAAACACGGCCTCGATCACCAGATCCACATTGGCGATGTCGGCATAGCTGGTGCTACCGGTGTAGCGCGCCATCACGGCGGCCTGGGCAGCTTCAGTCATGCGGCCCTTGGCCACCAGGGCGTTGTAGACCTTCTCGACATTGGCGCGGCCACGGGCGATGGACTCGGCGTCGCGCTCGATCATGGTCACCGGCAAGCCGGCATCGAGGGCTGCCACTGCAATGCCCGCGCCCATGGTGCCGCCGCCGATGACGGCAATGCTGGCCACGGGGCGCGGCTGTGCGGCCTGTGCTTCGGGCACCTTGACGACCTCGCGTTCGGCAAAAAAGGCGTGGATGAGACCGGCGCGCTGCGGGCTGTCCAGGCACTCCATGAACAGCGCACGCTCGCGGGCCATGCCTTCGTCAAACGGCAGTTGCAACGCGGCCTGCACGCATTCGATGATCTTGAGGGGAGAGAACAGGCCGCGCGACTTTTTGGCTGTCTCGGCCTTCTGTGCGTCCAGCCAGGCCAGCGCAGCCTGCGGCTCGGCAATGGCCAGGTCACGCGTGCGGCGCACGGGGGCGTTGGCAGCCAGCAGTTCGCGCACGTAGGCCAGGCCTGCGGCCAGCGGGTCGGCGCCTTCCACCAGCTTGTCAACCAGGCCGGCTTGCAGCGCGGCCTGGGCCTTGAGGGGCTGGCCGCTGAGCATGAGGGTGGTCGCAGCCTGCGCGCCCATGAGGCGCGGGGCGCGCTGGGTGCCGCCCGAGCCGGGCAGCAGGCCCAGGTTCACCTCGGGCAGGCCCAGCGTGGCGACTGGCAGGGCCAGCCGGTAGTGGGCCGACAAAGCCACCTCCAGCCCGCCGCCCAGGGCTGCGCCGTGCAGCACGGCCACCACGGGCTTGTTCAGGTTTTCGATGGCGCGGCAGACCTCGGGCAGGATGGGTGCTACCGGTGGCTTGCCGAATTCGCGGATGTCCGCCCCGGCAATGAAGGCCTTGCCCGCGCCCACCAGCAACACGGCGACCACGGCGGCGTCGGCCTGCGCCTGCTGCATGGCCACCAACAGGCCCTGGCGCACGGCGGCGCCCAGGGCATTGACGGGCGGGTTGTCGATGGTGACGACCAGAACATCGCCATGCAGCGCGGTGGTAACAACGGAAGATGCGGCAGCGGCGGCGTGCATACGGGGAAGTCTCCTGGTCAATGGCTGTGCCTGTTGATGACCGGGGGATTGTTGATGCGCGAAGTAATCTTGACAATTACATAGCCCATTGACAGACTGTCAAACTTCTTTTGACAAACTGCGGCAAACGAGCGTTCAGGCGCCGCCCCACCTATCCCGCCTATGGAACTCACCTCCCTCACCGTGCTGGTCGACATCCTTGATGCCGGCAACCTGAGCCAGGCCGCGCGCAACCTGAAGATGACGCGTGCGAATGTGAGCTACCACTTGCACCAGTTGGAAAAATCGGTGGGTGTGCAGCTGGTGCGCCGTACCACACGCCGGGTGGAGCCCACCGAGGTGGGCCTGCGCCTGTACGCCCATGGCCGCGCCATTCAGAACGAAATGCTGGCCGCGCGCGAGACGATTGCCACGCTGGGCCAAGGCCTGCAGGGCCGCGTGGGCCTGAGCGTGCCCAGTGGCTACGGGCAGATGGTGATGTCGGACTGGCTGATCGACTTCAAGCGGCTGTACCCCGGCATCGTGCTGGATGTGCGCTTTGAAAACCGGGTGGATGACCTGATCCGTGATGAGGTGGACATCGCCATCCGCGTGATGCCCGAGCCCCCGCCCACGCTTGTGGCGCGCGACCTGGGCAGCGTGCGTTACATCGCCTGCGCATCGCGCGAGTACGCCGAGACGCATGGGCTGCCCCAGGACTTCGAAGCTCTGCAGGCCGCGCCGGTGATCACCGCAGGGGTGGTAGGCAAGCAGCTGCGCCTGCGCGGGTACCGGGGTGACCAGCGCCAGGAGGCCATGCTGGAGCCCACCCTCATTTCGGAGCACTTTCCGTTTCTGCGCCAGGGCATCCTGGCAGGGCTGGGCGTAGGGCTGGTACCGGATTACGTGGTGCAGGACGCCGTGACCAGCGGCGAAGTGCTGACCACGCTCAACGACTGGCGGCTGAGCATTTTTGGCACCCAGATGTTCATGCTCTACATGCCGAACCGCCACCAGACCCGGGCGGTGCGCACCTGCATTGACTACCTGCTGGGGCGTGCCCTGCCCGCAGCCGGCCAAGGAGTGACTGCGGAGCCAGGATGAGCATCTTCTGCGCGTTTACAAGCAAAAATAGCCGCAAGCGCAGGTATTCATTGCGCTAGCAGCTATTTTATTGATAGCAATCACTACTGCGACAGTAGCAATGCCGGATGAGTCCCTCCGCCGCGCGTCAGCACACCCGCGTGGCGGCTGGCATCAGATCCGCCCTTCCTCCACCGCATGGCACGCAATGCGAATGCCGCCAATGCTCAGGAGCTGGGGGCGCTCGGTGCGGCAGCGGTCGTTCACATGCGGGCAGCGGGGGTTGAACGCACAACCGGGCGGCGGGTTCAGCGGGTTGGGTACCTCGCCCTGTACCGGTGTGCGCGCCTTGCCGGTGTCGTGCATCTTGGGGATGGCATCGAGCAACATGCGCGTGTAGGGGTGACGCGGTGTGTCGAACAGCGTGTGTTTGTCGGCCAACTCCACCAGTCGGCCCAGGTACATCACGCCGACCTGGTCGCTCACGTGGCGCACCACGGCCAGGTTGTGGCTGATGAACAGGTAGGTGAGCTGCCGTTCGCGCTGCAGGTCCTTCATGATGTTGAGGACCTGGGCCTGCACCGACACATCAAGCGCGCTGGTGGGCTCGTCGCAGACCAGGAACTCGGGTTCGGTGGCCAGGGCGCGTGCAATCGAGATGCGCTGGCGCTGCCCGCCCGAGAACTGGTGCGGGTACTTGACCATGTCCAGCGGCGACAGCCCCACGGACTTGAGCAACTCGCCCACGCGGGTCTTGAGCTGTTCCTTGTCGGTGATGAGGCCGTGTTCTTTCAGTGGCTCTCCGATGATGTCCTCCACCAGCCAGCGCGGATTCAGGCTGGCGTACGGGTCCTGGAAGATCATCTGAATGCGGCGGCGCATGGCCTTGGCATCGTTGCCCTTGAAAGCGGCGTGCGCGTCCTGGTTGTCGAAGGTGAGGCCGCCGCGGGTGGGCTCGTACAACCCCACCAGCAGGCGGGCCACGGTGCTCTTGCCGCAGCCGGACTCGCCCACCAGGGCCAGCGTCTTGCCCTTCTCGATCTCGAAGCTCACGCCATCCACCGCATGCAACAGGGTGCGGGGCTTGCGTTCGATCACACGGTTAAGCCAGGGAGCGGAGACGTCAAAGGTCTTGGCCAGGTCATGCGCCTGGACCAGGGCCTTGCTTTTCGTTGCGGTGGCACTCATGCGGTCACCTCGGCTTGGGTCGCGGCACCAGCGTGCAGCCAGCAAGCAGCGCGTGTAGCGCCTGCATCCATCAGGTCGGGGCGGTCGGTCATGCAGCGGTCAAAGGTCTTGGGGCAGCGGGGGTTGTAGGCGCAGCCACGGGGAATGGCGTTCAGGCGCGGCATGGCGCCATCGATCTGGTTCAAACGTTCACGGTCCATCGTCATGTCGGGGATGGAGGCCATGAGGCCGCTGGTGTAAGGGTGCGATGGCTGATTGATCACATCGTGCACCGGACCGATCTCGGCCACGCGGCCGGCGTACAGCACGGCCACGCGATCACAGGTTTCGGCAATCACGCCCATGTCGTGGGTGATCAGCATCACGGCCGCACCGCGTGATTTGCAGATGTTCTTGAGCAGCGTGATGATCTGCGCCTGGATGGACACATCCAGCGCCGTGGTGGGCTCGTCGGCCACGATGAGTTTGGGCTCGGCAGCCAGGGCCAGGGCGATCACCACGCGCTGGCGCATTCCGCCGGAAAACTGGTGCGGATAGTGGTCAATGCGCTCTTCAGCTGCCGGGATGCCGGTGTCTTTGAGCAACTGGATGGCGCGCTGGCGGGCCTCGGCGGCGTTGACCGGCAGGTGCGCCAGGATGGTTTCAGTGAGCTGTCGGCCCACCGTATACAGCGGGTTCAGCGAGGTCAGAGGGTCCTGAAAGATCGCGCCAATGCGGCGACCACGGATATGCCGCATTTCCTCATTGCTGAGGTTGTCGATGCGCTGGCCCTCCAGCAGGATCTGGCCCGAGGCCACACGGCCCGGCGGCTCCAGCAGGCCGATGATGGCCGCGCCGGTGAGTGACTTGCCGGCGCCGGACTCCCCCACCACGCCCAGGATCTCGCCGGGAGCAATGGAGAAGGAAATGTCGTCCAGGGCGCGCAGGGTACCGCGGCGGCCCGGGAATTCGACAACGAGGTTTTTGACTTCGAGAAGGCTCATGGAGATATCGCTTTTCTTGTTCTTGTTGTGACTCAACGCAGGCGCGGGTTCAGGGCATCGCGCAGCCAGTCACCCAGCAGGTTGACCGACAGCGCAATCAGCACCAGCATGGCGCCAGGAAACACGGTGATCCACCATTCGCCCGAGAACAAGTAGTCGTTGCCGATGCGGATCAGCGTGCCCAGCGAGGGCGAAGTGGGCGGAGCGCCCACACCCAGGAAGGACAGCGTGGCTTCGGTGATGATGGCCGTGGCCACCTGGATGGTGGCCAGCACCAGCACGGGCCCCATCACGTTGGGCAGCACATGCTTGCGCATGATGCGCAGCGGTGGGACCCCCGTCACACGGGCCGCCTGCACGTATTCCTTGTTGCGCTCCACCAGTGTGGAGCCGCGCACCGTGCGGGCATATTGCACCCAGCCGGTGAGGGAGATGGAGAGGATCAGCACCCCGAACGCCAGCGACTCGTGCGCATTGGGAAACAGCGCACGACCCACGCCGGCAATCAGCAGCGCGACCAGGATGGCAGGAAAGGAGAGCATCACATCGCACAGGCGCATGAGCACAGCATCCACCCAGCCGCCCCGGAAACCGGCCAGCAGGCCGAAGGCCACACCCACCACCACGGAGAGCAGCACCGAGGCAATGCCGACCACGAGGGAGATGCGCGCACCGTAGATCAGCGCGGACAGGATGTCACGGCCCTGGTCATCGGTGCCCAGGGGGTATTTCATGGAGCCCATTTCGCTCCACGCCGGGGGCAGCCGCGCGTCGCTCAGCTCCAGCGTGGTGAGGTCGAACGGGTTGTGGGGCGCCACCCATCCGGCGAACACCGAACAGAACAGGCAAATCAGCGCAATGGCGGCGGCCAGCATGGCGACCGGCGATGTGCGGAAGCTGTAGCCAACGTCGCTGTCGAACCAGCGGGCAAGGGTAGTTTTCATTGTGGGAAACCAATCAACAGGCAACAACACGCGCAACGGGTAGCTGCGGGTGTTGTTGCGGGCTTGAATCAGCCGGTGGCGTTGTCGTTGTTGTAGTCGTCGTATCGATCAGGCGGGAACAAGCCGGATTACTTGCTCACGGTGATCCACTTGAAAGGCATGTAGTTGTCGGCCATCTGCACCAGCTTGACCTTCTTGCTCACACCCCAGGCCAGCGCCTGCTGGTGCAATGGCAGGTGCCCCACGTCGGCGGTGTGCACATCGAAGGCTTCCTTGATCATGGCATCGCGCTTGGGCTTGTCGGTCTCGACCAGGATCTTCTTGGTCAGTTCGTCCAGCTTGGGGTTGCAATACGCACCCAGGTTGAACTGGCCCGCTCCGGTCTTGTCGTCGGGGCAGATCATCAGCGCATTCAGGGCGTTGTGCGAGTCGTAGGTGGTGGGGGTCCAACCCAGCATGTAGAAGCTCGTGTCACGGCGCAGCACCTTGGGGAAGTACGTACCCTTGGTCTCGGCCGCGAGGTTGATCTTGACGTTGATGCGCGACAGGTTGGCAGCCACCGTCTGGCAGATGCGGCCGTCGTTCACGTAGCGATCGTTGGGACAGTTCATGGTGACTTCAAAGCCGTTGGGGTAACCGGCTTCAACCATCAGCTTCTTGGCGGCTTCGACGTCATAGGGCAGGCGCTTGACATCCGGCTGGAAGCCGTTGATGCCGGGGCCCACCATCAGCGCGGAGGGGTTGGAGGCGCCTCGCATCACAGTCTTCTTGATGCCTTCGATGTCGATGGCCTGGTAGAAGGCCTGGCGCACGCGCTTGTCCTTGAAGGGGTTCTTGCCCTTGACGTTGGAGTACAGCAGCTCGTCGCGCTTCTGGTCCATGCCCAGGAAGATGGTGCGCAGCTCAGGGCCAGTGATGGCGCGGGCATTGGCGCTGCCGTTGATACGCTCGATGTCCTGCACGGGCACAGGCTCCATCACGTCCACTTCGCCCGACAGCAGGGCCGCCACGCGCGTGGCATCGTTACCGATGGGCGTGAACACAACTTCGGTGGCGTTGCCTTCGATCTTGTCCCAGTAGGCGCCATTGCGCACGAACACCGTGCGCACATTGGGCTGGCGCTCACGCAGGCGGAAGGGGCCGGTGCCATTGGCGCGGAACGACGCCGCGTTCTCGATGCCCTTGCGGCGGTCTACCGGGGTTGTGGCCTGATTGGTCTCGCACCACTTCTTGCTCATGATGTAGGACGTGGTGATCACGTCTGGCAGGATGGGCTGGGGAGCCATGGTGTCGATCTCGACCGTGTGGTCGTCGATCTTGCGCACCTGCTTGATGTCGCTGTTGGTGGCCTTCATGTCAGAGCCATCGCCCTTCATGCGGGCGAAGCTGAACACAACATCGTCGGCTGTGAAAGGCGTGCCGTCGTGGAATTGCACACCCTTGCGCAGTTCGAAGCGCCACACGGTGGGGGCAATCTGCTTCCAGCTGGTAGCCAATGCGGGCGCAAGGCTCAGGTCCTTGTTGCGGCCCACCAGCGGTTCGTAAACGTTGCTGGTCACGCTCAGCTGCAGCGACTCGTTGAGTGAGTGCGGGTCCATCGACAGGGCATCGCCCTGGTTGGCGATGCGAACGGTCTGTGCCTGAGCTACCAAACTCGTCGCAGCCAGCGCAGCGAAGAGAGCGGTCACAGCGACTTTTTTCTGGAATTTCATGGAAATCTCCTGGTAGTGAAAGGGTGGGATGGAAGGGTACGAAGACTTCCGGTGGGTGAGCGGTGTGTGCGTGTAGAAGTCAGACGCCCGCGCCTGATCAGAGCGCGGGCAGCGGCATGGCCTGCTCGATCAGGCTGGCGTGCAGCGCAGCGCCCAGCGGCAGGATGTCATCGTTAAAGTCATACCGACTGTTGTGCAAGGCGCTGCCGCTCGATCCTGTGCCCTGGCCAATGCGCAGATAGGCCCCCGGCTTGTTCTGCAGCATGAAAGAGAAGTCTTCAGCGCCCATGCTGGGCTCCAGGTCGCGCACCACGTGGTCGGCCCCCAGCAGCGACTCGGCCACATCGCCCGCAAAGATGGCTTCGCTTTCGCTGTTGATGGTGGCGGGGTAGATGCGTTCGTAGTGCACAGTGGCCGTGGCACCGAAGCCGAGCGCAATGGCGCTGCACAACTCCTTGAGGCGCTTTTCCACCATCTCCTGCACCAGCGGGTCGAAGGTGCGCACGGTGCCCACTAGCGTGGCCGTGCCGGGCAGCACGCTGAAGGCACCCAGGTCGCCTGCCTGCATCGCGCACAGGCTGACCACCGCACTGTCGATGGGCCGCACATTGCGCGAAACGATGCTCTGCGCAGCGGTGATGATGTGGGCCGCGACCAGCACAACGTCCACCGTCTGGTAGGCGTGCGCGCCGTGGCCGCCACGCCCAGTGATCTCGACCGTGAAGCGGTCGGCGGCTGCCATCATCGGACCGGCATTGATCCCCACGGTGCCGGGTTTCATTGCGGGCCAGTTGTGCATGGCAAAGATGGACTGCACGGGGAAGCGGTCAAACAACCCGTCTTCCATCATCACGCGGGCACCGGCAAAGCCTTCTTCGCCCGGCTGGAACACCAGCACGGCGGTGCCATCGAAGTTGCGGGTTTCGGCCAGGTAGCGCGCAGCGCCAATCAGCATGGCGGTGTGGCCGTCATGGCCGCAGCCGTGCATGAGGCCCTGCTTGCAGGACTTCCAGGCGAAGTCGTTGTGCTCGGTCAGCGGCAGGGCATCCATGTCGGCGCGCAAGCCCACCATGCTACCGCTGGCGCTGCTGCGCCCACGAATGACGCCCACCACACCCGTGCGCCCGATGCCTTCGTGGATCTCATCCACACCGCAGAGCTTCAGCGCTTCCCTGACGCGTTTGCTGGTGTAGATCTCTTCGAAACCCAGCTCCGGATGGGCATGCAGGTCACGCCGCAGTGCCGTCAACTCAGGGTGGTACTGCGCGATGTGAGCGAAGGCGCGGCCACCAGCTTTCAAACGGGGGCCTTGCATCAGTGGCCTCCTGCCTTGCCAACGCGCAGTCGAGGATCGACCGCGAAGTACAGCAGGTCCACCACCAGGTTGATCACCACAAAGATCAACGCAATCAGGCACAGGTAAGCGGCCATCACGGGAATGTCAGCGAAGGTCACAGCCTGGATGAACAGCAGGCCCATGCCTGGCCACTGGAACACCGTCTCGGTAATGATGGCAAAGGCGATCAGGCCACCCAGTTGCAGACCTGTGATGGTCAGCACGGGCACGAGAGTGTTCTTGAGGGCGTGGCCAAAATGGATGGCCCGATTGGACAGGCCACGAGCCCGGGCGAACTTGATGTAGTCGGTGCGCAGCACCTCCAACATTTCGGCCCGCACCAGCCGCATGATCAGCGTGAGCTGGAAGATGGCCAGCGTGATCGCAGGCAGGGTGATATGGTGCCAGCCCTTGGCCTTGAGCAAGCCGGTGCTCCACCAGCCCAGCTGCACGACCTCACCCCGACCAAAGCTGGGGAACCAGCCCAGGTGTACGGCAAACACCAAAATCAACAAGATGCCGATCAGGAAGGTGGGCAGGGACACTCCCAGCAGGGACAGTGTCATGAACAGCTGGCTGGTGAAGGTGCCGCGCTTGAGGGCGGCATACACGCCCATCGGTACACCAATGACCAGCGCGAGGAGGGCTGCAACCAGCGCTAACTCGAGAGTGGCCGGGAAGCGCTCGGCAATCAGGCGCGACACCTTGGCCCCCTGGCGCAGGCTCAGTCCAAACTCACCCTGCGCTGCATTCACCAGAAAGTGCCAGAACTGCACAAAGAAGGATTTGTCCAAGCCGAGGGCGCTGCGCAACTCGCGGATCTGCTCGGGGGTGGCGTCCTGGCCCAGCAGGAACACCACGGGGTCTCCCACGTACTGGAACAGCATGAAGGAGATGAAGGCCACCGTGACCATGACAATCACAGCCTGTATCAGGCGGCGCAAAATAAAGGCAAGCATCAGAGAGTCGAGTGAGTGTTCGATGGAAGTGCCGCCGCCACTTTTGGTGACTGGGGCACTGCGGGTCAATACATCGTCAGATATACCAAAGAAAGCAAGGGCCGCACGGCCCTTGCTTTCAGTGCGTCAAGAATAAATCAGTTCACCTTGACCGTGCGCATGTCCACACGGTTATCAGCACGGTGCACCAGTTCGATGTTCTTCTTCATGGCCCATGGGATCACCTGGTCATGCAGAGGAATATGGGACACGGTGTCGTTGGACAGTTGCAGCGCCTCGGTCAGCATGCGAGCGCGAACGGGCGCATCGGTTTCGGCCTTGATGCGGTCCACCAAGTAGTCCATGCGCTGGTTGCTGTAGCGACCCACGTTGTAGTTGCCATCACCACCTTGGCCCACGGTGCGCACCAGCGATTGCAGGCTGTACAGCGCGTCGAATGTCGGCACCCCCCAGCCCAGCATGTAGATGCTGGCTTCGTAGCGCTGGATCATCGGGAAGTAGTTGACCAGCGGCAGCGTGCGCAGCTTGGCTTTCACCCCCACGCGCGCCCACATGGCCGTCACGGCCTGGCAGATGGCTTCGTCGTTGATGTAGCGGTTATTGGGGCAGGCGAAATCCACTTCAAAGCCATCGGGGTAACCCGCCTCGGCCAGCAGCTTCTTGGATGCATCAACGCTGTATGGGAAACGCTTGCCAACAGCCTCTGTGTAGCCAGCCACTTGCGGCGCAACGATGGTGCCCGTGGGCTTGCCCAGACCGCGCATGATGTTGCGCGAGATGGTTTCTGCATCAATCGCCTGGTAGAGCGCCTTGCGCACCCGCACATCCTTGAGCGGGTTCTTGCCCTTGATGTTCGAGCCCGGCAGCTCTTCCCGGAACTGGTCCATGCCGAGGAAAATTGTGCGGTTCTCCACGCCATCAATCACCTTCAAGTCAGGGCTGGCGCGCAAGCGACCCAGATCCTGAGGAGACGGGTCGAGCACCAGATCCACTTCACCCGACAACAGCGCAGCAATGCGTGTGGCTGCGGACTTGATGGGTGTGTAGACGATCTCGGTCACATTGCCGTCCATCTTGCCCCACCAGTTGGGGTTGCGCTTGAACACCATCTTCACATCAGGCTGCCACGACTCCAGGGTGTAAGGGCCTGTGCCCATGGCGTTGCGGTGGGCAAAGTTTTCGTCGGTGCCCTTGATGTCTTTGGGCTCTACCGACTTGTTCTTTTCCGCCCAAGCCTTGCTCATGATGCGCAACTCGGTCATCTGACGCAGCAGAACCGGATTGGGCGAGGACAGAATGACGTCAAAGTTCTGCGCATCCACCTTCACCACTTTGCTGATGCCCTGTACGTATGGGGTGAAGTTGGACGTTTTGGCCATGGCCCGCTGGATGGAGTACACCGCATCGTCGGTGGTCAGCGGCGAACCATCATGGAACTTCACGCCCTGACGCAGCGTGAAGCGCACCTGCGTGGGGCTGATCTCCTTCCAGGCCGTCGCCAGCACGGGCTCCACATCGAACGTCTTGCTGTTGTAGTACACCAGGCTTTCATACACGTTGGCATGAAGACCGTTTTGCAGTGCATTGTTTTGGGAGTGAATGTCCCAGGTCGCGATTTCCCCCTGACTGGCCCATTTGAAGGGCTTGGCCTGCAATGACGGCGCAAACAGCAGCGCGGCAGCAGCAGCCACCGACAAAAGACTGTGGTTGAGTTTCATGGAACCCTCTTCATTAAAAGTTTTACTATGCAGTAAAGGTTGCTCTATAGCCAACGGGAAATCCCTGAATCCCCGATGCCATGAAGGGCCTATAACTGCTCTGGCAACGCTTTCGTCATGCAAGGTTGGTGCCAGCTAAAACTTTGCTTTCGCGAGTACCCATTGGCACTCATGCGGTTGCTCACGAGGGCGATATCGCCTCGGCACCTTTTCAATAAATTTTGGGCCGATGTACCGACGTTGGGCCTCCTAACCGCGGTTCTTGAGCCCCTAGTCGCTACGGGAACACCGGGCGCATGGAGGCAATCGGCCGCAAAACACAGCCAAAGCTCCGCATGAGCGTTCCTCCTTGGAACACCAACCAGGGAGTCAATTGGAATCAACCCAAACACACCGACAAAGGCTCTCTCAGGGACAAAACAAACAAGCAACCCGAGAAATGAAAAAAGCCGCCCGAGGGCGGCTTTTGAGCTTGTATATCAACAACTGGCCAAAGCCAGCTGACGATATTAGAAGCTGTGGCGGATACCGAAATCGTAGCCGTTGGAGTTGTCGTTCACGCCAGTCACAGCACCGTTCAGAGCTTGAGCAGCGCCGTTCTTGTTGTTCACGTGAGCGTACGTTGCGTACAGAGCCGTGCGCTTCGACAGGTTGTGCACGTAGCCCAGAGCCAGCTTGTTCGTACGGGGATCAGCACCAACGGTGTCGATCTTGTAGGTGGAGTAGGACAGACGAACTTCGCCAGCGCCCACGGGCACCAGACCACCGATCAGGAAGCCCTTGCCGTCGTTGCCGCCGCTGATCTTGTCTTGGTTGTAGTGAGCCATGATCTTGGCCACGCCCAGATCGTATTGACCGCCCAGGTTCACGGCCTTGATGTTGCCGGTCAGGAACTTGGTTTCAGAGAAAGCGATAGCGGCGTTGATGGGGCCGTTAGCGTAACCAGCGCGCAGTGCCAGGCCGTTGCCGTCCTTCTTGTTGGCAGCGTTGCTGTTGTTCTCACCCATGTAGTACTGGGCTTGGCCGTAGAAACCACCCAGGTTGCCAGGCAGGAAGTAGCCGATGGAGTTCGACGCGCGGATGGTGGTAGGGCCGCCCAGGCTGGAGTTCAGGGTTTGGGTGGTGCCCACGCCGTTCGTGCCGAACGGATCGAACACGGTCAGGTTCCAGAATTGGGGGGTGTAGTCACGGCCCAGACGCACTTCACCGAAGCCGCCGTTCAGGCTAACCGTCGAGCGACGGTTGAAAGTCAGGCCGCCGCCAGTGCTGGTAGCTGCTTGGTTGTTGGTGTTGGTAACGCCGCCGGTGCCGTTGTCGTTGTTCAGACCAGCTTCGAGCCAGAACGAAGCGGACATGCCGCCACCCAGGTCTTCAACGCCGCGGAAACCCAGACGGCTGCTGTTGTAGCCGGAGTTCGTCAGTTGCGACTTGTTAGAGACGCTGCCGGAACCGTAAGCGTAGGTTGCGTCAACCACGCCGAACAGGGTCACGGAAGATTGAGCCATTGCAGCGCCGGAAGCAGCCAGCACAGCCAGGGCAATCAGGGATTTTTTCATTGCGAGTTACTCCAAGGTTAAACATCGGGCTCCGGTACGGGGGGTCTATGGTGAAAGCACCTGCACAGTCCCGCCGGTTTCCCGGGCCAACCTCCTGGTGGGGAAGTTGCTCTTATTGCACCAGACCCGGCCGGGTTTCGCAAAGGAATTCACCCACAATCGCCCCGAAAGGGGAAATTCGTTGCAGTGTTGCAACATTTCAGTGCGCACGGGCAAAATCACAATTGCTGCATGCAACTCCTGTGCCTTGCCTTGCGGTTTTTTGTATCCAAGTGCAATTTGTGTTTCAACGCCATTGCCATTCGAGAGCTTTCCATGGACGCTTTTTTGACTGCCGCAGACAACGCGCTGCGCACACTGTTTGCCCAACCCCGCGCTTCCGAACAGACACCGGCACACGGTGTGCCCGAGGCGTCGCTGGATCCTGCGCAGAAAAAGCTGGCGGGAGCCCTGATGCGCGTGAACCATGTGGGGGAAGTGTGCGCCCAGGCACTCTACAGTGCGCAGGCGGCCGTCACCCGTGACCCCGCCCTGCGGGACCACCTGCAGGCAGCGGCGCGCGAAGAGACCGACCATTTGGCATGGACACAACAGCGCCTGGACGCACTGGGCGCACGCCCCAGCCTGCTCAACCCTCTGTGGTTCGCAGGGGCTTTTGCGCTTGGGCTGGTGGCTGCCAAGGTCAGCGACCGGGCCAACCTGGGTTTTGTGGTGGAGACGGAAACCCAGGTGGCCGCGCATCTGCAAAGCCACCTCGACAGGCTTCCCGAGCAAGACCAGGCGTCAAGGGCCGTGGTCGCGCGGATGAAGCAGGACGAGGAGCGGCACGCAGACCAGGCGCGCGCCGCCGGAGCGCTGGAATTGCCCGCCCCGGTGCGCTTGGCCATGAAGGGCGCCGCCAAGGTCATGACCACCACGGCGCACTATCTTTGAACCCCAAGCTGGCTCACGCAGGCAGCAGGCGCACCAAAACATACGCGCCGCAACCCGCTCAGCTTGGCAGTCCAGATCACTACACGCCGCCCCCTCAGGCCTCCAGCACTTCGAAGCCGGTGGTGATTTCGGCTGTCTTGCCCAGCATGATGCTGGCCGAGCAGTACTTGTCATGGCTCATGGCAATCGCACGCTCCACGGCGGCCGGGGGAATGCCCTTGCCCGTGACGGTGAAGTGCATGTGGATCTTGGTGAACACCTTCGGGTCGGTCTGCGCACGTTCCGTCGTCAACTTGACGCTGCAGCCGCGCACGTCATGGCGGCCGCGCTTGAGGATCAGCACCACGTCATAGGCGGTGCACCCGCCCGTGCCCGCCAGCACGGTCTCCATGGGCCGGGGCGCCAAGTTCCGGCCGCCGTTGGCGGGGTTGGCGGCATCGGGGGCACCGTCCATGGTCAAAACATGGCCGCTGCCGGTTTCGGCCACAAAACCCATGCCAGAACGGGTTCCCGCCCCCCCGGTCCAACTGACTGTGCATTCCATTTGTGTTTCTCCTGTGTGACACGTGGTTTTTTTCGCACGGAAAACCGAAACGAAAAGAATTCGATGCGAATTTTGCTGCATCGCAACAAGACTCGCGCTAAACTTCGCCCATGCGCTGCCGCTTTCGAACAGAAAGGAACCGGCAGGCGGCAAGAAGCCCGGAACCCGACACTTGCCTCGCACCGATTGTCTCCTCCATCTCCTCAAAGGATGGATTAGCCCCAGGCCTCACGGCCCGGGGCTTTTTTTTGCCCGCTCGCACCGTCCCACGGCAGGTTGCCGTCCCTGATGCCTCGGCCTCTCGCCAGGGCGACGCCCTATGATGTGGGCCCCCGCCCGCTGCCCTGCGCCGGTGGGGCTCTCCTCCTGCACCTGCCATGACCCAGCACCTCACCCCCGCCGACTACCTCAAGAAAATCCTGACTGCCCGCGTGTACGACGTGGCGGTGGAGTCGGCGCTGGAGCCCGCCAAGAACCTCAGCCGCCGCCTGCACAACAAGGTACTCCTGAAGCGCGAAGACCAGCAGCCCGTGTTCAGCTTCAAGTTGCGGGGCGCTTACAACAAGATGGCGCACCTCACGCCCGAGCAGCTGCAGCGCGGCGTGATCTGCGCCTCGGCCGGCAACCACGCCCAGGGCGTGGCCATGAGCGCCCACCGACTGGGCACGCGCGCCGTGATCGTGATGCCCACCACCACGCCGCAGCTCAAGATTGATGCCGTGAAGACGCTTGGTGGCGAGGTCGTGCTGTTTGGCGAGAGCTATTCCGACGCCTACGGCCATTCCGTCCAGCTGGAAAAGGAACAGGGCCTGACCTTCGTGCACCCGTTCGACGACCCGGACGTGATTGCCGGCCAGGGCACCATCGCCATGGAGATCCTGCGCCAGCTGCAAAGCCTGGGCAGCAACCAGCTCGATGCCGTGTTCGTAGCCATTGGCGGCGGCGGACTCATCTCGGGTGTGGCCAACTACATCAAGGCCGTGCGCCCCGAGATCAAGGTGATCGGGGTGCAGATGAACGACTCGGACGCCATGATCCAGTCGGTGCAGGCCCATGAGCGCGTGACGTTGGCCGATGTGGGCCTGTTCTCCGACGGCACGGCCGTGAAGCTGGTGGGCGAGGAAACCTTCCGCGTGGCACAGGGCCTGGTGGATGACTACATCACCGTCGATACCGACGCCGTCTGCGCCGCCATCAAGGATATCTTTGTGGACACGCGCAGCATCGTCGAGCCCGCCGGGGCACTGGCTGTCGCTGCCATCAAGCAGTACGTGGCCCAGCGCAAGACCAAGGGCGAGACCTACGCGGCCATCCTGTGCGGCGCCAACATGAACTTCGACCGGCTGCGCTTCGTGGCCGAGCGGGCCGAGGTGGGTGAAGAGCGCGAGGCGCTGCTCGCTGTCACCATTCCGGAAGAGCGCGGCAGCTTCCGCCGCTTCTGCGAGGTGGTCGGCGGCCTGCCCGGCGGCCCGCGCAACGTGACCGAATTCAACTACCGCATCAGCGACGCCGCCCGCGCCCATGTGTTCGTGGGTCTGACCACCAACGGCAAAGGCGAATCGGAAAAGATCGCCAAGAACTTCAACCGCCACGGTTTCGAGGCGCTGGACCTGACGCACGACGAGCTGGCCAAGGAACACCTGCGCCACCTGGTGGGCGGGCACTCGGCGCTGGCGCAGGACGAGCGCCTGATGCGCTTCACCTTCCCCGAGCGGCCCGGTGCGCTGCTCAAATTTTTGAGTCTGATGCAGCCAACCTGGAACATCAGCCTGTTCCACTACCGCAACCAGGGCGCGGACTATGGCCGCATCCTGGTGGGCATGCAAGTGCCGCCCGAAGACAAGGCGGCCTTCGACGCCTTCCTGGCCACGCTGGGCTACCCGTATGTGGAAGAAACGCTGAACCCGGCCTACCGCCTGTTCTTGCGGTCCAAATAATGCCCAAAATGGCTGCAAGCGCTAGTTGAATATGCCCTAGCAGCTATCAAAAAAGAAGCATCAAGCAACAACTGCACACCATGCAAGCCCTGCGCCACTACCTGCTGGCCGTGCAGTTCTTCACCCGCATCCCCGTCACTGGGCGGCTGGCGAACTGGGTGGGCTACAGCCCGGCCATGCTGCGGGCCAGCGCGGCGCACTTTCCGGGCATCGGCTGGCTGGCGGCGCTGCTGTCCACGGCCGTGTACGCCGCGCTGCACTGGGCGCTGGCGCCCAACCCGCTGGCCCCGGCCGTGGCCGCCGTGTTCTGCACCGTCGCCACGGTGCTGATGACCGGTGGTTTCCATGAAGACGGCCTGGCCGACGTCGCCGACGGCCTGGGCGGCAGCTACGACCGCGAACGCGCGCTGGACATCATGAAGGACTCGCGCATCGGCGCCTTCGGGGCCATGGCGCTGGTGCTGGCGTTGCTGGCCAAGCTCAGCCTGTTGGCGCTGCTGGGGGCGCACAGCCTGCCGGTGGCACTGGCGGCCCTGGTCGGCGCGCATGTGTTGTCGCGCTTTTGGCCCCTGCTCATCGTGCGCAGCTTGCCGCATGTGGGTGATACGGCGCGGTCCAAAAGCAAGCCGCTGGCCGACCAGATCTCCGGCCACGCACTGGTTGCGGCACTTTTATGGTGTTTTCCGCCCCTTGCGCTAGTCGGATATGCCCAGACAGCTCTCTTTTTGGTAGCACCCATTGCTCTCAGCGCGCTCTGCGCGGGCTGGATGGCGCGCTGGTTCGCCCGACGGCTGCAAGGCTTCACCGGCGACTGCCTGGGCGCCACGCAGCAGGTGAGCGAGATCGGGTTCTACCTGGGCGCGGCCATCGCACTGCGATGGCTATGACGCCCCCCCCTGCCGCCACCAGCAGCCGCCTGTGGCTGGTGCGCCATGCAGCCCCGCTGGTTCCTCCGGGCACTTGCTACGGCGCGTGGGACGTGCCGGCCGACGCGCAGGCCACCCGCGCTGCGGCAGAGCGCTTGGCAACGGCCCTGCCCCCGGGGGGGCGCGCTGCGTGCGTGGCGTATTCCACGCTACAAAGATGTGAGCTGCTGGCGCATGAATTACAAGCGCTCAGACCGGATTTGACCTTCACTCCCGACGCCCGGCTGCGCGAGATGGACTTCGGCCGCTGGGAAGGGCAGCCCTGGGACGCCATCGGCAAAAGTGCCATCGACACCTGGGTGGCCGGGTTCGCCACCCACGCACCCGGCGGGGGCGAAAGCCTGGCCCACATGCTGCACCGCGTGGCGGCAGCCCTGCAGACCGCCCAGGCGTGGCGCACTGAACAGGGCGTGAATGAGGTGGTGTGGATCACCCACGCCGGAGTGGCCCGCTGCGTGGCCTGGTTGCAGGAGCGGGGTGAGAGCGCCCTGCCCCGCTCAGAGGATTGGCCGGTGGCGGCGCCGGGCTGGGGGGAATGGGAAATCAGGGAACTGGCCTGAAGCTGTAGGCCAGCAGGTGCCTAGTTCTTAAGCGGCATGTCCAGCGTCACCGTAGCGGGTCCGCCCATGCTGGTCCCCAGTTGCGCCTGGCGGGGGCCCAGGGCCTGCAACACCAGGCCTTCGTCCACCGCAGCGCCCACGCGGAAGGGCTTGGCGGGCTTGCCGTCCACGGCAATCAGTGCCGCACCGCCGCCGCTGCTGCGCCCCGACAGCACCCCGATCAGAGTGAACCGGCTCGCGGTGGGTGCCACCGGCGCTGCCACGCCAGAGGCTGCAGGCGCAGCACCCAGCAAACGCGCCAGCGCCTGCGCGTCCATGGCCACTGGGGCGGGCGCCACTGCCGGGGCGGAGGACGCGGACGAAGGCGCCGATAGGCGCAGCCCCCAATAGACCACACTGGCGCCGGCTGCTGCCCAGAGCACCAGAGTCCCCAGGCGGACGCCCCATTTGCTGTACGTATTGGTCACCATGCGGGGATTATGATTCACGCGATTCGACCATCCGAGAGACCGCCAGCAGTGAACACTTCTTTCTCCCTCCTCGTGCGTTCCGCCCCCCGCCGCGTTGCCAAGTCCGTGGCCCGTGGTTTCACCCTCATCGAGCTGATGGTGGTTCTGGTGATCATCGGCGTGCTGGCCGCGCTGATCGTGCCCAACGTGCTCGAACGTGCCGACGATGCCCGCGTGACGGCCGCCCGCACCGACATCACCAACATCATGCAGGCGCTCAAGCTCTACCGCCTGGACAACCAGCGCTACCCCACGGCCGAGCAAGGCCTGCAGTCGCTGGTCATCAAGCCCACTGCGGGCCCCGTACCGGGCAACTGGAAGCTGTACCTGGAGAAGCTGCCCAACGACCCTTGGGGCCGCCCTTACCAATACCTCAACCCCGGCATCAAAGGCGAGATCGACGTGATGTCGTTTGGCGCCGATGGCCAGTCGGGCGGCGAAGGCAAGGACGCCGATATTGGCAGCTGGCAGTAAAGAGATGTGGTCCCCACGGTCGTGCACTGGCGTGTCACTCCCTGCTCCCCACAGCAGGCTCGCCCCGCGCTTCGCTGGTGCATGGGGCCGGGCCTTGCTTGGGGCGGCCCGGCGCTGCGGCCGTGCGCCTGGTGGATACGCCGTGACCGTTGCGACCGCCCATCGCGCAGCTTCATGAACCGCTCGCGCGGATTCACCCTCCTGGAGCTGCTGGTGGTCATCAGCATCATGGCGCTGGCCACGGCGGGCGTGGGGCTGGCGATGCGCGATGGCGGACAGACGCAGCTGGAGCGGGAAGCCGCACGGCTGGCGGCGCTGCTCGAATCCGCGCGTGCACAGTCCCGCGCAGGGGGCATCCCCGTGCGCTGGCGCGCGCTGCCGGGGGGCTTCCGTTTTGAGGGGCTGCCGCGCAGCGCGCAGGCCGCCCTGCCCAACCAGTGGCTGGACCCTGGCACCGTGGTGCGCGGGCCGGCAGTGCTGCTACTGGGCCCCGAGCCCCTGATCGGCCCGCAGCAGGTGCTGATCACCCACCAGTCCTCCCCCGACCGCACCCTGCGCATTGCCACCGACGGCGTGCGCCCGTTTTCCGTGGATGCGGTGCAGTGAGGATGCGCCGCCCTCTCATCGGCCACCGGGGTTTCACGCTGGTGGAAGTGCTGGTGGCGCTGGCCATCGTGGCCATTGCCCTCATGGCGGGACTGCAGGCCACGACGGCGCTCACGCGCAACGCCCTGCGGCAGTCCGACATCGTGCTCGCGCAGCTGTGCGCGGAGAACGAGCTGGTCAAGGCCCGGCTCTCGCGCCAGATGCCCAGTGTGGGTGACAGCAACCTGACCTGCGAGCAGGCCGGGCGCCAGCTGCAGGTGGTGACCATCGTGCGGCCCACACCCAACCCGAGTTTTCGGCGCATCGATGCGCAGGTGCTGGACGGGGACAACTCCATCCTGCGCCTCTCCACCATCATTGGAAGGTATTAATGCCCCCCCTGAGTCGCTTCGCGCCTTCCCCCCGGGAGGGGGACGCACCCGGTGGCCTGGCTGAGCCAGTTCCACGGGTGCGCTGGCCTCGCGTCGCGCCATTTTTGAAGGTCCCGCGCGGCTTCACACTCATCGAGTTGCTGGTCGCGATCAGCGTCATGGCGTTGATCGCCATCCTGAGCTGGCGCGGGCTCGATGGCATGGTGCGGGCGCAGGAGTCCACGCGCCAGCGGGCAGACGAGATGCTGGTGCTGCAGGCTGCGCTGGGGCAGTGGGGTACGGACCTGGACGCCCTGATGCCCGTTGCCAACACCACGCCGCTGGACTGGGACGGCCAGGTGCTGCGCCTCACCCGCCGCAGCAGCGCCGTGCCCGACGAGGGTGCGCTGGTGGTGGCCTGGACCCGCCGCAACAACAACCAGGGCGTGGGCCAGTGGCTGCGCTGGCAGTCGCCGCCAGTGCGCACCCGCGCCGACTGGCGGCAGGCCTGGGAGCAGGCCGCCCAGTGGGCGCGTACGCCGGGCGACGCCGAGCGGCGCTACGAGGTGACGCTGCTGCCGCTCGACAGCTGGCAGATCTTCTACTACCGGGGCGGCGCGTGGTCCAACCCGCAGTCGAGCACGGGCACCCCGTCGGGCGACAGCACCTCGGCCATTCCGGACGGCATCCGCCTGCAGATCACCCTGCCCCCGGGCCAGGCGCTGGCAGGCCAGCTGACGCGCGACTGGGTCAACCCCGTGCTGGGCGGAGGCAGATCGTGAGTACCCCCCTGAGCGGCTGCGCCGCATCCCCCCAGGGGGACGCCACCCGTGGCCTGGCAAAGCCAGCTCCACGGTGGCACTCGCTGTGGCAGCGCCCATTGCACAGGCACAGGGCGCGCGGTGCGGCGCTGCTCGCCGCCATGCTCACCGTCACGCTGGTCGCCACCTTTGCGGCGGCCGCGATGTGGCAGCAGTGGCGCGCGGTGGAGGTCGAGACGGCCGAGCGCGGCCACGTGCAGTCCACCTGGATTTTGGTCGGTGCGCTCGACTGGTCGCGGCTCATCCTGCGCGAGGATGGGCGCTCCGGCGGGGCCGACCACTTGGCCGAGCCCTGGGCCATCCCTCTGCAGGAGGCCCGGCTGTCCACCTTCCTTGCGGCCGACAAGAACGTGACCCAGGTGGACGACGCCAGCACCGACACCACCGAGGCCTTCCTGTCGGGCCAGATCACCGACCTGCAGGGCCGCCTGAACATCACCAACCTCGCGGAGGGCGGGCAGGTGCAGGCCGTGGCGCTGCGGCAGTTCACCCGATTGTTCGAGCGCCTGGGCCTTCGCGGACAACAACTGAGCACCCTGATCGACGGCCTGCGCCGGGCGCAAGCGGGTTCGGGCGCCGACAGCGGTTCCGCCCCCCTGCTGCCGCCCAGCGTGACCCAGCTGGGGTGGCTGGGCCTGACCCCGGCCACGGTGGCGGCGCTCGCCCCGCATGTGACGCTGCTGCCTGTGCGCACCCCGGTCAACCTGAACACCGCCGACATCAACGTGCTGATGGCCGCCATCGACGGGCTGGACAGCGCCACGGCGCAGAAGATCGTGCAGACGCGCGAGGCGCGGCACTTCCGCACCCTCAGCGACGTGCGCGACCTGGTGGGCGCCAGCATCGACATCAACGAAAGTGCCCACGCCGTGGCCTCTTCGTACTTTGAAGTACGGGGCCGCCTGCGGCTCGGCGATGCGATGGTGGACGAGCGCTCTTTGGTGCGCAAACAGGGCATCGACGTGACCACACTGTGGCGCGAACGCGGCGCCTTCGACCGGGAAACCACGCAACTGCTGCCCGGGGCACAGCGCTGAGGGTGTAACAACCCTCACACTGCACCCACCCGCACCGCCGCTGCGTCACGCCCGCCCCCTAAAATGGCCCGCAAAACCCGCCCATGAGCACCCTGATCCTTTTCCTGCCGCCGGCCCGCCCGGGACCCGCCTCCGAGTACGCCTACACGCTCACGGCAGACGGCCATTCCGCCCTCCAGCACGCCACCGCACCCGCTGCCCTGCTGCCCGAGCCCACCCGCCCCGGCGTCGAGGTCGTGGCCGTGGTGCCCGCACGGGCGCTGTCGTGGCAGCGCGTCACCATTCCGGCCGGTGTGCCGCTGGGTGCCGGCCAGCAGACGCCCCGGCTGCGATCCGTGCTGGAAGGCCTGCTGGAAGACCGCGTGCTGGACGATGCCAGCCAGCTGCACTTTGCGCTGCAATCCGGCGCACAAAGTCGTGCGCAGGCTGGCGAGCCGGTGTGGGTGGCCGTGTGCGACCGCGCCTGGCTGCGCGAACACCTGCAGGCGCTGGAGGCCGCAGGCCGCCGCGTGGCCCGCGTGGTGCCCGAATTTGCGCCGGGCCCCACGGGCAGCGGCCAGCCCGAGCTGTGCGCCCTGGGCACGCCCGAAGAGGCCTACGTGGTGCTGACCGGCCATGGCGCCGACCAAGGCGTGGCGGTGCTGCCGCTGACCCCTATGGCCCTGACCCTGGCACGCGCCGACTTGCAAGCCGCCGACACCGGTGAAGACCAGGCTCTCATGGTCCGCGCCGAGCCCGCCGTGGCTGCACTGGCCGAACGCACCCTGGGCCAGCAAGGCCAACGCATCGCCCTGCACACCACCAGCCAGCGCGCGCTCGATGCCGCCCGCGGCGACTGGGACCTGGCGCAGTTCGACCTGTCCAGCACCAGCAGCACCCGCGCGCTGCGCAAAGTGGGCAGCGCGCTGAGCGCGGCGCTGTATGCCCCGCAGTGGCGTGCAGCCCGCTGGGGCGCGGGCATGCTGGTGGTGGCGCACCTGGTGGGGCTCAATGCCTGGGCCTGGCAAGAACGGCAGGCGCTGACTGCCAAGCAGGCCAGCGTACGCAACACCCTGACCCAGACCTTTCCCAAAGTGCAGGTGGTGGTCGATGCGCCGGTGCAGATGGAGCGCGAACTCGCCCAGCTGCGGCAGGCCGCCGGCAGTGTCTCGGCGCGCGACTTGGAGCCCCTGCTGGCAGCGGCCGGTGCGGCCTTGCCCGATGGCCGCCTGCCCAGCAGCATCGAATACACCCCCGGAGAGCTGCGCCTGCGTGGCGTGACCCTGGCGCCCGATGAAGAATCTGTGGTGTCTGGCCGCCTGCAAGCCGCCGGGTACCGTGCCCGCGTGGACGATGGCAGCCTGTTGCTGCGCACCGAGGTGAGCCCATGACCCGATCCTCCGCCCTCCAGGACCGCTGGAAAGCCCTGGCGCCCCGCGAGCAGAACCTGGTGCTGGCCGCCGCCACGGTGGTGGCGCTGGCCCTGCTGTGGTGGGTGGCCGTCGCCCCCGCACTCGGCACCTTGCGCGCCGCGCCCGCGCGGCACGCCGCACTCGACGCCCAGCTGCAGCGCATGCAAAGCCTGCAGGCCGAGGCCCAGCAGCTGCAGGCCACACCCGCCACCAGCCCCGGCGATGCCGTGGGTGCGCTGCGCACCGCCCTCACGCAGCGCCTGGGCAACACGGCACAGCTCAACGTGGCGGGCGACCGCGCCACGGTCACGCTCAAAGGCGCATCGGCCGACGCGCTGGCCCAGTGGCTGGCCCAGGCCCGCAGCAATGCCCGCGCCACGCCGCTGGAAGCGCGGCTGACCCGCAGCGCTGCCGCTGCGCCCGCCGGCAATGCGCCCGTCACCCTGGGCAGCGCGCCCGTGGCCATGCCCCGCTGGGATGGCACCGTGGTGCTGGCCCTGCCCACCGCCCCGGCCCGCTGACCCGCGGACTGACCTGAACAATACATTCCCCCCGTGGCCCGCAACCTCCGTCCGACACGCCCTGCCCCCCGCTCCGCCCCCCGCACAGCGTGGGGCTGGGCATGGGCCGGTGCGCTGGCCGGCGTGCTGCCCGCCGTGGTGGGCTTTGCGCCTGCGCACTGGCTGGCCGGCGGCGTGGCCAGCGCCACCCAGGGGCAGGTGCTGTTGCTGCAGCCAAGGGGCACGGTGTGGACCGGATCGGCCCAACTGGTGTTGACTGGTGGCCAGGCCAGCAAAGACAGCGCCGCCCTGCCCGGCCGGGTGGACTGGCAGCTGCGCCCCACCTGGGGCGGGCTAAGCGCCCAACTGCACGCAGGCTGCTGCACGCCCGAGCCCCTGCGGGCCCAGGTGCACCTGCGCTGGGCCGGCCCGCAAATCACTGTGGCCGACGGCCAGAGCCAGTGGCCTGCGGCCTTGCTGGCGGGCCTGGGCACCCCCTGGAACACCCTGCAGCCGCAGGGACAGCTGGCACTGCAGACACGCGCGCTGACGGCGCAATGGGCTGCAGGCCGCATGGTGCTGTCGGGCGAGGCCCAGATGGATGCGCGGGCCATGTCCTCGCGCCTGTCCACCCTGCGCCCCATGGGCAGCTACCGGCTGGTGCTGCAGGGCGGCGAGGTGCCCACGCTCGCCCTCAGCACCCTCGACGGGGCCCTGCAACTGAGCGGCAGCGGCCAGTGGGTGGGCAACCGCCTGCGCTTTGCGGGCGAGGCCAGCGCCACCCCCGAGCGGGAGGCCGCACTGTCCAATCTTCTGAACATCATCGGACGGCGCAATGGCGCGCGCTCCATCATCACCGTGGGTTGAATCTATGACTTTCCTGTTTGCTCCACGCCTGCGCTTCACTCTCAAAACCATAGCAGCCAGCGCAATACTTACCTGCGCCAGTGGCCAGATTGGCGCCCAGACGGCGGTGGACACCCGCACCGGCAGCGTGCGCCCCAGCGAACCCGTCACGCTCAACTTTGCCAACGCCGAGATCGAGGCCGTGGCCCGCACCATGGCCACCATCACCGGCCGCAACGTGGTGGTGGACCCACGGGTAAAAGGCCAGCTCAACCTCGTGACCGAGCGCGCAGTGACGCCTGCCGCCGCGTTCCAGCAGTTCCTGGCCGCGCTGCGCCTGCAAGGCTTCACGGTGGTGGAGGCGGCCGGTCTGTACAAGGTGGTGCCCGAGGCAGACGCCAAGCTGCAGGGCGGCAGCGTGAGCGTGGTGCAGGGCAACGCGGGCAGCGCGCCCGGCGGCGGACAAATCGTCACGCAGATCTTCAAGCTCAACTTCGAGAACGCGGCCAATCTGGTGCCGGTGTTGCGCCCGCTCATCAGCCCCAACAACACCATCAACGTGAACCCCGGCAACAACTCGCTGGTGATCACCGACTACGCCGACAACCTGCAGCGCCTGGCGCGCATCGTGGCGGCCATGGATGTGTCCAACGCCAGCGATGTGGAGGTGATTCCGCTCAAGAACGCGATTGCCAGCGACCTGGCACCGCTGGTGTCGCGCCTGATCGACGGCGGCAGCGCCAACGGGGGCGCCGCAGCCGCGGCCGCGCCCGGCCAGGCCGACACCGCGTTCAAGACCACCCTGATTGCCGAGCCGCGCAGCAACTCGCTGATCCTGCGCGCCGCCAACCCGGCCCGCGTGGCCCAGGTGCGCGCCCTGGTGGCCCAGCTGGACCAGGCGCCTGCGCCCGGCAGCAGCGCGGCCAGCGGCAACATCCATGTGGTCTACCTCAAGAACGCCGACGCCACCAAGCTGGCCACCACCCTGCGCGCCGCCATGGCAGCCATGGGCGGCAACAATGGCGGTGCTGCCAGCAGCGGTGGCGGTGCCAGCGCGCCCGCACCCAGCACGGGGCTGAGTACCGGGGGCATGCTGTCCACCAACGGCAGCTCGTCCGGCAGCAGCAGCACCGGCGGCGGCCTGGGCTCCAGCACCAGCGCCATGGGCACCAGCAGCACCAACAACAACCAGCCCTCCACCGGCGGTCAGATCCAGGCCGACCCCACCACCAACTCGCTCATCATCACGGCGCCCGAGCCGCTGTACCGCCAGCTGCGCGACGTGATCGACAAGCTCGACGGCCGCCGCGCGCAGGTGCTGGTCGAGAGCCTGATCGTCGAGGTCTCTGCCAACAAGGTGGCCGAGTTCGGCATCCAGTGGCAGGGCATTCTGGGCAAAAACGGCGATGGCACCGTGGGCGTGATCGGCACCAACTCCGGCGCGGCCGGTGCCAACATCCTGAACGTGACAGCCGCCCTGGCCTCGGGCTCCACCACCTCCATCGCGACGGCGGCCAGTTCGCTGGGCAAGGGCCTGAACCTGGCGCTCGCACCGCGCATTAACGGCCAGTACTACCTGGGCGCGCTGGCGAACTTCCTGCAGAACAGCGGCGATGCCAACGTGCTCTCCACCCCCAACCTGATGACGCTGGACAACGAAGAGGCGCGCATCATCATCGGCAACAACGTGCCCTTCGTGACCGGCTCGTACGCCAACAGCACCGGCAGCAGCACGGTGAACCCGTTCACCACGGTGGAGCGCAAGGATGTGGGCCTGATGCTCAAGGTGCGTCCGCAGATCAGCGAGAACGGCACGGTGAAGATGGCGATCTACCAGGAGGTCTCCAAGATCGACACCGCCACGCTGAGCAACGCCAACGGCCCCACCACCAGCAAGCGCTCCATCGAGTCGAACGTGGTGGTGGACGATGGCAGCATCATCGTGATTGGCGGCCTGCTGGAAGACAGCTACTCGCAAGGCCAGGACAAGGTGCCGGTGATGGGCGACATCCCGGTGCTGGGCAACCTGTTCCGCAGCGAGAACCGCACCCGCAACAAGACCAACCTGATGGTGTTCTTGCGCCCCATTGTGGTGCGTGACAACGCCACCAGCGACGCATTGATGATGGACCGCTACGAGGCCATCCGCGCGCTGCAGCAGACCACCCAGCCCGCGCCCAGCGTGGTGATGAAGTCGGTGTCGGGCGCGCCCATCCTGCCCGCACTGCCACAACGCACAGAGCCCGGCGCAGCCACCGTGCCTGCACAGCCGCTGGCGCCGCTGCCCGCAGAGACCTCGCCACGCTGAAGGGCCGCCACGCATGCGCCACCCCCTGCCCTACGCCTTTGCCCGCACCGCCCAGCTGCTGCTGGAGGACGATGGCCACCAGCTGGTGCTGTGGCACGGCCCCAGCCCCGATGCGGGCGCGCTGTCCGAAGTGCTGCGCAAGCACCCGGTGCAGCAACTGCTTGCGCTCGATGCGCCTGCCCTGGCCCAGCGCATCAGCGCGGCCTATTCGCACAGCGAATCGAGCGCCGCCACCGTGGTGAGCGAGGTCGAGAGCGACGCCGACCTCTCGCGCATGATGCAGGAGCTGCCGGCCGTCGAGGACTTGCTGGAATCTGCCGGCGACGCACCCATCATCCGCATGCTCAACGCCCTGCTCACGCAGGCCGCGCGCGACGGCGCGAGCGATATCCACATCGAGCCCTACGAGCGCCACAGCAGCGTGCGCTTTCGTGTGGACGGCACGCTGCGCGAAGTGGTGCAGCCCAACCGCGCGCTGCACGCCGCATTGATCTCGCGCCTGAAGATCATGGCCGACCTGGACATCAGCGAAAAACGCCTGCCCCAGGACGGCCGCATCAGCCTGCGCCTGGGCACGCGCGCCATCGACGTGCGCGTCTCCACCCTGCCCAGCGCGCACGGCGAACGCGCCGTGCTGCGCCTGCTGGACAAGAGTGAAAGCAAGCTCAGCCTGGAGGCCGTGGGCATGCAGGGCGACACCCTGCGCCGCTTTGAGGGTCTGATCGGCCAGCCGCACGGCATCATCCTGGTCACCGGCCCCACGGGCTCGGGCAAGACGACCACGCTGTACGCGGCGCTGGGCCGGCTCGACGCCACGCGCAACAACATCATGACGGTGGAAGACCCCATCGAATACGAGCTTCCGGGCGTGGGCCAGACCCAGGTCAACAGCAAGATCGAGCTGACCTTTGCCAAGGCCCTGCGCGCCATCCTGCGGCAGGACCCGGACATCATCATGATTGGCGAAATCCGCGACTTCGAGACCGCGCAGATTGCCATCCAGGCCTCGCTCACGGGTCACCTGGTGCTGGCCACCCTGCACACCAACGATGCTGCCAGCGCCGTCACGCGCCTGACGGACATGGGCGTGGAGCCCTTCCTGTTGTCGTCGTCGCTGCTGGGCGTGCTGGCCCAGCGCCTGGTGCGCAAGTTCTGCAGCCACTGCCACGGCAGCGGCTGCGAGCACTGCGGCCAGACGGGCTACACCGGCCGCACGGGCGTGTTCGAGTTGCTGGTGACCACGGACGCGATCCGGGCACAGATCCACAACCAGGCCTCAGAGGCCGACATCCGCACCGCAGCGCTGGCGGGTGGCATGGCGCTGATGCGTGACGATGGCGAACGCCTGATTGCCGCCGGCATCACCAGCCGCGAAGAAGTGCTGCGGGTGACGCGGGACTGATTTGCTACGTTTTTGATAGCTTCCAGCGCATGAAGCACTAGCGCTACCAGCCAAAAACACTTCAAACTACCGGATCTGCAGCGCGGGCCGGCGCCCCACCTGGGCCATCGCAGGTGCGGCGGGCGTTGCGGGTGCCGAGGTGCTAAACGCCGGGGATGCGGTCGCGCCATCCTGCAGCTTGAACTGGCTGACCGCGCTATTGAGGTGGTGCGCCTGCTCGCGCAGCGACTCGGACGCTGCGGTGGACTCCTCCACCAGAGCCGCGTTCTGCTGGGTCATCTGGTCGAGCTGCGTGACAGACTGGCTGATCTGGCCGATGTTGTCGCTCTGCTCGGCCGACGAAGCGGTGATCTCCGCAATGATGTCGGACACGCGCCGCACGCTGCTCACAATCTCGGTCATGGTCTGGCCGGCCTGGCTCACCAGGCGCGAGCCGTCTTCAACCCGCTCCACCGACGAACCGATCAGGCCCTTGATCTCCTTGGCCGCTTCGGCGCTGCGCTGCGCCAGGTTGCGCACCTCGCTGGCCACCACCGCAAAGCCACGGCCCTGCTCACCGGCACGGGCGGCTTCCACCGCCGCGTTGAGCGCCAGGATGTTGGTTTGGAACGCAATCGAATCGATCACACCCGTGATGTCGGCGATCTTGCGCGAGCTGGTGGTGATCTGGTCCATGGTGGTCACCACCTGCGACACCACGGCGCCGCCGCGTGCGGCCACCTCGGCGGCGGACGAGGCAAAGTCGCTGGCCTGGCGCGAGGCCTGGGCGCTTTGCTGCACCGTGCTGGTCAGCACCTCCATCGACGAGGCGGTCTCTTCCAGGTTGGCCGCTGTCTGCTCGGTGCGGTGGCTCAGGTCATGGTTGCCGCTGGCGATCTCGGAGCTGGCGGTGGAGATGTTGCCCGCCGCGTCCTGCACCTGGCGCACCAGGTCACGCAATGAGTCCTGCATGCGGCCCATGGCGCCTACCAGCTGGCCCACTTCGTCCTGGTTCATGGCTGCCACATCGCGCGACAAATCGCCACTGGCAATGCGTTCGGCCAGCTCCTGGGCCTGTCCGAGGGACTTGGTGATGGAGCGCACGCTGAAGAACGTGAGCGGAATCAGCACCGCCAGCGCCAGCACCAGGCCCACACCAATCAGTGCGGCCATGGTGGAGGTGCGCGATTCGACACCCGCGCGCGCCTCGTCCATCTGCGCACGAGCCGAACCCGCCAGGCTGGAGAACAGCTTGTCGGTGGCTTCCATGTGGACCTTCAGGCGGTCGGCGTAGGCGCCGCCCCCTGCGCCGTCGAGCTGCGCGCCCTCGATCTTCTCGAAGATGGGTGAGATGCCGGTTTCGTACTGCTTGATCTCGTCGAGCGATTTGTCGATCGAGGCCACAAACTCGGCATCGCCCGACTGCACCTGCCGCACATCGGCCAGACGCTTGCGCAGGGAAGTCAGGGTTTTGGCCCAGGACTCGCGCAGGGCCGAGACCTCGACCGAGTTGTTGAAGTTGATGATGATGTCTTTTTCGGTCCGGCGCAGGTCACCCAGGGTGGTGCGCAGCTCGGACATGTCGGTCAGCGTCTGCACGCGTTCTGAAAACAGCACCTGCAGCGTGCCGCGCGTTCGGTCCAGGGCCACGTAGCCCATGGCACCAATGACGACCAGAAGGATCAGGGAAAAGACGGTTCCGAAGTAGAGACGCGTGCGGATGGAGAAGCGGCCGAGAGCATTCATGGCTCTTCCTTACATTTTTTAACAGACAGTCCAGCATAGCAAATTTGGTGCCACACACACCCCCCGCCTTCTGGGCCGGGGGTGGGCGGGACTATATGCCGGGCAAGGCGGTCCATCGCACAGGGTAAGCACGGCCCCGGGGCCCTGTTTCAGGGAATCCTCGGGGCCAGTAGCTGCGCTTATTGCGCTGCTGTCACACGGGCTTGAGCGGGATGTACAGCTCGCCCCCGCCTTTCTGGAACTCGGCCGCCTTGGTCTGCATGCCCTGGGCCAGGGCTTCAGCCTCGGCCACACCCTTCTGGGCGGCGAAGTCACGCACCTCCTGGGTGATCTTCATCGAGCAGAACTTGGGGCCACACATCGAGCAGAAATGCGCCACCTTGGCCGAGTCCTTGGGCAGGGTCTCGTCGTGGTACTCCTTGGCCGTTTCGGGGTCCAGGCCCAGGTTGAACTGGTCCTGCCAGCGGAAGTCGAAGCGCGCCTGGCTCAGCGCGTCGTCGCGCGCGCGCGCGCCGGGGTGGCCCTTGGCCACATCGGCCGCGTGGGCGGCGATCTTGTACGCAATGATCCCCTGCTTCACGTCGTCGCGGTCGGGCAGTCCCAGGTGCTCCTTGGGCGTCACGTAGCACAGCATGGCTGTGCCCATCCAGCCGATCATGGCCGCACCAATCGCGCTGGCGATGTGGTCGTAGCCGGGGGCGATGTCGATGGTCAGCGGGCCCAGGGTGTAGAACGGCGCTTCGTGGCAGGTCTTGAGCTGCTCGGTCATGTTGGCCTGGATCATGTGCATGGGCACATGGCCGGGGCCTTCGATCATGGTCTGCACGTCGTGCTTCCAGGCCACCTGGGTCAGCTCGCCCAGCGTGTGCAGCTCGGCAAATTGCGCTTCATCGTTGGCATCCGATGCGCAGCCTGGGCGCAGGCCATCGCCCAGGCTGAACGACACGTCGTAGGCCTTCATGATGTCGCAGATGTCCTCGAAGTGCTCGTACAAAAAGCTTTCGCGGTGGTGCGCCATGCACCACTTGGCCATGATGGAGCCCCCGCGCGAGACGATGCCCGTACGGCGGTTGGCCGTGAGGTGGATGTAGGCCAGACGCACACCGGCGTGGATGGTGAAGTAGTCCACGCCCTGCTCGGCCTGCTCGATCAGCGTGTCGCGGAAGATCGCCCAGGTCAGGTCCTCGGCCACGCCACCCACTTTTTCGAGCGCCTGGTAGATCGGCACCGTGCCGATGGGAACAGGGCTGTTGCGCACGATCCAGTCGCGTGTGGTGTGGATGTTCTTGCCGGTGGACAGGTCCATCACGTTGTCGGCGCCCCAGCGGATCGCCCAGACGAGCTTTTCGACTTCTTCTTCGATGCTGGAAGTGACGGCCGAATTGCCGATGTTGGCGTTGATTTTGACCAGGAAGTTGCGACCAATCGCCATCGGCTCCACCTCGGAGTGGTTGATGTTGGCGGGGATGATGGCGCGGCCCCGGGCCACTTCGTCGCGCACGAATTCAGGCGTGATGACGCGCGGGATGCTGGCGCCCATGGGGTTGCCCATCAGGCGCTTCTCACGGGCTTCATCGGCCATGTACTGCGCCATCCACTCGCGCTTGCCGTTTTCGCGGATGGCGACGTATTCCATCTCGGGGGTGAGGATGCCCTTCTTGGCGTAGTGCATCTGGGTGACGTTGGCGCCCGTCTTGGCGCGCAAGGGCTTGCGCTGCAGCGCGGCGGCTTCGGCACGCAGCTGGGCCAGGCGGGTGGCGTCTTCGCTCTTTTGTCCGTCGTCCAGCGCTACGGGCGCGCGGCCTTCGTAGTGCTCCACATCGCCACGGCCGGTGATCCAGCCGCCACGCACGCTGGCCAGGCCTTGGCGCACATCGATCACGGCGTTCGGGTCGGTGTAGGGACCCGAGGTGTCGTACACGCTGACCAGCTCTCCGTTGGTGAGCGCGATGTCACGCACGGGCACGCGCAGGTCGGTGTGCAACTGGCCGGGGATGTAGGCCTTGCGCGATGCGGGGAAGGGCTCGCGGGTGCGGGCGAGCAGCTCGGCAAACTTTTCGGGGGCAGCGAGCTGGGCGTGGGGATCGGGGGCGTTCATGGGCAGGTCTCCTGGTTCCGGTGGCGGTGGGTCTGCTCCGGAATGGACCTGTGCGCCCCTAGGGTGGCTGCGCATGGCAACACCTGAGGCAAGGCGTGCCCACAGGGAGTGCGGGCACGGGGACAAGGAGGTCGGCTCTTCTTCCGCCGGTATGAACCGGATCAAGTTCGTCGGGTTCGCAAGCTGGCCTGAATTCCTTCAGGACTCTTGCATCTCAGCGCATCAGCACACCCCGGAGCAGGCGCGAGTATAGGGCAGTGGAAAAAACGGGCCCGCAGGGCCCGCGCATCAGCCGATACATCAGGCCAGGCGGCCGATGAGGATCACTGCAAAAAAGAACACAGCGGCAATCACCGTCCACTTGAGGATGACGAGCCCCAGGCGCTTGTAGCGCGGCTGCCCGGTGCCCACGTAAAACGCGAACGACACGGCCGCCGCCAGGAGCAGCAGCATGGCCAGCCAGCGAAAGATCAACATATGGCAAGCGGGCCCTACCAGGCGCGCGCAGGTTGCGCGAAGCCGGTGGGGGCCTGGCGCTCGTCCTCGAAGGTGACCACCTCCCAGGCATCACGCTGGGCCAGCAGCTCGCGCAGCAAGAGGTTGTTCATGGCGTGGCCCGAGCGGAACGCACTGTAGGCCGCCAGCAGGGGCTTGCCAATGAGGTACAGGTCGCCCATGGCATCCAGGATCTTGTGCTTCACGAACTCGTCGTCGTAGCGCAGCCCGTCGCTGTTGAGCACCTTGTAGTCGTCCATCACGATGGCGTTGTCCAGCCCGCCGCCCAGCGCCAGGCCGTTGGAGCGCATCATCTCCACATCGCGGGTGAAGCCGAAGGTGCGGGCGCGGGCAATGTCGCGGCTGTAGTTGCCTTGCCCCAGGTCAAACTCCACACGCTGGCCGGTGGAGTCCACGGCCGGGTGGTCGAAGTCGATTTCGAAGCTGAGCTTGTAGCCGTGGTACGGCGTGAGGCGCGCCCACTTGGCGTTGGCCCCCTCACCCTCGCGCACCTCCACGGGCCGGGTGACGCGGATAAAGCGCTTGGGTGCGTTCTGCAGTTCCACCCCGGCGCTTTGCAACAGGAACACAAACGAGGCCGAAGACCCATCGAGGATGGGGACCTCTTCGGCCGTGATGTCCACGTACAGGTTGTCGATGCCCAGCCCCGCGCAGGCCGACATCAGGTGCTCCACCGTGTGCACCTTGGCATTGCCCACTGCGATGGTGGACGCCAGCCTCGTATCCGTCACCGCCTCGGCACGGATGGGAATGTCCACCGGCTGCGGCAGATCCACCCGCCGGAACACGATGCCTGTGTCCGGCTGCGCGGGCCGCAGGGTCAACTCGACCCGTTGGCCGCTGTGCAGACCCACGCCTACGGCGCGGGTCAGGGTCTTGAGGGTGCGTTGCTGGAGCATCTGCGCATTTTAGTTTCTGCGGCACCGCCCCGCACGTGCCGAGGTCTTGTCGCACCTCAAAGCGACGCGTACGTAGAGCTACCGCCGCGTTTTCACCTACTGTGCAGGCCCCATGGTTCGCCGCACAATTTGGTACACAGGGCCTTAACAACCACAACATGAACACACGACACCCGCCCCACAGGAGACTCCCATGAGCAAACTCAGTTTCAAGATGAAAGTCATGCTCATGATCGGCACCGCACTCACTGCGCTGCTGATCATGGCCATCCTGTCACTCCTCCAGGAGCGGCGACTGATCACCGAGTCCCGCAAGGACCTGCTGACCACCGCCGTCCAGTCCGCACACAGCATTGTGGTCGGTTACCAGGCCAAGGCCGCGAGCGGCGCCATGTCGGTGGAAGACGCGCAGAAGGCTGCCAAAGATGCCCTGCGCATTGCACGCTACGGCGGACCCGAGGGCAAGACCGAATATTTCTATATCTGGACCACCGAGGGCGTTGGCGTGATGCACCCCTTCAAGACCGAGTGGGACGGGCAGGACATGCTCGGCAAGGTCAAGGATGGTTCGGGCGTGGACATCATCGGCCTGCTGGTCAACGGCATGCGCAGCAGCAAGGACGGTAAGGCCTTTGTGCCCACCATGTTCGCGCGCCCCGGCCAGCAGACACCCGTGCCCAAGCTGCAGTACATCGTCAAAGTGGACGGCTGGAACTGGATGGTGGGCTCCGGGCTGTATACGGACGACGTCGATGCCATGCTGCGCCAGGCCCTGTGGTCGAGCCTTGCTCTGGTGGTGGCGGTGTTTGTGGCGGTGGGGGTGATCGGCCTGCTGGTGTCGCGCTCGGTGTTGCGCCAGATTGGAGGCGAACCCACCCACGCCATTGCCATCATGTCCGAGGTGGCCGAAGGCAACCTCGACGCCCAGATCCCAGCCGCCCCACCGGGCTCCATGCTCGACGGCCTGGCCCACATGGTGACCTCGCTGCGCAAGCTGGTGACCGAAGTGCGCTCGGCCACCGACAGCATCGCCACCGCGTCCAGCGAGATCGCCCAGGGCAACAACGACCTGGCCCACCGCACCGAAGACACGGCCAGCAACCTGCAGACCACGGCCAGCAGCATGGAGGAGCTGACCAGCACCGTGAAGCAGACGTCCGACTCCGCGCAGACCGCCAACCAGATGGCCACGTCCGCCGCCGAAGTGGCCGCACGCGGGGGCGAGGTGGTGTCGCAAGTGGTGTCCACCATGCAGGACATCAACGCCAGCAGCAAGAAGATCAGCGACATCATCGGCGTCATCGACGGGATCGCGTTCCAGACCAACATCCTGGCGCTCAACGCCGCCGTGGAGGCCGCCCGCGCAGGCGAACAGGGCCGGGGCTTTGCAGTCGTGGCGGGCGAGGTGCGCAGCCTGGCGCAGCGCAGCGCCGAGGCTGCCAAGGAGATCAAGTCGCTGATCGGCGCGTCGGTCGAAAAGGTCGAGTCCGGCACCGCCCTGGTGGGCAATGCGGGCGCCACCATGACAGAGATCGTGGCCAGCGTGCAGCGCGTGACCGACATCATTGGCGAGATCCGTGCGGCCACATCGGAGCAGAGCCAAGGCATCGCGCAGGTCAACACGGCCATGAACCAGCTGGACCAGATGACCCAGCAGAACTCGGCGCTGGTGGAAGAATCCACGGCCGCCGCCGACAGCCTGCGCGAGCAAGCCATGAAGCTCACCCAGGTGGTGGCGCTGTTCCGCGTGAACGGTAGCACCTCCGCTCCCGCCCCGGCCAACCGCCCCGCAGCCGCGCCCCGCCCCGCCGTGGCCCCTGCCGTGCGTGCGGCAGCCCCCCGCCCGGCCCTGTCCAAGGCGCCAGCAGCCCCTCGTGCTGCTGCGCCTTCACCCGCGCCAGCGGCGGCATTGCCCCCCAAGGCAAGCAGCCCCAAGCCTGCGGCTGACAATAACGATGACTGGGAATCTTTCTGACCACTGAGAGGCCTGGGGCGACCCGGGCCTGAAAGCCTGCGGACGTTCGCCCAGACAAAAAGCCCTGCCAGCTTGCGCCGGCAGGGCTTTTTGTCTTGCAGCCCCCGGGAGGGGGCCGCAGGGTGCGATCAGCGCGATTGTCAGTCCGCTTGCTTGCGCAGGAAGGCGGGGATTTCCAGGTCATCCATACCGCCGGACGACAGGGCATCCACGCGGGCTGCGGCCTGCGTGCGGTTGGTACGCCACACGCTGGGTACCGACATGCTGCCATAGTCGGCCTGCGCACTGCCCGTGTGGCCGCCTTGCACGCCCACGGCACCACCCAGCGTACCCACACCGGCGACAGGCATCTGGTAGGCCATGTTATCCGTACCAGTGCGCAGGCCACCCTGCACCACCGAGATGGGCTGACGGCGCGCATTGGCACGCGACAGACCCGTGGCCACCACGGTCACGCGGATCTCGTCACCCAGGCTTTCGTCATAGGCAGCGCCGAAGATCACGTGCGCGTCGGTCGATGCGTAGGCGTTGATGGTGTTCATGGCCTGGCGTGACTCGGACAGCTTGAGGCTGCCCTTGCTGGCCGTGACCAGCACCAGCACACCCTTGGCGCCCGACAGGTCGATGCCTTCGAGCAGCGGGCAGGCGATGGCCTGCTCGGCTGCGATGCGTGCGCGGTCTGGGCCGCTGGCCGTGGCCGTGCCCATCATGGCTTTGCCGGGCTCGCCCATCACGGTGCGCACGTCTTCAAAGTCCACGTTCACCTGGCCGTATTCGTTGATGATTTCAGCGATGCCGCCCACGGCGTTCTTGAGCACGTCGTTGGCGTGGGCAAAGGCTTCGTCCTGGGTGATGTCGTCGCCCAGCACGTCCAGCAGCTTTTCGTTGAGCACCACGATCAGCGAGTCCACGTTGGCTTCCAGTTCGGCCAGGCCATCGTCTGCATTCTTCATGCGGCGACCGCCTTCCCAGTCGAAGGGCTTGGTGACCACGCCCACCGTCAGGATGCCCATCTCCTTGGCCACGCGCGCGATCACGGGCGCAGCGCCCGTGCCCGTGCCGCCGCCCATGCCCGCCGTGATGAACAGCATGTGGGCGCCAGAGATGGCTTCACGGATATCGGCCACCGCCGCCTCGGCCGCATCGCGGGCCTTCTCGGGCTTGCCCCCAGCACCCAGCCCACTGTTGCCCAGCTGGATGACGCGGTGCGCCGAGCTGCGCGTGAGCGCCTGTGCATCGGTGTTGGCGCTGACAAACTCCACGCCCTGCACGCTGCGGGCAATCATGTGCTCGACGGCATTGCTGCCGCCACCGCCCACACCGATCACCTTGATCTGGGTGCCCTGGTTGAATTCTTCGGCTTCGATCATTTCGATGGTCATCTTGGAGCTCCTGGTTCTAAATTCGTATGCAATTGCCAATTGAGAGATGGGATCATTTTTCTTGTAGTGCGTGGCGGTCCTGTACATCGCCATCGCTCGCGCGGTATCTGGTGAGGGCTTCCACGCGCTAGCCACAGGGGGTATTTCATGGTCAGAAATTCCCCACGATGAAATCTTTGAAGCGCCCGAATGCGGTCTTCATGGACCCACTCTTCTGAGCCACCTTGAAGCCGCGCAGACGTGCCAGGCGCGCTTCTTCAAGCAGCCCCATCACGGTGGCTGCACGGGGCTGGGCCACCATGTCAGCCAGGGCGCTGGAATACTTCGGTATGCCGCGCCGCACGGGCTTGAGGAAGATGTCCTCGCCCAGTTCGATCATTCCCGGCATGACCGAGCTGCCGCCCGTGAGCACGATGCCCGACGACAGCACTTCTTCGTAGCCCGACTCGCGCACCACCTGCTGCACGAGCGAGAAGATTTCTTCGACACGCGGCTCGATCACACCGGCCAGCGCCTGCTTGCTCAGCATGCGCGGGCTGCGGTCGCCCAGGCCGGGCACTTCCACCTGCGCCTCGGGGTCGGCCAACAGTTGCTTGGCGTAGCCGCTTTCCACCTTGATGTCCTCTGCGTCCTTGGTCGGCGTGCGCAGTGCCATGGCGATGTCGCTGGTGATGAGGTCGCCCGCAATCGGAATCACCGCGGTGTGGCGGATCGCGCCGCCAGTGAAGATGGCGACATCGGTCGTGCCCGCGCCGATGTCCACCACCACCACGCCCAGCTCGCGCTCGTCGTCGGTCAGCACCGCCTGGCTGCTGGCCAGCGGATTGAGCATGAGCTGCTCCACTTCCAGGCCGCAGCGGCGCACACACTTGATGATGTTCTCGGCCGCGCTCTGCGCGCCGGTCACGATGTGGATCTTGGCCTCCAGGCGGATGCCGCTCATGCCGATGGGCTCCTTCACATCCTGCCCGTCGATCACGAATTCCTGCGGCTCCACCAGCAACAGGCGCTGGTCGCTGCTGATGTTGATGGCCTTGGCCGTCTCCACCACGCGGGCCACGTCGGCCGAAGTGACTTCCTTGTCCTTCACCGCCACCATGCCGCTGGAGTTGAGACCGCGAATGTGGCTGCCCGTGATGCCGGTGTAGACGCGCTGGATCTTGCAGTCCGCCATCAGCTCGGCCTCTTTCAGCGCCTGCTGGATGCTCTGCACGGTGGCATCGATGTTGACCACCACCCCACGCTTGAGACCATTGCTTGGGGCCACGCCCAAGCCTGCGAGCTTGAGCTCGCCATTGGGCAGAACCTCGGCCACCACAGCCATGACCTTGGCGGTGCCAATGTCCAGCCCCACGACGACGTCTTTGTATTCTCTTGCCATATCAGTCTCTGCCCTTCTCGGTTCTGTCCCGCTGTCCCACCAACCCCTCGCACCGCCCTCTCGGGGCCCGCAGAGTGCTGCGTTTTGCTCTGTCTTGCCTCATGCCATTACCTCTTGCGCACGGCCGTCGCGCCGGTTGCGTCTGCAGTCACTGTGGTCACACCCCGCAGGCGCAGAGCGTAGCCCCCAGCGTGGCGCAGGTCCGCAGACTCCAGCGCGTCCACGCGGCGGCCATACTGCGCGGCCACCTGGGTCAGGGTGCGTACAAAACGCTGCGTGCGCTGCACCACTTCCTGCGGCGTACCGCCTCCCAGCTCCACCACGGCCTCGCTGTCGAGGGTCGCGCGCCAGCCGCCTCGCCCGGTCAGCTGCAGCTCTTCCACGTCCAGGCCCAGAGGTTTGAACACGGGCTCCAGCAGTCCATACATCTGCAGCACCTCGGCCGAGCTGCCTGTAGGCCCCTGCAGGCGCGGCAGGCCCTCCTGCTCCACATCGCCCACATTGGCCTCGAAGACTTCGCCCTGGCTGTTGACCAGCGCTGAGCCGGTGTCCGGCCCCCAGTACGCCACCGCGTCATGCTCCTGCAGCTCCACACGCAAGCTGCCGGGGTACACCCGACGCACTTGCGCGCGGCGTACCCAGGGCACCTGTTCGAAGGCCTCGCGGGCGGCACGCAGGTCCACGGTGAAGAAGTTGCCCACCAGATGTGGCGCCACGTTGGCCCGCAGGGTCACCGCGTTGTTGTGCACCAGCTCACCCTGCACCACGATGCGTGCGATGGCAAAGCCGGGGTAGCGCAGCACCCACCCCACCCCCGCCGCCAGCACGGCCAGGGCGCAGCCCACGAACAGGACCGACGCGGTCAGGTTCATGAGCTTGACGTCCAGGGGTGCGGGCAGCGTCTGGGTCATCAGGCGGCCTTTGGCTTTGCGGGCGTGTCGAGGGCCGCATCGGCGAGGATGCGCAGGCACAGCTCTTCGTAGCTGATGCCAGAGGCGCGGGCCGACATGGGCACCAGCGAATGCCCCGTCATGCCGGGGGATGTATTCATCTCCAGCAGGAAGGGCTTGCGGTCGCTCGCGCGGATCATCAGGTCGGCACGGCCCCAGCCCCGGCAGCCCAGGGTGCGGTAAGCCTCCAGCACGATGCGCTGGATCTCGCGCTCTTCGGCATCGGGCAGGCCGCTTGGGCACTGGTACTTCACGTCGTCGGTGAAGTACTTGTTCTGGTAGTCGTAGGCGCCATCGGGCGCCACGATGCGGATCACTGGCAGCGCACGGGCACTGGCGCCCTGGCCCAGCACGGGGCAGGTCACTTCTTCGCCTTCGATGAACTCTTCGCACAACACATCGGGGTCGTACTGGGCAGACAGCTGCACGGCCTCCTGCATGTCCGAATAGCCGCGCACCTTGGTAACGCCGATGGACGAGCCTTCGCGCGGCGGCTTGACGATGAGCGGCAGGCCCAGCTCGTCGGGCACGGTGCGCACCACCTCGCGCTGCTGCCGGTCCGGAGCCAGCCACACATAGCGGGGCGTGGGCAGGCCCTCGGCCAGCCATACCCGCTTGGTCATGACCTTGTCCATGGCGATGGCCGAGGCCATCACGCCGGGGCCGGTGTAGGGGATGCGCAGCAGCTCCAGCGCGCCCTGCACCGTGCCGTCTTCGCCATGTCGGCCGTGCAGCGCGATGAAGCAGCGCGCATAGCCGTCGCGCTTCAAATCACCCAGCGCGTTCTGTGCGGGGTCAAACGCATGGGCATCCACCCCACGCGAGCGCAGCGCCTGCAGCACGCCGCTGCCCGACATCAGCGACACCTCGCGCTCGGCCGAGTCCCCGCCCATCAGGACGGCGACCTTGCCCAGCGACTTCACATCGATATTCGATTCAGGAAGGGTCATAGTGCGCTCCCTCCATGCGCTTTCAGCTCATTATTTTGTAGCATCTCAACCACCTTGCCGGGCACTGCGCCAATGGAGCCGGCTCCCATGCACATCACCACGTCGCCCGCGCGTGCGTTGTCGGCAATGGCCTGGGGCAGATCGGCCACGTTGTCCACAAACACCGGCTCCACGCGCCCTGCCACACGCAGGGCACGGGCCAGCGAGCGTCCATCGGCGGCCACGACCGGCGCCTCGCCTGCGGCATACACCTCGGTGAGCAGCACCGCATCGGCATGTCCGATCACCTTGACGAAATCTTCAAAGCAATCGCGCGTGCGGGTGTAGCGGTGCGGCTGGAAGGCCAGCACCAGGCGCCGCCCGGGGAACGCGCCGCGTGCGGCCGCCAGCGTGGCAGCCATCTCCACAGGGTGGTGGCCGTAGTCGTCGATGACGGTGAAGGTGCCGCCGTCCTTCGCGGGCAGATCGCCATAGCGCTGGAAGCGCCGGCCCACGCCCTTGAAGCCCGCCAGCGCGCGCTGCACGGCGTCGTCGGGGATGTTCAGCTCCACCGCCACGGCAATGGCCGACAGCGCGTTGAGCACGTTGTGCTCGCCCGCGAGGTTGAGCACGATTTCCATGTCGGGCAGCGTGACGCCGTTGCGCCGCTGCACGGTGAAGCGCATCTGACCCGCCTCGGCGCGCACGTTGATGGCGCGCACCTGCGCGTCTTCCGAGAAGCCGTAGCTGGTGATAGGGCAGGTCACGCTCTGCAGGATGTCGCGCACGGCGGGACTGTCCACACACAGGATGGCCGTGCCGTAGAACGGCATGCGGTGCAGGAAATCGACAAACGCGCCCTTGAGCCGACCGAAGTCGTGGCCATAGGTCTCCATGTGGTCGGCGTCGATGTTGGTCACCACCGCCATCACGGGCAGCAGGTTCAGGAACGACGCGTCGGACTCATCGGCCTCGACCACGATGTAGTCGCCGCTGCCCAGCTTGGCATTGGCGCCCGCGCTGTTGAGCCTGCCGCCGATGACGAACGTCGGATCCAGCCCCGCCTCGGCCAGCACGCTGGTCACGAGGCTGGTGGTGGTGGTCTTTCCGTGCGTGCCCGCGATGGCAATGCCCTGCTTCAGGCGCATCAGCTCGGCCAGCATCAGTGCGCGCGGCACCACGGGGATCTTCTTTTCGCGTGCGGCCAGCACTTCAGGGTTGTCCGAAGTGACGGCTGTGGACGTGACCACCGCATCGGCACCATCGATGTGCGCTGCCGCGTGGCCGAGACAGGTCTTGATGCCGAGGTCTGCCAGGCGGCGCAGCGTGGCACTGTCGGCCAGGTCCGAGCCCGAGATGCGGTAACCCAGGTTGAACAGCACTTCGGCAATGCCACTCATGCCGGCGCCGCCCAGGCCTACGAAATGGATGTGGCGGATCGCATGTTTCATGGTTGGGCCAACTCCTCGCAGGCAGTCACCACCTCGCGGGTGGCGTTGATTTTTTGCATGTTTTTGGCCTTGAGCGCCACATCCACAAGTGTGGGACGCTCTAATTTCAATAGCATTTCAGACAGCCCTTGCGGCGTCAGGTCGCGCTGCTGCACCAGCCAGCCGCCTCCTGCGTTCACGAGGAACTGCGCGTTGGTGGTCTGGTGGTCGTCCACGGCCGACGGGAAGGGGACAAAGATGGACGCGGCGCCCACGGCCGCGATCTCGGTGACGGTGCTCGCCCCCGCCCGGCAAACGATGATGTCGGCCGCTGCAAACGCGCTGGCGGTGTCGTCGATGAAAGGCGTCAGCTCTGCCTCGACCCCGGCGGCGGCGTAATTGGCGCGCAGCGCATCGATCTGCGCCGCACCGCTTTGGTGGACCACGGTGGGACGCTGGTCGGCAGGCATCAGCGCGATGGCCTGGGGCACGATCTCGTTGAGCGCACGTGCGCCCAGGCTGCCGCCCACCACCAGCAGGCGCAGCGGGCCACTGCGGCCCGCAAACCGCTCCGAGGGGCCGGGCTGCTGCGTGAAGGCAGTGCGCAGCGGGTTGCCCACCCACTGCCCCTGTTTGAACACGTTGGGGAAGGCCGTGAACACCCGGTCGGCCACACCTGCCAGGACCTTGTTCGCCATGCCCGCCACCGAATTCTGCTCATGCAGCACCAGGGGCTTGCCCGCGAGCACGCCCATCATCCCGCCCGGAAAGGTGATGTAGCCACCCAGGCCCACCACCACGTCGGGCTTCACACGGCGCACGACCTGCAGCGCCTGCCAGAACGCACGCAGCAGGCGCAGCGGCAACAGGGCCAGCGTGACGAGTCCCTTGCCGCGCACGCCCGAAAAATCGATGAGTTCCAGCGCAAAGCCGTGCTGCGGCACGATGCGCGACTCCATGCTGCCGGGCGCGCCCAGCCAGTGCACACGCCAGCCGCGTACGCGCAGTTCCTCGGCCACGGCCAAGCCGGGGAAGATGTGGCCGCCGGTTCCACCCGCCATGATGAGGGCGGTCTTCTGCGTGCTCATACGCGACCTCCCCGCATGAGGAGCTTGTTCTCGTAATCGACCCGCAGCACCACCGCCAGCGCCACCAGATTCATCAAAATCGCCGACCCGCCAAAACTCATCAGTGGCAGCGTGAGCCCCTTGGTCGGCAGCGCGCCCAAATTCACGCCCATGTTGATGAAGGCCTGAAAACCGATCCAGATCGCCACGCCCTGCGCCACCAACCCCGCGAACACGCGGTCCAGCGCAATGGCCTGTCGGCCGATGTGCATGATGCGGCGGGTCATCCACAGGAACAGCACGATGAGCGCAACCACGCCCACCAGGCCAAACTCTTCGCCGATCACGGCCATCAGGAAGTCGGTGTGCGCCTCGGGCAGCCAGTGCAGCTTCTCCACACTGCCCCCCAGCCCCACGCCAAACACCTCGCCGCGCCCGATGGCGATCAACGAGTGCGATAGCTGGTAGCCCTTGCCGAGTGCATGCTGTTCGCTGAAGGGATCCAGGTACGCAAACACGCGCTCGCGGCGCCAGGGCGAACTGGCGATCATCAACGCAAAGGCACCCACCAGCACCCCTGCGATCAGGAAGAACATGCGGGCGTTCACACCGCCGAGGAACAGGATGCCCATGGCAATCACGGCCACCACCATGAAGGCCCCCATGTCGGGCTCGGCCAGCAGCAGCACGCCGACGATGGCCACCGCAGCGCCCATGGGAAGCACGGCGCGGAAGAAGCGCTCCTTCACCTCCATCTTGCGCACCATGTAGTCGGCGGCGTAGATCAGCACCGCAAACTTGGCCACCTCGGAGGGCTGGAAGCCCACGGGGCCGATGGACAGCCAGCGGCGCGCGCCATTGACCACCTTGCCCACGCCGGGGATCAGGACCGCCACCAGCATGAGCAAGGCCACGATGAACAACCAGGGCGCCACCCGCTCCCACAGCGCCATGGGCACCTGGAACGCCAGCAGCGCCGCCACAAACCCCACCACCAGGTACATCATGTGGCGGGTCAGGAAATGGGTGGACGCATAGTTGGCAAAGCGCGGGTTGTCCGGCATGGCAATCGACGCTGAATACACCATCACCAACCCCCACGCCAGCAGTGCCACCACCACCCAGAGCAAGGCCTGGTCAAAGCCCAGCACGCTCGCGGGCGTGCTGGACGACTGCCGGTACTCGGTGCCGCCGACGCGCACGGGCAACACGTCGGCCGCCTTGCCGGGCAGGCCACCGAACCAGCCGGTCACGCGTTGCAACAGGGTGCTGGCGGGTGCCGTCATTGCATGCCCTCCGCCGACTGGCCCGCATCGTCAGCCATCGCCCGCACGGTCTCGCAAAAGACCTGGGCGCGGTGCTCGTAGTCCTTGAACATGTCGAAACTGGCGCAGGCGGGCGACATCAGCACCGCATCGCCAGAATGGGCGCGCTGCGCGGCCAGTGCAACAGCCTCAGGCAAGGTGTCCGCATCGAGCAACGGCACGCCAGCGTCCTGGAGCGCAGCGCGGATCAGCGGTGCGTCGCGGCCAATCAGCACCACCGCACGTGCATAACGTGCGACGGGGGCTGCCAGGGGCGCAAAGTCCTGCCCCTTGCCTTCTCCGCCCAGAATGACCACCAAACGCCGCTCCGCGCCCAGCCCCACCAGCGCAGCCGCCGTGGCGCCCACGTTGGTGCCCTTGCTGTCGTCAAAATATTCCACGCCGTGAATGATGGCCACGGGCTCCACACGATGCGGCTCGCCCCGGTACTCGCGCAGGCCGTAGAGCATGGGCGCCAGCGGGCAACCCGCCGCCGTGGCCAGCGCCAACGCGGCCAATGCGTTGGTGGCGTTGTGGCGGCCCCGGATGCGCAGCGCATCCGCCGGCATGAGCCGCTGGATGTGCAGGTCCTCTTCGACCTCGTTGCGGCCACGCTTGCGGGTTTCGTCCGCGTCCATGGCGCGCACCAGCCAGGGCATGCCGCTCACCACCTCAATGCCAAAGTCACCCGGACGCCGGGGCATGTCGCCACCAAAAGTGAGGTGCGCGCGCACCTGCGGCTTTTGCAGCTTGACCTTGACGGGTGGCGGCAGCATGGCCATCACCACAGCGTCTTCGCGGTTCAGGATCATCAAGCCCGTCTGGCCAAAGATGCGCGCCTTGGCCGCAGCGTAAGCCTCGATGCTGCCGTGCCAGTCCAGGTGGTCCTGCGTGATGTTGAGCACCGTGGCGGCCGTGGGCTCGAAGCCCTCTTCACCCCCATTCACGCCATAGAGCTGAAAGCTCGACAGTTCCAGCACCCACACGTCGGGCAAGGTGTCTGCATCCAGGTGTTCTGCCAGTGTGTCGAGCAGGGTCGGACCGATGTTGCCGGCCACGGCCACGCGTTTGCCAGAGCGCTCCACCAACTGTCCGGTGAGCGAGGTCACGGTGGTCTTGCCGTTGGTCCCGGTGATAGCCAGCACGGCGGGGGCATACGCGTGCGATTCGCGCAGCGCTGCCAGGGCCATGGCATAAAGACTCAGCTCACCGCCAGCGCCGATGTTGTTTGCACGAGCCGCTTCGAAAACAGGAGCAACTGCCTCGGGGCTCAACCCTGGCGAACGATAGACCGCATGCAGGTTCTGCCCTTGCACCAGGCTGGTATCGAATGCGCCCGACACAAAACGGACCTGGGGCAGCTCTTGCTGCAACGCGGGCAGTTGCGGCGGGGCAGCGCGCGTGTCGGCCACAGTGACTTGCGCGCCGCAACGCACGCACCAGCGTGCCATCGCCATGCCCGAGGCGCCCAGGCCCAGGATCAGGATGTGCTGGCCTTGCAGCAGGTTCGCAACGCCCTCGCGCGCCGGGCCTGCAGGCACGTCCGGCGTCGCAGGCTCGTCGACCTCTGCGGTGTCTGCGGCGCCCGCACTGTCAGCGGCTACCGACTCAGGAGCCGCCACCTCGGCAAAGATCTGCGCCACAAAATCCGCTGCGGCCTTCGCGGCGGAGACAGCAGGCACGGCCTCGGGGTTCCAGGCAGTGCTGGTGCTCTTTCCTGCCGGCGCACCTGGGGCCGCCTCAGTGACCTCTGCGGGAGGCATGCCGTCTGGCACTTCGCTGCCCGATGCCGCAGTGTCCTGCCCTGGATTCACATCGGGCACCGCGGGAGCAGCATCCTGCCTGTCAGGGTCGACCTCTGGAGCACCGGCAGCATCCACCCCAGCCCCTGCCAACGGGGGCATGGCCTCGGACGTGCCGAGGGGGTCAGGGACAAGAGGATCGTTCGGGTTCATCGCAGTTTCAGCGTGGACAGGCCAATCAGGCACAGCAGCATGGTGATGATCCAGAAGCGCACGACCACCTGCGTTTCTTTCCAGCCGCTCTTTTCAAAGTGGTGGTGCAGAGGCGCCATCTTGAGCAGGCGGCGGCCTTCGCCATAGCGCTTCTTGGTGAACTTGAACCAGGTGACCTGCAGCATCACAGACAGGGCCTCGACCACAAAGATGCCGCCCATGATGGCCAGCACGATCTCCTGGCGCACGATGATGGCGATGGTGCCCAGGGCTCCGCCCAGCGCCAGTGCCCCCACGTCGCCCATGAAAACCTGGGCGGGGTGCGCGTTGAACCAGAGGAAAGCCAGGCCCGCGCCCGCCATGGCAGCGCAGAAGATCAGCAACTCGCCCGAACCCGGAATGTGTGGGAAGAACAGGTACTTGGAATACACCGAGCTGCCGGTGACATAAGCAAACACGCCCAGCGCCGAGCCCACCATCACAACGGGCATGATGGCCAGGCCGTCCAGACCGTCGGTCAGGTTCACCGCATTGCTGGAGCCCACGATGACGAGATAGGTGAGGATCACGAAGCCGAGCACGCCCAGCGGGTAGCTCACTTCCTTGAAGAAGGGCAACTGCAGCCCCGCCTTGGGGGGCAGGTCCAGCGAAAAGCCCGACTGCACCCAGCCCACGAACAGTTCCCACACTTTGGCGTTGGAGCTTTCAGAAATGCTGAACACCAGGTACAGCGCGGCCATGAGGCCGATCACCGACTGCCAGAAGTACTTCTCGCGCGAACGCATGCCCTCGGGGTCCTTGTTGACCACCTTGCGCCAGTCGTCCACCCAGCCGATGGCGCCAAAACCCAGCGTGACGATGAGCACGATCCACACAAAGCGGTTAGACAGGTCAAACCACAGCAGGGTGGAAATGGCGATCGACAACAGGATCAACACACCGCCCATGGTGGGCGTGCCGCTCTTGGACAGGTGCGACTGCATCGCATAGCCGCGGATGGGCTGGCCGATCTTGAGCGAGGTGAGGATGCGAATCACCTTGGGGCCGGCCACCAGCCCGATGAGCAGCGCCGTCATGGCGGCCATCACCGCACGGAACGTGAGGTACTGGAACACCCGAAAGAAGCCGAACTCGGGCGACAGGCCCTGCAGCCATTGCGACAGCATCAGCAGCATGTGGCACCTCCGGCATGGGCTGACACCGTAGGGGCAATATCAATGCGTTGCGCCATGGTGTCCCTCCCGTGGATTGATCGGCTTTTGTTGTTGTTCTGGGGGCAGTGCGGCGGCGCTGATCGCCTCGACCACCTGTTCCATCTTCATGAATCGCGATCCCTTGACCAGCACGCTGCCCACCGTGGGCAGGGCGTTGCGCACCGCATCCTGCAGTGCGCTCATATCGTTGAAATGCCGGGCAACACCACCCTGCCCGTCGCCGTACGCCGACGCGGCGTGCACCGACTGCGCGCCCAGCGCAAACATCGTGGGGATACCAGCCTCACGGGCCAGTGCGCCGGCCTCGGTGTGGAACTGTGGCCCCTGGTCGCCCACCTCGCCCATGTCGCCCATCACCAGCAGTTGCGGGCCTGGCAGTTCGGCCAGCACCTGGATGGCAGCGTGCATGGAATCGGGGTTGGCGTTGTACGTGTCGTCCACCACCGTGATGTCGCGGCCCGCGACGGTCACACTGAAAGCGCGCGAGCGGCCCTTGACCGGTGTGAAGTCGCGCAGCCCCTGGGCAATGGCCGCGACGGGTGCACCCGCTGCCAGCGTGCACGCCGTGACCGCCAGCGCGTTGGTGACGTTGTGGCGGCCAGCGATGTGCAGGCGGGTCGTGATCTCGCCGCGTGGTGTGGTCAGGGTGACCGCCCAGGCGCCGCGCTCCCACGTGGCCTGCGCACAGCGAACATCACCGCCATCACCAAAGGTCACCGTGCGGCGGCCGGGCCGCCCCAGGGCCAGCGACTGCCACAGGCCCGTGTAGGCATCCCCTGACGGGAACACGGCCACGCCATCGGCGGGCAAGCTGGCAAACACCGAACCGTTCTCGCGGGCCACCGCCTCGACGGTATGCATGAACTCCAGATGCTCCCGCTGCGCGTTGTTGACCAAGGCCACCGTGGGCTGGGCCATGGCGGCCAGCGTGGCGATCTCGCCAGGGTGGTTCATGCCCATCTCGATCACGGCGGCGCGGTGGCTGGCGCGCAGGCGCATCAGCATCAGCGGCACACCGATGTCGTTGTTGAAATTGCCCTGCGTGGCAAACGCAGCCTCACCATGCCAGGCACGCAGGATGGACGCGATCATCTGCGTCACCGTGGTCTTGCCATTGCTGCCCGTCACGCCGATCAGCGGCAGGTGGAACTGCGTACGCCAGCCGGTGGCGAGTGCGCCCAGCGCAGCCAGGCTGTCGGGCACTTCGATGCCGGGCAAACCGGCTGCCTCCAGACCACCGTGTGCGATGGCTGCAGCGGCACCGCCAGCACGGGCATCGGCCAGGAAGGCGTTGGCATCGAAACGCTCGCCCTTGAGCGCCACAAACAGATCGCCCGGCTGCAGGGTGCGCGTGTCGGTGTGCACACGCGCCAGCGGCGTGGCGCCATCGCCCACCAAGCGGGCAGCGGGAATACGCGGCTGCAGCAGCGCCCAGGCTTGCTGCAGTGTCATGACGGGTGCAATGGTGTTCATGCCCATGTGTGGGCTCCTCGGGCCTGCAGCGCAGCCTGCGCATGGGCCATGTCGGAGAACGGCACGCGCACGCCTGCCGCCTCCTGGGTGTCTTCGTGGCCCTTGCCGGCAATCAGCACCACATCGGCAGGTGCGGCCTCGGCAATGGCCTGCGCGATGGCGGCCGCACGGTCGGGCTCGGCACGCACGGTGCCACCGGCAATCGTGCCCTGCAGGATCTGGTGCAGGATGGCTGCCGGGTCTTCGCTGCGGGGGTTGTCGCTGGTCACCAGCACCTGGTCGGCCTGCTGCTGGGCCACCGCGCCCATCAGCGGGCGCTTGCCCGCATCACGGTCGCCGCCGCAGCCGAATACGCACCACAGGCGCCCGCCACGCTCGGCCGCCAGGGGGCGCAGGGCTTGCAGGGCCTTGTCCAGAGCGTCGGGGGTGTGGGCGTAGTCCACCGCCACCAGCGGTTGGCCTGCAGACACCAGCCGCTGCATGCGGCCCGGCACGGGCTGCAGGCTGGCGCAGGCGCGCACGGCGCGGTCCAGCGGCACGCCCAGGCTGCGCAGCGTGGCCAGCACGCCTAGCAGGTTGAGCACGTTGTACTGGCCGATCACGCGGGTTTGCAGCAGCTGCCGGTCAGAGCCCTCGGCCACCGTGAAACACAGACCCTGGTCGCCCAGGGTGATGTCCTGCGCCGCCAGGCGCGCAGCCCCCTGGGCCGAGACGCTCCACAGATCCAGGGCACTGCCCTTCAGCTCGCCATGCAATTGGGCGCCTGCAGGGTCGTCCACATTGATGATGGCAGCCTGCAGGCCCGGCCAGTCGAACAGCGCCCGCTTGGCCAGCCAGTAATCGGCCATGCTGCCGTGGTAGTCCAGGTGGTCTTGCGTGAAGTTGGTGAAGATGGCCGCGTGGATGTGCGTGCCGTCGAGCCGGGCCTCGGCCAATCCAATCGACGAGGCCTCGATGGCGCAGGCACCGAGGCCCTGCGCCACAAAATGGGCAAACGCGCGCTGCAACCGCACCGGGTCGGGTGTGGTCATGCCGGTGGAGGTGAGCGCGGGTGGCAGTCCCATGCCCAAAGTGCCCACCAGCGCACATTGATCTTGCCCTGATTGCTCCTCATTCGATAGCGCATTCAGAGCACCTGCGAGCCACCACGCCGTGCTCGTCTTGCCGTTGGTTCCCGTCACCGCCAGCACCTTCAGCTGCTGCGTGGGCTGCGCAAACCATTCGGCGGCGATGGGCCCTGTGGCAGCCTTGAGACCTTGCAGCGCGGCCATGTGGTCGCCCGCAAAAGCGAAGGCCTCGACCCCCGCCTGTTCGACGAGGCAGGCCGTGGCGCCACGCACCATGGCGTCGGCCACATGCGCGCGGCCGTCTGTGGCGGCACCGGGCCAGGCAATGAAGCCGTCGCCGGGCGTGATCTGGCGGCTGTCGGTGTGCAGGGTGCCGGTGACCCGCGTGCGCAGCCATTGCACCGCGTCGCTGGCAGTCTGCAGGGTGTGGAGCGGCGCTTGCATCACAGCGACTCCTCCACGGCATTGGCCACGATCTGCGGCTTGACAGCCATGTCGGGCTGCACGCCCATCATGCGCAGGGTCTGCTGCACCACCTCGCTGAACACCGGCGCGGCCACGGCACCGCCGTAGAACACGCCGTTGCTGGGCTCGTCGATCATCACGGCCACGATGATGCGGGGCTTGTCGATGGGTGCCATGCCGGTGAACCACGCGCGGTACTTGCCCGAGGCGTAGTTCTTGCCCACCTGCTTGCGTGCCGTGCCCGACTTGCCGCCCACGGAGTAGCCCACGGTCTGCGCCTTCTGGCCCGTGCCGCCGGGGCCTGCGGCCATCTGCAGCATCTTGCGCACCTGGTCGGCCGTGCGCTCGGAAAAAACAGGCACGCCCACGGCGGGCTCGGCCGTCTTGAGCATGGTGGCGGGAATCACCCGACCGCCATTGGCAAACACGGTGTACGACCGTGCCATCTGGAACAGGCTGGCCGAGAGGCCGTAGCCGTACGACATGGTGGCCTGCTCCACGGGGCGCCAGCTCTTGTAGGGGCGCAGGCGGCCCGTCACCACGCCCGGGAAGTGCAATTGGGGCTTCTGACCAAAACCGGCGGCCGAGAAGGTCTCCCACATCTCGCGCGCGGGCATCTGCATGGCCAGCTTGGTGGTGCCCACGTTGCTGGACTTCTGGATCACGCCTTCGACCGTGAGCACGCCGTAGTTGTGCGTGTCCGAGATCGTGGAGCCTGTGATGGTGATGCGTCCGGGGTTGGTATCCACCACGGTCTCGGGGCGCACGCGCCCGGTCTCCAGCGCCAGGCCGATGGTGAACGGCTTCATGGTCGAGCCGGGCTCGAACACGTCGGTCAGCGCACGGTTGCGCAACTGCTCGCCAGTCAGGTTCTGGCGCTTGTCGGGCACGTAGCTCGGGTAGTTGGCCAGCGCCAGCAGCTCACCCGTGTGGGCATCGAGCACCACCACGCTGCCCGCCTTGGCCTTGTGCGCGGCGACCTGGTCGCGCAGCTTCTGGTACGCAAAGAACTGCACCTTGCTGTCGATGGACAACTGCATGTCCTTGCCATCGACCGGGGGCACGGTTTCGCCCACGCTTTCGACCACACGGCCCAATCGGTCCTTGATCACGCGGCGCGAACCGGGCTTGCCCGCCAGCTCCTTATCGAACGCCAGCTCCATGCCTTCCTGGCCGTGGTCTTCCACGTTGGTGAAGCCCACCACGTGTGCGGCAGCCTCGCCCTCGGGATACTGGCGCTTGTATTCCTTGCGCTGGTAGATGCCCTTGATGTCCAGGGCTGCGATCTGCTGGCCCACATCCCAGTCAAGCTGACGCTTGATCCAGACGAAGGTCTTGTCCTCATCCGCCAGTTTTTTCAGCAGGTCGGCCTGCGGCATGTCCAGCAGCTTGGCCAGCTGCTTGAGCTTGGCGCGAACCTCGGGCTTGTCCTGGTCCACGTCTTCGGGGATCGCCCAGATGCTGGCAGCCGGCACGCTGGACGCGAGGATCAGGCCATTGCGGTCCACGATCTTGCCGCGGTTGGCAGGCAGCTCCAGCGTGCGCGCAAAACGCACCTCGCCCTGACGCTGGAAGAACGCGTTGCCAAACACCTGTACATAGGCCGCCCGCCCAGCCAGCCCCAGAAAGCCCAGCCCAATCACCGCCACGATGAACTTGCTGCGCCAGACCGGCGTCTTGCTGGCCAGCAAAGGGCTGGATGTGTAGAGCACGCTGCGGCTCATGGCTGCACCCCGGCGGGTTGCGAAGCGGCGGCGGCTGCCGCTGCGGTGGCAGTTGCGACGCCTTGCGGGTCAGACACGTACTGGGTGATCGCTGGGGTGGCGGTACGCATGTTCAGCTGCGCGCGCGCGATCTTCTCCACCCGCAGCGGAGTGGCCTGGGCGCGCTTTTCCACCTGCAGGCGCTGGTGCTCCGTCTCCAGACGGCGGGCCTCGGCCACGGCGCGGTCCAGCTCGGTGAACAGGCGGCGCGATTCGTACTGGGTGTGCACCAGATAGATCGCACTGGCCAGCACCGCCAGCAACAGGACCACGTTGAGCCGCGTCATGTCAGACGACCGCCGTGCGCTCGGCCACGCGCATGATGGCGCTGCGCGAGCGGGGATTGGCCTCGACCTCGGCCGCACTGGGCTTGATGCGGTCGAGCGCGATGAGCTTCATGGCCTGCGGCGCAGCAAACGGTGCGCGGCGGTCGTAGACCTCCTTGGAATGTTTGGCGATGAACTGCTTGACGATGCGGTCTTCGAGCGAATGGAAGCTGATGACCACCAGCCGCCCACCGGGCTGCAGCACCGAGAGGCTGGCGTCTAGCGCCTGTTGCAGCTCTTCAAGCTCGGCGTTGATGAAAATCCGAAGAGCTTGAAATGTGCGCGTTGCAGGGTTCTGGCCCGGCTCGCGGGTTTTGACCGCGCCAGCCACGAGGTCGGCCAGTTCTGCGGTGGTTGCAAGAGGACCCCGTTCTTCGCGCCGAGCAACAATCGCCTTTGCAATGGGGCCAGCAAACCGTTCTTCACCGTAGTCACGTATCACCTCCGCAATCTGACCGACTTCGGCCGTGGCCAACCAATCGGCCACGCTTTCGCCGCGCGTGGTATCCATGCGCATGTCCAGCGGACCGTCAAAACGGAAACTGAAGCCCCGCTCGGGGCTGTCGATTTGGGGCGAGCTCACGCCCAGGTCCATCAGCACGCCCGCAGCACTGGCCGGCGGCAGGTCGGCCAGATGGCGAAAACCTTCGTGCCGAATGGAAAAACGCGCATCGGTGATGCGCGTTGCTTCGGCGATGGCTTCGGGGTCCTTGTCAAAGGCCACCAGGCGCCCCTGGGGGCCCAGCCGGAGCAGGATGAGGCGGGAGTGCCCGCCGCGCCCGAAGGTCGCATCGATCCAGGTGCCGGAAGGCTCCGGGCCTGCGCCGCCCAGGAGAGAGTCCACGGCCTCATTCAGCAGGACGGTGGTGTGTTGCAAGGGGGATGTCACAGCGCGCCTTAAAAGGAGAAGTCCTTGAAGACATCCGGCATCTCACCCTGCATGGCCTTGGCTTCCTGCTCGTCGTAGGTGGCCTTGTCCCAGAGTTCGAAATGGTTGCCCATGCCCAGCAGCATGGTGTCTTTGGAAATACCGGCGGCTTCGCGCAGCTCGGGGGAGATCAGCACACGGCCGGTGGCGTCCATGTCCACATCCATGGCATTGCCCAGGAAGATGCGCTTCCACCACTGGGCGGACATGGGCAGCTGGGCAATGCGCTCACGAAACTTCTCCCATTCAGGGCGGGGAAAGACCATGAGGCAGCCGTGCGGGTGCTTGGTGATGGTGAGCTGGCCCGATGCCGTGGCCGCGAGGACGTCACGATGCCGGGTCGGCACGGACAGCCGACCCTTCGCATCGAGACTCAGCGACGAGGCACCTTGAAACACGGACAGATTCCCAGTTCGGTTTTGCGCCTCGCAGGTCCAGAAACGGACCCTGAGGGCACTTTTCACCACTTAATTGCACTTTTTTGCACTGTAGCAGGAAAAGCACACCGAACAAGGGGGTTGTCCCACAAACTTTTCAATGAAATCAACGACTTAGATGCGTTTTTTCAGACACCAGAATGCCAAAAGTCGTTGAAAAAGAAGCACTTAGAGAGGCCTATGAAAGTGACCTCTCAAGGGTTGACCGAGTGGTCACAGGATGTAGCGCGACAGGTCCTCGTCCTGGCTCAGGGTCTGCAGGCGGGTATCGACGTAGGCGGCGTCGATGGTGATGGTCTGGCCGGCCAGGCGGGTGGCGTCAAAGCTCACCTCGTCCAGCAGGCGCTCCATCACCGTGGACAGGCGGCGCGCGCCGATGTTCTCGGTGCGTTCGTTCACCTCAAAGGCGATGTGCGCAAGGCGGGTGATGCCCTCGGGCGAGAACTCCAGCGCGACGCCCTCGGTGGCCAGCAACGCCTGGTACTGCTTGACCAGCGACGCATGGGTCTGCGTGAGGATGGCTTCGAAATCCTTGACCGACAGCGATTCCAGCTCCACCCGGATCGGGAACCGCCCCTGCAGCTCCGGGATCAGGTCGCTCGGTTTGGACAGGTGGAACGCCCCCGAGGCGATGAACAGGATGTGGTCCGTCTTGATCATGCCGTACTTGGTGGACACCGTGGTGCCCTCCACCAGCGGCAGCAGGTCGCGCTGCACGCCCTGGCGCGATACGTCGGCGCCACTGCTTTCCTGCCGCGCGGCCACCTTGTCGATCTCATCGATGAAGACGATACCGTTTTGCTCGGCGCTGGCCACCGCGCGGGTCTTGATGTCCTCTTCGTTGACCAGCTTGGCCGCCTCTTCATCGGCGATGAGCTTCAGGGCCTCAGCGATCTTGAGCTTGCGGGTCTTGCGCTTGTCCTGGCCCAGCTGGCTGAACATGCCGCGCAGCTGCTCGGTCATCTCTTCCATGCCCTGGGGACCCATGATTTCAAGCTGGGGGCGGCCTTCGGCCACGTCGATCTCGATCTCCTTGTCATCCAGTGCACCTTCGCGCAGCTTCTTGCGAAAGACCTGGCGGGCCGTGTTGTCAGCGGCGGGTTCGCTGCCTGCCGCTGCGCGGGCCGGGGGGATCAGCACGTCCAGGATGCGTTCCTCGGCGGCATCTTCGGCGCGTGTACGCACCTTCTTCATCTCGGCCTCGCGCGTCTGCTTCACAGCCATCTCGGCCAGGTCGCGGATGATGGAATCCACGTCCTTGCCCACGTAGCCCACCTCGGTGAACTTGGTGGCCTCGACCTTGATGAAGGGCGCATCGGCGAGTCTTGCAAGGCGGCGTGCAATCTCGGTCTTGCCCACGCCGGTGGGGCCGATCATGAGGATGTTCTTGGGCGTGATCTCCTGGCGCAGGCTGCCTTCCACCTGCTGGCGGCGCCAGCGGTTGCGCAGAGCGATGGCCACGGCACGCTTGGCGCTGGCCTGGCCCACGATGTGGTGGTCCAGCTCGGAGACGATTTCCTGGGGGGTCATGGACGACATACAGGTCTTCCTGGTATCAAATGGGGCTGTAGCGCTAGTGAATCATGCGCCAGCAGCTATAAAAAACAGAGCATTCAGCCCTCGATGCGCTGACCGTGAGGCCAGCGCGGGGCCTGTTCCACCGTCGCACGCTCAGAGCGTCTCGATGGTGTGGTTCATGTTGGTGTAGATGCAGAGTTCGCCCGCAATTTCGAGCGACTTTTTCACGATCTCTTGGGCAGACAACTCGGTATTCACCAGCAGCGCCTTGGCCGCCGAGTGCGCATAAGCGCCCCCCGAGCCAATCGCCACGATGCCTTGCTCAGGTTCCAGCACGTCGCCATTGCCGGTGATGATGAGCGACGCACTGGCGTCAGCCACGGCCAGCATGGCTTCGAGGCGGCGCAAGACCCGGTCGGTACGCCAGTCCTTGGTGAGTTCGATGGCAGCGCGCGTCAGGTGGCCCTGGTGCTTTTCCAGCTTCGCCTCGAAGCGCTCGAACAGCGTGAACGCATCGGCCGTGGCGCCCGCAAAGCCCGCCAGCACCTTGCCGTGGTAGAGCTTGCGAACCTTCCGCGCCGTGCCCTTGACCACGATGTTGCCCAGAGTGACCTGCCCATCGCCGCCGATGGCGACCTGGATGCCGGAAGGCGTCTGGCGACGCACACTGAGGATGGTGGTGCCGTGGAACACCGGATGGTTGTCTTGAGATGAATCCATAGCTGCGGCAGATGGGGATCACCAGGCATTTTGCAAGCCGACCTCGGGACGGATGCCGCGCACGCAGCCTGGCCAACCACGCGACACGCCATTCCCCAACGCCCGCAAGACTGGAATCTGGACCGGAACAGGCCCTCCAGGAGAGGTGCTTCTAGTTCTTCCGGGGAACCACCCAGGCGTGCTCGTTGATTCCGATCACGTTGAAGAAGATCGCCACCAGCCGCTGCAGGTTGTGGAACTGGATCACATGGCCGTGGCCCTGTTGCTCAGCCGCCCAGTTGAGCACGGAGCCTGCAGCAGCAAAGTCCACCCGGATCAGCTTGTCGCAGGCAATGGTCAGCGGCACGCCGGGCTTGAAGTGTGCCTCGAACGGCTGCAGCAGGGGCGTGGCATCGCCGTCGATATGGCCGCTGAGCTGTGCGACGGGCCCGGTCTCCAAGGGAGCGGGGACCGACGACTCACCGAGATCGGACGCCATGAAGTCGCTGTCGGCGGCCAGAGGCGCAGAGCCCGAAGACACACCCTCGTTGTCCGAGTATCCGCAACGTGGCGACACCCAGGAGGGCGGAGAGACTTCGTAGGTCACGCAGTAGTCGAGCGCCACCAGTTCAAACTCGTCGGGCTTGCCCATGAGGCGCATGGCTGCCATGCGCAAACGCCACCACTCGGGGCTGTTCGAGCGGTCGCCCGACTGGGTCTTGGCATCGAGCAGGGCATGGAGCTTTTCAACCCCCGAAAACACGATCTGGACATCGCGGTCGGCCCACAGGCTGAACTGGTCAGCCAACAGGGGCACTGCCGCCTCGTCAATCGAAGCAAGGCGTGACCAGGACAGCGTCCAGGGGGACGCCGCACGGGCCAGCGAGGCCTGCAGTGCGGCCACCGAAGAAACCGCCACGGTGGGCGGAGCGTTCCAGCTGAAATCACGGCGCATGGCGGCGGCAGGCTCGGCAGCGGGAGCCACTTCAACGGCCAGGCCCAGTTGCGCCGGGATGGAAAACCACAGCGGCGCCGAGCGGCCATATTGCGCGGCAAAGTCGATGGCCAGGGTGTCAAAACGGTCGTGCTGCCCGGTGGCCCGGTAAAGGTCGAACAGCGTCATCCAGATTTCCAGCTGCTGCGCTGGATCGTCCTGCTGGTGCTGGGCCAGCACCTCCAGCAGGCCAGACTCGGCCCCTGCATGGTCACCATTGGCAAACCGGATGGCGGCTTCTTCAAGATCGGGTTCGTGCACGAATTCCTCCGGTTCGAATGCGGGCGCGGGCGCAGCCGTGGGAGCCGCAGGGCTGAAGGATGCTTCGACGTGTGGGGTGCTGCCGGGCAGCATGGTGGCGTCCGTGCCACCAAAGCGGCCAATGGCCATGCTGTCATCAGCGAACAGAGGCTGAACGGCGGGTTTGGTATCCAGCGGGGCAGACAGGCTCCCGGGCACCGTGGGCGCATAGGCACGGGCTTGCTCTTCCGCAGACGCCTCCATGCTGGAATCCGGCATCACCCCTGGTTGGGTGGGTGCGTCGGCGCCCTGCTTGCTCTTCCACCACTGCTGGGACATCTGCGCTTCGATCTCGTCGATCTTCTTGAGCGTGACGGCCCGTTCGTCGGGCGATGCCATGCTGCTCTGGAAAAACGAGGGGCGCCCTGCGGCATCTTCCACCCGCTGCCCGTGCAAGACCTCGCGCTGGCGCAGCTTGCGCAGCTGATCAAACTCGCGGCGCCGCACAAAATCGTTGCGGCGCTTGCGCTCGATCATCTCCTTGAGCATCTGCTTGCTGTACTGGCTCTCCCGGTCGTCCTGGAGGGAGTCCAGCTCCGTCCAGTTGACGGTCGGATTCTTCACGAACCGCACCACCTTCGATAGCAGGCCGCCAGGGGTGGATTCTTCCTTGCTCATGACTCAGGGTGCAGAGTGCGCGCGTTGATCAACAGGCGGCTGCCTGCTCAATCCCCAAACATCTTCTGCTTGAGTTCGCGGCGTTGCTGCGCTTCGAGCGACAGCGTGGCGGTGGGACGTGCGATCAGGCGGCCCACACCAATGGGCTCACCGGTTTCGTCGCAGTAGCCGTAGTCACCCGCATCGATGCGGGCAATGGATTGCTCGATCTTCTTGAGCAACTTGCGCTCGCGGTCGCGGGTGCGCAACTCCAGTGCGTGCTCTTCTTCGATGGTGGCGCGGTCGGCCGGGTCGGGCACCACCACGGTGTCCTCACGCAGGTGTTCGGTGGTTTCGCCGGCACTGTTGTGGATGTCCTGCTTGAGCTGAACGAGCTTGAGGCGGAAGAACGCCATCTGCTTTTCGTTCATGTACTCGCTGTCGGGCATGGCCATGACTTCAGCGTCGGTCAGCTCGGCGACGGACTTGGTCTTCCAGTTGTTCGCCAGCTTGGGGTCTTTTTTGGCAGCCGTGTAAGTAGGCTGCGCTTGCGCGGTCGTGGGCATGGTGTGTTGATAACTGGCTTTGGCAGCTGTCGAAGCCACCGTCTGTGCCATGGATGGTACGGTCAATTGGGCCAATCGGGAAGAAGGCCGGGTTGTGCGCACGGGTACCTGCGAGCCCGCTTGCAGTGCGGGCGCCGGAGCGGGTGCCGGCACGGCCGGGGGCGCGACCACCTTGGGTGCCGCAGCAGCCTTGGCAGTGGCCTTCGCAGCAACTTTGGGTGCCGCTGGGGCGGCGGCGCTTTTCGCCGCGGCAGGGGTTGCCTTGGTGGCCCCCTTGGATTTGCTGGTGTCGGCTTTCACTTCCTGGTCTCCTCGCAGTACGGGCGGGCCCCAGCTGCATTCGCAGCCAAGGGCGTGTGGCAAGCCTTCCGGGGTCTAGAACCTGTTCACAGGTTCTTGCCGGGGCGCGATTGTATCGACCTGGGCTGACGCAAACGGAAACGTTGCAGATACAACACAAATCGGGCTCCATTGCCCCCTCGGAACCGGCGAACAGGTCAGACCAGGCTTTGCTCCAGCCCCTGCAGGAAGATGTCCTTGGGCAGGTCAATGCCAATAAAGACCATCTTGCTGGTACGCGCCTCGCCCTCGGCCCACTGGGGGCCCAGGTCGCTGCCCATGAGCTGGTGCACGCCCTGGAATATGACCTTGCGTTCAGTGCCCTTCATATTCAGCACCCCTTTGTAGCGCAGCATGCGCGGGCCGTAAATATTGACGATGGCGCCAAGGAAGTCTTCGAGCTTGGCCGGATCGAACGGGCGGTCCGATCGGTACACAAAACTCTTCACATCGTCATCGTGGTGATGATGATGGCCATGGCCGTGCTCATGCTGGTGGGAGGGGTGGCTGCAGTGCTTGCCATGTTCGTGGTCATGGTCGTGGTGGCCATGCCCATCCCCTTCTTCCTTGAGGAAGTCCGGGTCGATGTCCAGCTTCGCATTGAGGTTGAAGCCGCGCAGGTCCAGCACCTCCTTGAGCGGCACTTCGCCAAAATGCACGGCCTTGATGGGCGCGCGCGGGTTCATGTGCTTCAGGCGATGGATCAGCGCGTCGGTCTCGTCCTTGGACACCAGGTCGGTCTTGGACAGGAAGATCTGGTCCGCAAACCCCACCTGGCGGCGCGCCTCCTGCCGGTCGTTGAGCTGCTGTGGCGCATGCTTGGCGTCCACCAGCGTGATGATCGAGTCGATGAGGTAGGTTTCGGCGATCTCTTCGTCCATGAAGAAGGTCTGCGCCACGGGGCCCGGGTCGGCCACGCCGGTGGTCTCGATCACGATGCGGTCAAAGTCGAGCAAGCCCTTGCGCTTCTTGGCCGCCAGCAGTTGCAGCGTCTCGCGCAGGTCTTCGCGGATGGTGCAGCAGATGCAGCCATTGCTCATCTGCACGATCTGCTCCTTGGACTCGGTCACCAGGATGTCGTTGTCGATGTTTTCTTCGCCGAATTCGTTCTCGATCACGGCGATCTTCTGGCCATGGGCTTCGCTCAAGAGGCGCTTGAGCAACGTCGTTTTGCCCGAGCCCAGGAAGCCGGTGAGGATGGTGACGGGGATCAGTGCCATAAATCTGTCTTTCAAGGGAATCAAATACTTGCGCTGCGCGGCGCAGTGCCCCACCCAGGGGCATCTTTTTCAGTGTACCGAGGCTGTCAAGCCCCTGCTGGCACCGGAAAGCTCACCCCTTGCGCATCACCACCAGCCCCTTGAGGTACTCGCCCTCCGGAAACTCCAGCGTCATCGGATGGTCGGGCGCGCCGCCCAGGCGCTCCAGGATGTAGCCGTCCACCCCTGCATCGGCGCCAGCCGAGGCCACGATCTTGTGGAACAGGTCGGCGCTGATGCCGCCCGAGCACGAGAAGGTGAACAGCACCCCGCCGGGCGACAGCAACTGCAGCGCCAGCCGGTTGATGTCCTTGTAGGCGCGCGCGGCCCGCTCGGCGTGGGCCGCCGTGGGGGCGAACTTGGGCGGGTCCAGGATGATGGCGTCAAAGCGCTGGCCTTCCTTGAGGAACTGGCGCAGCGAGGCATTCACGTCGGCATCGAGGAAGGTGGCCCGGTTCGGATCGAACCCGTTGAGCGCCACATGGGCGCGGGCGCGCTCCAGGGCCGGGCCCGAGGAATCGATGGAGGTCACGTGCCCGTCGGCCACAGTGCCCGCTGCACGCATGCCCGCCAGTGCCGCCACGCTGAAGCCACCGGTGTAGCAAAAGCAGTTGAGCACATGCTTGAAGCCCAGGCGCTGGGTGTAGTCGGCAAACCGCTGGCGGCTGTCGCGCTGGTCCAGATAGAAGCCGGTTTTGTGGCCCTCAGCGATGTTGAGCGTCAGACGCCACTGGTGTTCACGGATCGTGAGTTCGAGCGGCGGCCCCTCGCCATCACCTGCCGCACCCGTGGGCCCACCGCGCAGCCAGCCGGTGGCGGGCTCCAGGCCCTCCAGCGAACGCACGCTGGCATCCGAGCGCTCGTAGAGCTTGGTCAGCCCCGTTTCGCGCAGCAGCGCATCGGCAATCACGCCCTTCCAGCGCTCGGTGCCTGCGCTGGTGAACTGCGCCACCAGCGTATCGCCATAGCGGTCCACGATGAGCCCGGGCAGGCCGTCGGACTCGCCATGCACCAGGCGTACGCCATCGCTTTGCACGTCAAAACGTGCCCTGGCGATGATGGAACGTGCGCAAGCAGCTATAAAAAACGGAGCATCAATGCGTTGTGCCTCATCAAAGCTCCACACCCGGGCACGGATGCGCGAGCTGGGGCTGTACGCAGCCCAGGCCAAAAACTGGCCTTCGTGCGATTCCACGCGCACGGTCTCGCCGCTGTCGCCGCCGCCCTTGGCGATGGCCGATTCAAAGATCCAGGGATGGCGGCGCAACAGCGAGCGCTCTTTGCCCGCGCGGAGTCGAAGGGTTTTCATGACCCGGATTGTGCGTGCTGGCGGGCACGGGTGAGCCACCCGCCGATGGAAAACTGCGCGCAAAAGCTACCCACGCCCCTGGTCACACCCCCATCAGGCAGGCCCAGCCAGCCCTTCCCAGCCCGGCAGGAACGCAGCCGATCTGCCGCATTGAAATCGCATATTTGACAAATATGATTTGCAATCGATAAAATTGCGGAAATTATCATTTTTATCACAACCAATCCGATGACCACCTCTGCCACACGCCCCAGCATCACCCGCCTGGCCCCCGCGCCCGGCACGGCCCAGGCCGTGATGACCGACCTTCGCGAATTTCTGGCCTTCAAGATAGGCAACGAGGAATACGGGGTGGACATCCTGCGCGTGCAGGAGATCCGGTCGTACGAGAAGCCCACCACCATCGCCAACGCGACCGGTGAGCTTTTGGGCGTGATGAACCTGCGCGGCGTGATCGTGCCCATCCTCGACCTGCGCCTGAAGCTGGGCCAGACCGCCGTGCAGTACGACCACCTGAAGGTGGTGATCGTGCTGCACATCGGCCAGCGGACGGTGGGTGTGGTGGTGGACGGCGTGTCCGACGTGCTCACGCTGGAGCGCGAACAGCTGCGCCCCGTGCCCGCCCTGCGCGGCAACGTCAAGCCCGAACACCTGCTGGCCATCGGCTCGGTCGGCCCGCGCATGCTGATCCTGCTCGATATCGAGAAATTTCTTGCCAAATCGGTAGCGAGTGATACACCTGCCACCAGCCACTGAGCGGCTGCATCACCCACAAGGAACTGCTAATCATGAACTTCAATGACCTGAAGATTTCTACCCGCCTGTCTCTGCTGCTGGCCGTACTTTGCGTGCTGACCGTTGTGATCGGCAGCGCAGGCCTCACTGGCATGCAGCGCGCCAACGCGGGGCTCAATACCGTGTACCAGGACCGCGTGGTGCCACTCAAACAGATCAAGCTGGTGTCAGACGCGTACGCCGTGAACGTAGTGGATACCGCACACAAGGTGCGCGACGGCGCGCTCACCCCGCAGCAAGGGTTGGATTCGATCGCCAGAGCCAAGAAGGACATCAGTGACAACTGGAACGCCTATCTGGCGACCGAGCTGGTGGCCGACGAAGTGCGCTTGGCAGCCCAATTCAAAGAGCTGCAGCCCAAAGCCGATGGCGCCGTCCAAGCGCTGGAAAACCTGATCGGTAACAAGGACCTGCCGGGCCTGACCGACTATGCAGCACGAGAGATGTACCCCGCACTCGATCCGCTGCAAGACGTGCTGGGCGCTCTGGTGCAGGTGCAACTGGACACCGCGCGCAAGGAGTATGACCAAGCGGTCGAGTCCTATGCCAATACGCGATGGTTCGTGGCGCTGGCTATTGCCAGTGGTGTGCTATTCGCCCTGGGCTTTGGCTACCTCGTGACCCGCAGCATCGTGGGCCAGTTGGGCACCGAGCCGGGCACTGCTGCCGCACTGGCGCGCAGCGTGGCGCACGGCGACCTGACCGTGGCCATTGACCTCAGGCCCGGCGACACCTCCAGCCTGATGGCGCAACTCAAGCGCATGCAGGACAGCCTTGCCACCATGGTAGCCATGGTGCACCAGAGCTCCATCAACGTAGCCAGCGCTTCGGAACAAATCGCACAGGGCAACAACGACCTGTCTTCGCGCACCGAAGAGCAAGCCAGTGCGCTCGAAGAGACAGCCGCCTCCATGGAGCAGCTCAACGCCACTGTGCGCCAGAACGCCGAGAACTCCCGCCAGGCCAACCAGCTGGCCCAGACCGCCACCTCGATTGCAGTGCAGGGTGGCGAGGTGGTGGCTGACGTGGTGCGCACCATGAAGGACATCAACGACAGCAGCAACAAGATCTCCGAGATCATCGGGGTCATCGACTCCATCGCGTTCCAGACCAATATCCTGGCGCTGAACGCGGCGGTGGAGGCCGCCCGCGCCGGCGACCAGGGCCGGGGCTTTGCCGTGGTGGCCACCGAGGTGCGCGTGCTGGCGAGCCGCTCGGCCGAGGCCTCCCGCGAGATCAAGGGCCTGATCGGAACCAGCGTGGAGCGCGTGGAAGCCGGGTCTGCCCTGGTGGACCGCGCCGGTCAAACCATGAGTGAGGTCGTTGCCTCCATCCGCCGTGTCACCGACATCATGGGCGATATCACTGCCGCCAGCACCGAACAGAGCCAGGGGGTGGACCAGATCAACGAAGCGGTAACGCAGATGGACCAGGCCACACAGCAAAACGCCGCACTGGTGGAAGAAATGGCCGCAGCCGCTGCCAGCCTGAACCAGCAGGCGGGCGAACTGGTCGACACGGTTGCCACCTTCAAGCTGCCTGCGGTCCAAGCCCTCGTCCACGTCCATGAGCCACTTGCTGTCGCGCAGCACCGGCCCGTACGCCGCCCCTCGCTCGGTCACGCCCATCCGCCGATGGCAGCCGTCTGAGCAGCGCGGCCAGGCGTGCAGGCCGCGCCCCTGATGAACTGGAGGGACTACAGCGCCTTGCCAAAGCGCTCCAGGCGCGGCGCCCAGTGGCCCAGCACATCGGCCGACAGCAGCACGCGGTGCGCCTGCCCGATGAGCAGATGGCGTGGCACCAGGCCGATGTAGCGCGAGTCGGCACTGTTGTCCCGGTTGTCACCCAGCACCAGGTATTCGCCCTCGGGCACCTGCACCGGATCGAAGCTGCTGCGCGCAGTCACGCCCTGCAGCCACTGCACACGGCGCTCATGCCCCAGCAGGCGCTCTGTCCAGCGCGTGGCCGTGAGCGTGTGACCTGGCAGCACCGGCTCCTGCACAGAATCGGGCATCTCGTATTCGGCCGCCTGGCCGTTGATGTAGAGCACCTCGTTGCGCATCTCCACCGTGTCTCCGGGCAAGGCCGCAATGCGCTTGATCAGGCGGGTGCCATCCAGCGGGGACGAGAAGGTGACCACATCGCCGCGCTGCGGATCATCGATGTGCGCCAGGATCATGTCCGTGAGCGGCAGCTTGAGGTCGTAGGCCAGGCGATTGACCAGCACCACGTCCCCCTCCAGCAGCGTGGGCCGCATCGAGCCCGAAGGGATGGGATTCCAGTCGGCCACGGCAGTGCGAAAAACGCCAAAGCACAACAGCAACACGATGAACCACCGGTTCGATTGGATCCATTTCAGCAGCATGAGGACAACTCCAGGGCGCTCCACAGCGGGCGCCACGTTGCTCGGAGGCGCCTGGTTGTCACTTGGTTCCGCCAGGCCAGCAGGCGCGCCGCCCTTTGGAGGGACGCCGCACGGCAACTCAGGGGGACTTGTTTCGCGCGCGCGGGTGGGCCGCGTCATACACCTTGGCCAGGTGCTGAAAGTCGAGCCGCGTGTACACCTGCGTGGTCGTGATGTTGGCGTGCCCCAGCAGCTCCTGCACCGCACGCAGGTCGCCACTGCTTTGCAGCAGGTGGCTGGCAAACGAGTGGCGCAGCATGTGCGGGTGCACCGGCGTGGTCAGCCCCGCCTGCTGGCTGCGCTGGCGCAGGCGCAGCCAGATGGACTGGGCGGTAAGGCGTTTGCCGCGCTGGCCCACGAACAGGGCGGTGTCCAGCCGCACAGAGCCCTCGCCCCCAAACGGTGTGGCCCGCAGCTGCAGCCAGGCCTGCAGCGCGGCTGTGGCAGCCGCGCCCACCGGCACGCTGCGCCGCTTGCTGCCCTTGCCGAACACATGGGCCTCGCCCGCTTGCAGGTCCACCCAGCCACGGCCCTGGCGCTGGGTGTCGGCGTTGGGGTTGGCATCGAGCCCCGCCAGTTCGCCCACGCGCAGGCCGCAGCCGTACAGCAGCTCCACCATGGCTGCATCGCGCGCCTCGAGCCAGGGGTCGGCGCCGGTGTTGTCGAACTCGGCCAGCCGCACGGCGTCGTCCACCCCCAGCGCCTTGGGCAAAGGCTTGGGCGCCTTGGGGGCACGCACGTCCTGCACCGGGTTGTGCGGGATCAGCCCCTGCCGCCCCGCCCAGATGAAAAAGCCGCGCCAGCCCGACAGGATGAGCGCGATGCCCCGCCCGCTGCGGCCGCCGCTGTGCATCTGCGCGACAAAGCGGCGAATGTGAGCGGTCTGCAACTGCAGCATCGGCACATTCACGCCGGCCGCAAACTGCGCCAGTTTTTCGAGGTCGAGGGTGTAGAGCGTGAGCGTGCGCGCGGCCAGCCGCTTTTCGACGCGCACATGTTCCAGATACCGCAGGACGTGGGGGTCGAGCGTGGTGGGTGCCGCAGGCGTTTCAGGCATGGGGGCCGTGGCTGAGACGCCGTTGGGTTGGCAATGGCGGCGGGGCTTGCGACTGCTTACTGAAGCCGCAGAAGGGCTGCGCTGGCCAGCTCTGCCATGCGCGACAAAAAGTCGGTGCCCATCGTGGCATCAAAACGCTGTGGATCGTGCGACCCCAGCACCAGCAGGCCAAACGCAGGCGTGGCGCTGTCGATGGCGCCTGCGCGCAGCGGCAGCAGGGCCAGCGACTGTGCGGGCTCACCGGCCTCTTGCGCCAGCCAGCCCGCAGGCTCAAAACCCAGGTTGGGCCCGCAGAACGGCATGGTCAGCGACGACGCAAATGCCCGCGCGTCCTCGCTCGCGCCCTGGGTGAAGTCGGCGTCGATGTAAGGCGCTGCCACCTCCCACACACGCACCGCCGCCTGGGGCACGTCGAAGAGGGTGCGCACGCCGTCGACCACGGCCTGGGGCAGGTCGAACGGGTCGCGCACCTGCAGCAGGCTGCCAGTCCATTGGTGCACCTTCTGGGCAATGGCGGCGTTTTCGGTGCTGTTGCGCACCATTTCCATAATGCGGTGCTCCAGACCCTTGATCTTCTCGCGCAGCATCTCGGCCTGGCGCTCCTGCAGGCTCACCGCACGCGCGCCGTGCGGGCTGGTGATCTGCACACTGGCCAGCACCTCGGCATGGCGCTCGAAGAAGCCGGGCGTGTTGGTGAGGAACTGGGCGATGTCGTCTTCGGTGATCGGTGGGATGTGGGTAGTCATACGAGCGTGTCGGGAATGTCGATCTGGCCCTCGAACACCGTGGTGGCGGGGCCTGTCATGAAAACGGAATCGGTGTCGGCACCGCTCCACGCAATGGTGAGGCGGCCGCCGCGCGTGTCCACCTGCACCTCGGGGTCGAGCAGCCCCAGGCGGATGCCGCTGGCCACTGCCGCGCAGGCGCCGGTGCCACAGGCCAGGGTCTCGCCTGCGCCGCGCTCGAACACGCGCAGGCGCACATGGGAGCGGTCCACGATCTGCAGGTAGCCGGCGTTCACTCGCTGGGGGAAGCGCGCATGGCGCTCGATCAGCGGCCCGGCCTGCGCGACCGGAGCGGTGTCCACGTTGTCCACCAACTGCACCGCATGCGGGTTGCCCATGGAGGCAACAGCTATCAAAACAGAAGCACCAGGGGCATATTCTTCTATCGCCAGCGGCCATTTTTGCCCCAAACCCTGCTGCACGGGCGTGAGACCGGTGGTGTCGAACGGCACCTGGGCGGGGTCGAACTCGGGACGCCCCATGTCCACCGTGACGCGGCCGTCGCCCGTGAGGCGGGGCGCGATCACGCCGCTTTTGGTCTGCACGCGGATGGTGTCCTTGCCCGACAGGCCCCGGTCATGCACAAAGCGCGCAAAGCAGCGCGCGCCGTTGCCACACTGCTCCACCTCGCCGCCGTCGGCGTTGTGGATCACGTATTCGAAGTCAATGCCGTCACCAGGAGAAGGCCGCACGGTGAGGATCTGGTCGGCCCCGACACCGAAGTGTCGATCTGCCAGGAAGCGGTATTGGGCCGTGTTCAGCCCCAGGCGGCCCTGGGTTTCGTCGAGCACCACAAAATCGTTGCCCGCGCCCTGCATTTTGGTGAAGCGAATCTGCATGGGATGGGATTATGGCCCCGCCCCTGCGCCAAACCACGTGCGGGCTTACGCTTGGCAGCTTCTCTCGATTCCACCGGCTTTTTCAGGAACCTCGCATGACCGATCTTTCCGCTTTTGCCATCACCCGCAAGTGGCCCGCCCGGCACCCCAACCGCATCCAGCTGTATTCCCTGCCCACGCCCAACGGCGTGAAGGTATCGATTGCACTGGAAGAACTGGGCCTGCCCTACGAGCCCCACCTGGTGAGCTTTGAGACCAACGACCAGACCTCCCCCGAGTTTCTCTCGCTCAACCCCAACAACAAGATCCCGGCCATCCTGGACCCGAACGGCCCGGACGGCCAGCCGCTGGCGCTGTTCGAGTCCGGCGCCATCCTGGTGTACCTGGCCAGCAAGACCGGCCAGCTGATGCCGCAGGACACCGCTGGGCGCTACGAGACCCTGCAGTGGGTGATGTGGCAGATGGGCGGCGTGGGCCCCATGTTTGGCCAGCTCGGGTTCTTCCACAAGTTTGCGGGCAAGGACTACGAAGACAAACGCCCGCGCGACCGTTATGTCGCTGAGTCGAAGCGCCTGCTCAAAGTGCTGGACGAGCGCCTGGCGGGCCGCCCATGGGTGATGGGCGACCAGTACACCATCGCCGACATTGCCATCCTGCCCTGGGTGCGCAACCTCATCGGCTTCTATGGCGCGGGCGACCTGGTGGAGTTTGGCCAGTTCAAGGAAGTGCAGCGCGTGCTCGATGCGTTTGTGGCCCGCCCTGCGGTGGCCCGGGGGCTGGCGATTCCGGCACGCGGCTGACGGCGGGCGCCAGGGCGCCTGGGTTTCTCATAGGCCCTTGATCTTGATCATGCCGCGCAGCCCGGCACCCGGCCGCCACGCACCTACCATGGGCCTCCTCAAAAAAACAGGGAGTGCCCCATGGGATTGACCGTTGATGTTCTTCAGGAACTGGACCTGCACGACCTGCAGGCTGCCGCCCGCGCAGCGCTGCAGGAGACCAACGCCATCGCGCTGATCGAGTTGCTGGAAATGCTGTGGAGCTGCGATGTGGAGGGTGCCAATGCCGTCATCGACGCGGTGCTGCTTCGCCTACAGCAGCTGCGCGCATTGCGCTAATGGCGGGCCTGCAAGGCAGGCCTGCTCAGCCCAGACGCTCCTGCAGAAAATCCAGAAAACACGCGATGCGTGCCGCCAGCTGCGTGTTGCGGTAGTACACCGCGCTGATGGGCTGGCGCACCTCCACCGTGTCCTTGGCCAGCACCTGCACCAGGTCGCCACGCGCACGGTCAGCTGCCGTCATGAAATCGGACAGGCACACGATGCCCACCCCCTGCAGCGCGAGCTGGCGCAACGTTTCGCCGTTCGACGCGGTGAGGCTGGGCACGATGGGCCAAGCATCGCCATGCTCGCCCCGCAGCGGCCAGTGGTTGAGTGACTCAGGCTGGTGAAAGCCCAGCAGCGTGTGCCGTGCCAGGTCCGCCACGCTCTTGGGCCTGCCCGTCCGCGCCAGGTAGTCGGGACTGGCCAGCACCCGCACGCGGCTGGTGCACAGGGGGCGCGCATGCAGGGTGGAGTCCTGGAGCTGTCCGATGCGGATGGCCACGTCCGTGCGCCGCTCCAGCAGGTCGATGTACGTTTCGTCCGTGTCCAGTTGCAGCGTGATCTGCGGATACGCCTCGCGAAACGCTGGCACCAGGGGCACCACGGCATGCAGCATGAACGGCGTGGCGGCATTCACCCGCAGGCGGCCTGCGGGCTGCTGGCGGCGCGCAGCCATGTGCTCCTCGGCGTCGTCGATGGAGGCCAGGATGGCGCGCGTGCGCTGCAAAAAGGCCTGGCCCTCCTCGGTCAGCTCAGTGCGGCGCGTCGTGCGGCGAAGCAGCGTGGTGTCCAGCTTTTTCTCCAGCCGCGCCAGTGCCCGGCTGATGCCAGAGACAGTCTGGCCCAGTGCGTCGGCTGCGGCCGTGATCGAACCGCCATCCACCACGGCGACAAAGGCCTGCAGTTCTTCCAGCGTGGTTTTCATGGGTGCTCCTGGCTCTTTGATTGTTGATTTCCAGTCAATTATCAATGGCGCCTCACCCTCTTTTTCTGCAAGACCCAAACACCCACACTCCAGAGCCCGAAAGCCTGAAAACTGGAGTGTTCCCATGCCCATTGCCTTGCTCGCGCTGACGCTCAGCGCTTTTGCCATCGGCACGACCGAGTTCGTGATCGTTGGCCTGCTGCCCACCGTGGCGGCAGACCTTTCCATCAGCATCCCCTCGGCGGGCCTGCTGGTCAGCCTGTACGCCCTGGGTGTCGCCATCGGCGCGCCCGTGCTCACCGCACTCACGGGCAAGCTGCCGCGCAAGGCGCTGCTGCTGGCGCTGATGGCCTTGTTCACCGCCGGCAACCTGCTGGCCTGGCAGGCCCCCAGCTACGAGACACTGGTGGCCGCGCGCATCCTCACTGGGCTGGCGCATGGCGTGTTCTTCTCGATCGGCTCGACCATCGCCACCGGCCTGGTGCCACGCGAAAAGGCCGCAAGTGCGATTGCCATCATGTTCACCGGCCTTACGGTGGCCCTGGTCACGGGCGTGCCGCTGGGTACCTTCATCGGCCAGCACTTTGGCTGGCGCGAGACCTTCCTGGCCGTGTCAACCCTGGGCGCGGCAGCCTTCATCGGCAGCGCCCTCTTCGTGCCGCGCAACCTGGCGCATACCCCGCCCGCCTCGCTGCTGCAGCAGGCCAAGGTGCTGGCCGAGCCGCGCCTGCTGCTGGTGTATGCCAAGACGGCCATCGGCTACGGCGGCACGTTCATCCCGTTCACCTTTCTCGCGCCCATCCTCACCGACATCTCGGGGTTCAGCGCGGGTTCGGTGGGCTGGGTGATGCTGGTGTACGGCGTGTCCGTGGCCGTGGGCAACCTCTGGGGCGGCAAGCTGGCCGACCGGCTGGGCCCCATCCCTGCGCTGCGCATCATCTTTGCGCTGCTGGCGGCCGTGCTGCTGCTGCTGCAGTTCACCGCGCCCCACCCCTGGCTGGCTGTGGGCACCGTGCTGCTGTGGGGCGCCGTGGCATTCGGCAATGTGCCGGGGCTGCAGGTGTATGTGGTCAAGCAGGCCGAGCGCTTCACGCCGCAGGCGGTGGACGTGGCCTCGGGCCTGAACATCGCAGCGTTCAACCTGGGCATCGCCGGCGCCGCGTGGGCCGGTGGTCTGATCGTGACGCACCTGGGCCTGCAGCACACGCCGTGGATCGGTGCGCTGGTGGTGCTGGTGTCGCTGGCCCTCACGCACTGGAGCGGTGTGCTGGACCGGCGCAGCGGCATCCCCGTGCGTGCCGCTGGTGTGGTGCCTGTGGGGCACTGAGCCCACGTCAGCCCGCCATCACCCGCACGAAAGCCGGCACCACGCCCAGCAGGTCGTCGCGCCGCTGCACCGCATGCACATCGGCGCGCGGCGCTTTGGCGCCCAGGGGCTTGAACACAACGCGCGGCCCGAACAGCATGCCCAGGGACGAAGGCACCAGGGCCACGCCCAGCCCGGCCGCCACCAGGCTCAGCACGGCGGCCAGCTCCACCGTGGTCTGCGCCACCCGGGGCGCAAAGCCGGCCTGCACGCAGCACTGCACCATGTGCTCGGCATGGGCCGACGAGTCGCGGCGCAGCATCACGAAGGCCTCGCTGCGCAGGTCCTTCAAGGCCAGTGCCTTGCGCGCCGCCAGCGGGTGGCCGGGCGGCAAAGCCGCCACCACAGGGTCGGGCCACAGCAGGGTGCTGGCGAGCTGGTCGTCGTTGACGGCTGTGCGCGAGATGCCCACATCGATGCGTTTGTCGCGCAGGGCCGCCTGCTGCAGCGAAGGCTGCATCTCGTGCAGCACCACATCCACGCCCGGATGGCTTTGTCGGTAGCGCGCCAGCGCCGCCGGAAACGGCCCGAGGAAATGCGAGCCCGACAGCCCCACTTCAATGCGCCCGGCCTGCCCCTGGCCGATGGCCGCCACACGCTGGCGCGCCGTGTCCAGCCGCTCCAACACCGCGCGTGCATCCACCAGATAGGCCTGGCCTGCCAGCGTCAGCTCCACGCGCCGGCTGGTGCGCACGAAGAGCTGGGCGCCCAGTTCTTGTTCCAGCTGGGCGATCTGCAGGCTCAGCGGCGGCTGCGAGACATGCAGGCGCTGCGCGGCGCGTGTGAAGCTCAGCTCTTCCGCCAGGGCGACGAAGTAACGCAGATGGCGCAGTTCCATTGATACTTTTCAGGTCTTGATCAAGACCAACAATATATTGGACTGCTGATTCGCTTGTTTCCACAATACCTTCACTACAACATCTGGTGGAGACGAACATGACGATCAAGCACAGCCTGCTGGCTGCCACGCTGGCCCTCTCGGGCCTGGCCATGGCGCAAGACTACTACCCCAGCAAGGCCATCACGCTCACCGTGCCCAACCCGCCCGGCGGCGTGGTGGACACCTCGGCCCGCCTGCTCAACGAGCCGTTGGCGCGCGTGATCGGCCAGCCGGTGGTAATCGACAACAAGGCGGGCGGCAGCGGCAACGTGGCCTACGGCGCCGTGGCCCGCGCAAAACCCGATGGCTACAACCTGCTGATCTCGTACTCGGCCTACCACGTGGGCAACCCGGCCCTCACCCCCAGCCTGCCCTGGGAGGCCAAGGACTTCGCCCCCGTCGCGCTGCTCACCGTGGCCACCAACGTGATTGCCGCTCACCCCTCGGTGCCAGCCAACAACCTCAAGGAATTCATCGCGTACCTCAAGGCCAACCCGGGCAAGGTGAACTACGCCTCGCAGGGCAACGGCTCGCTGTCGCACATCGGCACCGAGATCTTCAAGCAGCAAAGCGGCACCTTCATGACCCACATCCCCTACCGTGGCTCGGGCCCTGCGGTGGCCGATGTGCTGGCGGGCCAGGTGCAGGTGTTCATCACCACGCCACCGTCGGTCATGCAGCATGTGGTCAGCGGCAAGCTCAAGGCCTTTGCCGTCACCGGCACCAAGCGCCACCCGGGCCTGCCCAACGTGCCCACCGTGGCCGAGGCCGGCATGCCCGACTTCAAGCTCGAAGCCTGGGTGGGCCTGTTCGCCCCGGCCGCCACGCCACCCGCCGTGGTGGCCAAGCTCACCGCCGATGTGAAGAAGGCGCTGGACATGCCCGAGACGCGCCAGCGCGCCGACGCTGCCGGCATCGAACTGCGCTACCTGCCGCCCGACGCCCTCGGTGAGCTGGTGAAGACCGAAACCTCCTACTGGGCCAAGACCATCAAGGCCGCCGGTATCAAAGCCGACTGACCGGCCCACAGACTTCCCCTGCGCGATCCCATTTCCGGCGCTCCGCGCGCCGGGCGGGCAGCGCTTTGCCCATTGACTCCTGAAAGACCACCATGCAACGCACCTACCGCATCGGGCAGATCGTGCCCAGCTCCAACACCACGATGGAGACCGAGATCCCGGCCATGCTGCGCGCCCGCGAGCAGATCCTGCCCGAGCGCTTCAGCTTCCACGCCAGCCGCATGCGCATGCAGAAGGTCACCAAGGAAGAGCTGGCCGCGATGGACCGCGACTCCGACCGCTGCGCACTGGAGCTGTCGGACGGCAAGATGGACGTGATGGGCTATGCCTGCCTCGTGGCCATCATGAGCATGGGCCTGGGCTACCACCGCGCATCCGAAAAGCGGCTGCATGAGGTCACCGTGGCCAATGGCAAGCCAGCGCCCGTAGTTTCCAGCGCAGGCGCGCTGGTCGAAGGGCTCAAGGCCATGGGCGCCAAGAAGGTGTCGGTGCTCACGCCCTATATGAAGCCGCTGACCCAGCTGGTGGTGGACTACATCGAGCACGAGGGCATTGCCGTGCACGACAGCCTGTCGCTGAAAATTGCCGACAACCTGCAGGTGGGCGCGCAGGACCCCGCCGCCCCGGCCCGGCTGGTGCAACGGCTGGACACGCGCGGCGTGGATGTGGTGGTGATCTCGGCCTGCGTCCAGATGCCCTCGCTGGCGTCCGTGCAGATGGCACAGGACCAGTTGGGCATTCCTGTCGTGTCCGCTGCAGCCTGCACCACCTGGGCGATGCTCAAGCGCCTGGGGCTGGAAACGCGGGTACCCAACGCAGGGGCCCTGCTCTCTGGCGCCTACTGACCTCCCCAAGGGCAAGAGGCCGGTCCGTTGACGAAAGCAGCTGGCGGGCAGGCTGCAGGGCAACGCCGGATAATGGCCCGATGCCCCGCTCCAGCCAACAACTCCACCCCCACCGAGAACCGGTAGCCACCCGCCCCGCTGCCACCGTGCTGCTGCTGCGCGATGTGCCTGGCGGCGGCGGGCTCGAAGTCCTCATGACCCGGCGCTCGGCCACGGCCAGTTTTGCGCCTGGCGCGTATGTGTTCCCCGGCGGTGGCATTGATGCGCTGGATGCAGCACCCGCGACGCACGCCGCCGCCGACCGCCGCCCCACCCAAAGCGACCTGCACCTCACCCAGGCGATTGCCGCCATCCGCGAGAGTTTTGAAGAGCTGGGCGTATTGCTGGCGCGCCATGCAGAAGGCCCCCGCCAAGGGCAGATGGCCGATGCGCAGGACATTGCCGCCATCGACCGCCACCAGCCGTTTGCCGCACAGTGCGCCGCACGCGGACTGCGCCTGGCGGCAGATGGGGTGTATCTGCTGGCCCACTGGACGGCCGATCGTGATCTGGCGCGCCGCTTTGAAGTGCCCTTTCTGGTGGCCCGCATGCCCGAGGGCCAGGAGCCCGTGGCCGACGAGGCAGAGCAGTTCGAGCCCGTGTGGGTGCGCCCTGCCGACGCGCTGGCGCGGCACGAGGCGGGGCAGTTCTTCATGATCTTCCCGACCATCCGCACGCTGCAGCGCCTGGCACAATTTTCTAGCACCCAGGCGGTGCTGGACGCCGTGGCGCACGAGCAGCCCCTGTGGGTCAGCTGCCCGCGCGCCGGCCTGCTGGCAGGCAAGGAAGCGCGCTACATGGAGGACGACATGCCGTTTGGCGAGCTGGCGCTGGTCTGCCCCGACGGGCAGATCGTGCACCCACTGGACTGGCAGACTGAGCGCCCCGTGCCGCTGCTGCGCAACGTGATGCGCCTGACCGCCCCCAACCCCGGCGTGATGACCGGCCCTGGCACCAACAGCTATCTGGTGGGCGACCCGGCCACAGGCTTCATCGCCATCGACCCTGGCCCGGCCGACGCCGAGCACCTGGACAAGCTCTGGCGTGCCGCAGGTGGCGACATCCGCATGATTGTGTGCACCCACTCGCACGCCGACCACTCTCCCGGCGCCGCACCGCTGCAGGCTCTATGCGTGCAGACGGGCAAGGCACGCCCGCCCGTTCTGGGCCTGCCGTCGGCCCCCACGGCCCGCGCGGCCAGCCAGTTCACCCCCGACCGGGCGCTACAAAATAGTGAGCTACTCGTGCTTGAGGGACTAGTACCTGAAGGCAAAATCACCCATACCCTGCAGGTGATCCACACCCCAGGCCATGCGGCCAACCACCTGTGCCTGCTGCTGGTGGAAGACGCGCTGCTGTTCAGTGGTGACCACATCCTGAACGGCAGCACCACGGTGATCGACCCGCCGGACGGCAACATGGCCGACTATCTGGATTCGCTGGACCGGCTGGATGCGGTCTGCGCCGAGCACAGCGTGGAGTTCATCCTGCCCGCGCATGGCTACGTGCTGGGGGGCCCGGTCCTCGGTGCCCGCAATGCCATAGCCAAGCTCAGGGCCCACCGCCTGGCGCGCGAGGCCAAGGTACTGGCCGCCATGCAGGCGCTGCCCCAGGGCAGCATGGACGACTGGGTGCGCCACGCCTATGACGACGTACCGCAGCGCATGTGGCCCGTGGCCCAGCGCTCGCTGCTGGCGCATGTGGAGCGCATTCGCTCGCTGCAACCCGGCAACAACTGAGCCACAAGAACACCAAGACCGCCTTCATATTCAATGACCGACAAGAACCCCGACCCCACCCACATCCGCCTGGCCAAACGCGTGGCCGAACAGCTGAGCTGCTCGCGCAGCACGGCCGAGCAATTCATCGAGGGCGGCTTTGTGAGCGTGGACGGCCAGATCGAGGAAGCCCCCGGCGCCCGCGTGCGCCCCGATCAGGCCGTGACGGTTGCACCCGATGCCAGCCTGCTGGAGCTGACCCCAGTGACCTTGCTGCTGCACAAGCCCGCAGGGTTTGAAGCCGGCCTGGGCCTGCCGGGCGCCCCCACCGGGCAGGCGGCCCACGCCAGCCGCAGCCAAGGTGCGCAACAGGCGCTCACGCTGCTCAGCGCGGCGTCCCACCTGCCGGAAGACGCCTCGGGCATCCGCGTGCTGCAGCGCCACTTCAAGCAGCTCGAATGCTTCACCCCGCTGCCCACCGAGGCCAGCGGCCTCGTGGTGTACACGCAAGACAAGCGCATCGCGCGCAAGCTGGCCGAAGACATCGAGTCGCTGGAGCAGGAGTGCATCGTCGAGGTCAAGGGCGACATCGCGCCCAATGGCCTGCAGCGCCTGTGCCATGGCCTCACGTTCAATGGCCGCCCCCTGCCCCCCATCAAGGTGAGCTGGCAGAACGAAACCAAGCTGCGCTTTGCGCTCAAGGGCATCCGCCCCGGCCAGATCCCGGCCATGTGCGAAGCGGTGGGCCTGACGGTGGTGGGCATGAAGCGCATCCGCATCGGCCGCGTGCCGCTGGCCAAGGTGCCCGAGGGGCAGTGGCGCTACCTGCAGCCTTGGGAGAAGTTCTAAGGCAACGCTGAATAAGTCCCCTCAGTGGCGCGCGCCCTGATTTGGGATGGGATGCCAGGCGCAAACCACAGCGATAGCCGTAGCTATCGCGAGGATGTGCAACGCGGCAGACCGCCCAAAGCAGGGGTGCGCGGTGCGCGAGGGACTTGTTCAGCGCTGCCCTAAGGGCTTGCGGGCCCAGCGGCGCCCTGCCGATGCGCACCGGACAAGTCAAGCACATATGCTCCTGAAAACATAGCTACCAGCGCTTTTACAACAAGCGCTTCAAGCCTTTTTCATTTGAATTCCTTCGATCCGCACCGCTGCTACACTGCGCAGCACTCTGGAGGGAGTTCATGAACACAAACCAATCGTCTGGCGGCGCTGCGGGGCCGATGTCCACCTTCATGCCGATGAACATCGATGCCCACCCGCTCGAGTTCACGGGCAGCGGGGGCGAGTATTTCCGGGTCTGGATCGTCAACGTGCTGCTGTCCATCGTCACGCTGGGCATCTACACCCCCTGGGCGCGCCGCCGCACCGCCCAGTATTTCTACAGCCACACGCTGGTGGCCGGCAGCCCCCTCGAATTCACCGCGCAGCAACGCAAGATGGTGATGGGCTTTGTGCTGCTGATGCTGCTGACCATTGCCTACAACCTGGCCGCCAACACCGGGCAGGACACGGCGGTGGGCCTGTTCCTGCTGGCGGGCGCGGCGCTGGCGCCCTTCATCTGGGCCAGCGCCATGCGGTTTCGCCTGGGGGCCACGCGGTGGCGCGGGCTGCGACTGCAGTTCACGGCCAGCTGGAAAGAGGTCTACATCGCCAGCTGGCCTGTGTTTGCGCTGGCGCTGGTGTGGTTTGGCGTGTTTTATGGTCTGCAGCTGCTGTCGCCCGACCTGGCCCAGGCGCTGGAGGCCATCGAAGAAGAGGGCAAGAAACAACCCATGCCCCGCTTCACGCCCGCCATGGGCGGCTTGGTACTGCTGGGCCTGGTGCTGTCGGTGCTGTGCGTGATCCGCACCGAATACAACTTCAAGAGCCTCTTGGTGCTCAAGGCCCAGGTGGGCGCCGAGCGAGGCCGCTGGAAGCCCGTGTACATGGACTTCGTCAAGGTGTGGATGGCCACCGTGGCTGTGCTCATCCTGTGTGTGGTGGGGTTCTCGGCGCTGATCGGCATCCTCGCAGGCAGCTCCATCGCCCTGGTGGCCAGCCAGAGCGACCGCCTGGGCCTGTGGATGTTTGTGGTGATCATCGTGTCCATCATCGCGGGCATCTTTATGCTGATCCTGGCGTCGGCACCGGCCCGCGCATACCGCGAGGCGCGCATGTTCCAGCTGATGTGGAACAACATCGGCGTGAGCCACGTGGCCCGCTTCAAGTGCCACCTCAAGAGCGGCCGCTACGTATGGCTGCGCATCAAGAACATGCTGCTCACCCTTCTGACGCTGGGGCTGTACCGCCCGTTTGCGCGGGTCAGCGAATACCGCATGAAGTGCGAGTCCGTCACCCTGCACGTCAAGGGCGGCGTGGAGCAGGTGACCGGTGCCATGGTGCGCCAGCAGCAGGGTGGCCTGGGCGATGCCCTGGCGGATGCGGCTGGCCTCGACCTTATCGGCTGAACATGTCGGCACCTGCGCACCCAGCCCTCGTCCCCGGACGCTGGTTCGATGGCCAGAGCAGCAAGGCCCGGCCCGTGGTGGTGAGCCTGCGGCCCACGCCGCAAGGCCCCTCCTTGGTGCTGCACCCGCTCTCGCAGCCCGGGGCCGAGCCTGTGGTCTTTGCCTGGAAACAGGTGGGCTGGCCCGAGGCCTGGAACGAGCGCAAGCCGCAACCCCGCGTGGTCGTCGATCTGCGCGACCATGGCAGCGTGGAGATCGATGCAGTGACCGAATGGCGCGCCGCCCTGGCAGCAGCGGGCGAGCGCCCCGGCATCGCACAACGCATGCAGACCCGCTGGCCCGTGCTGCTGGGCGTGACGGCCGCCGCCGTCATTGGCCTCACGCTGTTCTACCGCTACGGCACACCCTGGGCGGCCACGCAGCTCACGCGGTTTGTGCCCATCAGCTGGGAGACCAGCGTGGCCGAGAACGTGCTCCAGCAGATGGACAACGGCACCCTGAAGCCCAGCAAGCTGCCCAAGGAGCGACAAGACCAGCTCAAGGCGCGTTTTGATGCCCTGGTGCAGCAAACGCCCCCTGGCCTGCAGCGTTACTCCGGCTACCGGCCGCCTTTGTCCCTGGAGTTCCGATCCGGCATGGGTGCCAATGCCTTTGCGCTGCCCGGCGGCAAGATCGTGATGACCGACGGCATCGTGAAGGCAGCGGCCGACAAGGGCCTAGACGACAACGCCTTGGTGGGCGTGCTGGCCCACGAGGTCGGCCACGTGGTGCAGCGCCACACCACGCGCATGGTGGTGCAGCAGGGCGTGCTCAACATGGGCCTGGGGCTGGCACTGGGCGATGTGTCCGGCATCGTTTCTACGGGTGCATCCTTGCTGACCGGCCTGGCCTACAGCCGCAGCCATGAGCGCGAGGCTGACTGCTACGCCATCGCCGTCATGCGCCACGCCGCACTGCCCACAGCGCCCATGGGCCAGCTGCTGCTGGCGATTGCGCGCGATGAGGACAACGAAGAGGCCCAGAAAAAAGACCAGGGCAAGGGCCCGACCACCTCGGCATCGGCGCCCTCCTCCGGGGCCAGCACACCCGATGCAGTACGCCAGCGCAAGGTGGCTCAGGAGATCGGCTCGCACCCTGTCTGGTCGCTGCTGAGCAGCCACCCCGACACGGTGGAGCGTGCGACAGAGCTGGAGCGGGGGCAAGCACCCCATTGCGCAAAAAACTGAACACAGCCGCGCCACAGGGGCGGCGTGCTCACCACACGACCCTTGGCGAGTCGGGGTGGAAATAAAGTGTGAAGCGCGCCGATAAGCCGGATTCTGTGCACCACGGTTGCCCGCAGTGTGACCGCCATTAATCTGGGCCGGGTGTCGCCACCACGGCTCGGTGCTACCTACCCGCCAACTCTGCGGAACCACATCAACGTTGGCCTACTTGGTATTGCTGCGCGTAGAGATTGCCCGTTTCACCCCCAGTGGTCTACCTTGCGGCACTCCCCCGGGACTCGTCTCTGTTGCTCTGATCCTCACCTCACGGTGGGCAGCCGTTAGCTGCTACGCTGTCCTGTGCAGTCCGGACGTTCCTCCAGTGCCTGGTTTCCCAGATTGCACCAGCGGCGGTCTGGCGTGCTTCACGGGTGGGATTATCGCCCAGCGGCCGCGACGCGATCCCAGTCCAGACCAAAGCGCACAAGATACTTGCGCAGCCGGTCCGCGTCATTGACCACCGTGCGCTGCGTGCGCGAGGCCTGGAACAGCAGGCGCCCCGCGTCCGACAAAGTGCGCGATTGGCGGCAGACCTGCAGCACCGCCGCCAGTTGGAGCTGGTCGAAGAGGTCCATGGATTCCACCCCCTCGTCGCCCAGCAGGGCCGCGAGTTCGTCGCGTCCCACCGTCCCTGTTGCAGATGCCAGCCCGTTGCGCGCATCGCTGGCGGGCTGCCACAGCCAGCGCAGGCGGGCGATCTCGGCCTCGACCAGGGGCAGGCCGATGCGACCGCTGTCGGCCAGCGTGGCCAGGCGTGTGACGCTGGCCGAGAGGTCGCGGAAATTGCCGGTCCACAACGCTTCAGGCGACTGGGCATAGCGCAGGTAGGCGGCGCGCGCTTCGTTGGAAAAGCGCACGCTGCGTCCCAGTTCCGTGCCCGCACGCACCAGCAGGTGCTCCACGTTGGGCTCAATGTCTTCGGGTCGCTGGGCCAGGCCCGGCAGCACATAGCTCCAGAGGTTGATACGCGCAAACAGATCCTCACGAAAGCGCCCTGCCGCCACCTCGGTGCGCAGGTCACGGTTGGTGCCAGCCACCAGTTGAAAGTCGCTCTCCACCTCGCGGTCGCTGCCCAGGGGGTAGAAGCGTTTTTCCTCCACGGCCTTGAGCAGCATGGCCTGCTCGTCCGGGCCCAGCTCACCAATCTCGTCCAGAAACAGGACGCCCTTGTGCGCCGTGCGCAGCAAACCCGCACGGTCGGCCGCAGCGCCGGTGAACGCACCTTTCTTGTGGCCGAACAGCGTGGACGCCGCACCGTCGCCATGCAGCGTGGCGCAGTTCACCTCCACAAATTCGCCCTCGACCTGGTGACGGGATTTTTTCAGCTCATACATGCGCCGCGCCAGGTGCGACTTGCCTGCGCCCGTGGGCCCGGTGAACAGGATGGGTGCGCGCGAGCGCACCGCCACCCGCTCCACCTCGTCGATCAGCGCGTTGAAGCGCGCATTACGCGTGGCAATGCCGCTTTTGAGGAACTGCACCGCATCCTGCTGCTCCGCGCCGAAGCGCTGCGCGATCACGTCGTAGCGCGAGAGGTCCAGGTCGATCAGCGTGTAGCTGCCAGGGTTGCCCATCTGCTGGCGCTTGGGCGGAGAGGTCTGCACCAGCACACCCGGAATGCGGCGCGACTCCACCAGCAGGAACAGGCAGATCTGCGCGACGTGCGTGCCGGTGGTGATGTGCGTCCAGTACTCCTCGCGCTCGGTGTCAAAGCGGTAGGCCTGCGTCCAGTCGTACAGCTGGGCATAGACCTCGCCAAAGTCCCACGGGTCGGCAATGGGCAGCGGCACCAGGTTCACCGTGGTCTCGGGCGAGGCAGTCGCCATGTCAGCGCGCACCTGGTGGGCCAGCTCGCGGTGCGGTGGTGTGTAGAGCAGCTCCAGCCGCTCGATCACCACGTCCTCATGCTGCACCAGCGATACGGTGGGGCGCCACTTCTCCCACCGCCCCGCGCCCCGGCCGGAGTCGAGCTGGGTGCCAAGGAACCCCATGACCACCTTGTTTTTGCGCATTTATTTTGTCTATTTAACTAGCTTTCATTCTAGTTATTTTGACAAGCGCATGCCACACCGATTTCGGAAAACAAAAATATAGCCATACAAATCAACAGCTTGCGCAAGTTGAATACCACTCGCCACAAGCTGGCACACATCTGGCAATAGAAGAAGCATCCAGCGCAAGCGGTGACCGCTCACAGGCTGGGGTTAGGACAAATGTTCGCCCCACCGGTGCCGGGCGTCCGGGGCCTTCGGGTTCTGTTGATGTTCTGCATGCCGCACATCGCCAACGCTGGGTAGCGGCACGGTCGTGGTGACCACCCCGAAAGGAAGTGTCTGGTTCGACTCCAGGCGTGCCACCACTGGTAGCTCAGTCTGGTAGAGCCCCGCCGAAAGGCGGTTGTCGCAGGTTCGATTCCTGCCCACGGTCGCAAGACCTTGATTGGAAGTACCGGTCGAAAGACCACCCGCCGAACGCGGGGAGAGGCCCCGAGGTTGCGCAGCGACCGCAAGGGATTCACCCCGTCAGCCGGTGGCGGTTTGTGCCAGCACCCGGCACAGCCCGCGCCCGCAGCCAGCCGCGCTGCCGCCATTCCCGCTGGGGATGGGGGCAGCCACCACGGCGCACTGCACGGCCCAGGCGGCCCCCCCCTGGCACCCCGCCATCGCTGTAACGGCAACCCGATACGACAACGAAGAAGAGAGAGGAAAAAGAGATGCTGATGAAGATGTTCCAACGCGCCACCGTCAAGAAGAACGAACGCGCCCTACTGCTGCGCAACGGCAGCTTTGACCGCGTGCTGCGCAGCGGCACCTACTGGCTGTTTGCGGGCACCGACCAGTTGCGCGTGGAGACCTTCGCCCTGGAACAACCCGCCTTCACCCACGGCCTGGCCGAGTACCTGATGGCGCAAGAGCCCGCGACGGTGGCCGCCGAGTTTGTGCAGGTCAACCTGTCGGAAACCGAAGTGGGCCTGCGCAGCGAAAACGGCGTGCTGGTCGAGATCCTGCCGCCCGGCACCCGCCGCCTTTATTGGAAAGGCCTGGTGGAGGTGAGCGTGCAAGTGGTGGACCTGCAAGCGGGCGCTGAACTGCCCGCCGCACTGGTGGCACGATTGACGCAAACCCAGCTGCGCCAGCGCAGCGTGACCGGCTTGGCCGGTGTGCTGCAGGTGCAGGTGCCCGAGGGCCAGTGCGCGCTGCTGACGGTGGACGGCAAGGTCGAGCGCCTGCTCACGGCTGGCACCTACGCCTTCTGGAAATATGGCCGCACTGTGGCAGTGGAGATGGTGGATTTGCGCCTGCAAGCCGTGGAAGTATCGGGCCAGGACATCATGACCCGCGACAAGGTAAGCCTGCGCCTGAACCTGTGCGCCACCTACCGCTACACCGATGTGCTGCGCGCTTTTGCCCAATTGCAAAAGCCTGCCGACCACCTGTACCGCGAGCTGCAGTTTGCGCTGCGCGCCGCCGTGGGCACCCGCACGCTCGATGAGCTGCTGGAGAACAAGACGGTGATCGACGACGTGGTGACCGCACACATGGCCGCCAAGCTGTTGCCCTACGGCATGCAACTGGAGAGCGTGGGCGTGAAGGACATCGTGCTGCCGGGCGAGATGAAGACCATCCTGACCCAGGTGGTGCAGGCCCAGAAGCAGGCCGAGGCCAACGTGATCCGCCGCCGCGAGGAAACTGCCGCCACGCGCTCGCTGCTCAACACCGCGAAAGTGATGGAGGACAACCCTGTCGCCCTGCGCATGAAGGAGCTGGAGACGCTGGAGCGCGTGGCTGAACGCATCGACAAGATCTCGGTGTTTGGTGGCCTGGACCAGGTGTTGAATGGATTGGTGAAGATGCGCTGAGGTGAGCAAAGCGCGAGGAGGAATGCGATGAAGAACAAAAAACTGACGCCCCGCGAAAAGCGCCAGCGGCGGGACAACGCTGCGGTCACCTGCGAATCCATTGGCCTCGACCCAGCGGTCTACAACGCGGCCCTGAGTTACCTGTTCGACCGCCCCGTACCCGACAAGAGCGGTCAGGAGTGGTACTGGGACATCGAAGAGCCCGTGTTCGAAGCCACACCGCTGCAATGGACGCACATCCAGACAGTGCTGTTCGCCAACGCAGGTAACGACCTGGCGCCCTACAGTGACGCTCAGGTCGGCATGGGCCTGAACCATGTGATGAGCAACAACGCCGGAGACATTCCGCACATGGTCAACGCCCCATCCGTGCCCCTGGTTGATGCCATGCGCATGGTGCGGGCCTTGCCCACCCTATGGCGCGATTGCCTGGGGCCGCGCCTGAGCACCGAGCAGAGCGCGATTGGCAGCCGAAGCGACCGCCTCTACTTCGTGAGCTACATGTGGTTTGACGTGTGGCCCTCGTTCTGGAACGCCAAGCACGCTCCCGAATGGTGCGACGCGATGTGGAAGGTTTTTTGCGAAATGCTGGCGATGCCCTGGCGCGAAGCACAGGTATCGGCATTGCACGGGATCGGCCATGAGGGCAACCGCCTAAACCGACACCAGGAATTGCAGGCACACATGGATGCCTTCATCCGCCAGGTGAAGAACGACGACGAACTGAAAAACTATGCGCAAGCCGCAGCGCGTGGAATGGTTCAATGAACAACAAAGACGAAAGAACAATATGAACAACAACTATGAACAACTCGAAGTCCCCAACGGCGTTCCCGTGAAGATGTGGACGAACGGCGTGCCCGTGGAAGACGACGCCAAGGCCCAGCTGCGCAACATTGCCCGCCTGCCCATCGTGTTCAAGCACGTGGCGGTGATGCCCGACGTGCACCTGGGAATCGGCGCCACCATTGGCTCGGTGGTGCCCACCCTCAAGGCCATCATCCCCGCCGCGGTGGGGGTGGACCTGGGGTGTGGAATGATGGCGTGCAAGACCACGCTGACTGCGAGCGACCTGCCCGACAACCTGTCAGGCATGCGCGCCGCCATCGAGCGCGCCGTTCCGGTAGGCATGACGCCCAAGCGCTTTGGCCGCGACAAGGGAAGCTGGGATACGCCGCCCGCTGAAACCGACCGCGCCTGGGCGGGGCTGGTGGATGAGTTCGAGGAAATTTGCGAGGCGCACCCGCGCATCAAGAACACCAACAACTACAAGCACCTGGGAACGCTTGGGACGGGGAACCACTTCATCGAGATCTGCCTGGACGAACACCAGAGCGTGTGGGTGATGCTGCACTCGGGCTCGCGCGGTGTGGGGAACGCCATCGGCACCCACTTCATCGAGCTGGCCAAGAAGGACGCCGAGGTGAACCAGCGCAACCTGCCGGACAAGGACCTGGCGTACTTCGAGGAAGGCGCGCAGTACTTCGGCGACTACGTGAAAGCCGTGGGGTGGGCGCAAAAGTTTGCCGCCGCCAACCGCGAGGTGATGATGGGCCGCGTGATTGCCGCGCTGCGCAAGGTGATCACCAAGCCGTTCGAGACGCACCTTGAGGCGGTGAACTGTCACCACAACTACGTGCAACGCGAAACGCACTTCGGGCAAGACGTGTTCGTGACCCGCAAGGGCGCGGTGAGTGCCGAGCAAGGCAAGCTGGGGATCATCCCTGGGAGCATGGGGGCCAAGAGCTTCATCGTGCGCGGAAAAGGCAACCCCGAGAGCTTCAATAGCTGCAGCCACGGCGCAGGCCGCACCATGAGCCGCACCAAGGCCAAGAAGCTGTTCACCGTGGAAGACCAGATCAAGGCCACCGAAGGCGTGGAATGCCGCAAGGACGCGGATGTGATCGACGAGATTCCGATGGCCTACAAGGACATCGACGCGGTGATGGCGGCGCAGGAAGACCTGGTGGAGGTGGTGTACACGCTAAAGCAAGTGGTGTGTGTAAAAGGGTAAAGGGAAATGCAATGAATGTTTACAGCGAACAAGTGGAAGCACTGCAAAACCTGCTCGTTGCGAAAGCTACAGGGAGCATGGAAGAGGAAGCGAACTACACGAGACTGAGGCAATCAGTGTTGTCCGAAAAGAAATTCGATGCACTGATTCCGAGTTTTGTTCGGACGTGCAGAAGTCTCACCCAGTTTTGGCAACTCATAAAGGGCAAGTGCGCAACCTATGCGGAGCGCAGGGAGTTCATATGGAGCGAATTCAGGCCTTTGTTAGAAGCGAGTGAATTTGAAGCTGAGTCTCCATCGGACGCACTAGTCACCGGAGCGGTCAAGAAGCTGGATTGCACATACGCACAAGCTATCTGGTCAAAAGCGCTAGATCGTCGTGCGTCAGACCCCGAGGGAGCGATCACCGTAGCTCGCACACTGATGGAATCGGTTTGCAAGCAGATCTTGGATGAACGAGGCGTTCCACACAACGATAACCCGGACATGAACAAGCTGTATCGGCTAACAGCGGAAGAGCTGCGGCTCGCGCCCTCGCAACACACCGAACAAGTTTTCAAGCAAATCTTGGGCGGCTGTAGTGCGATCGTTGAAGGATTGGCAGCGTTACGTAACCGCTTGGGAGACGCTCACGGGAAAGGCAAGGCAGGTACGCGCCCTGCGGCTAGGCACGCAGAACTGGCTGTAAACCTTTCCGGAGCATTGGCAGTCTATTTACTGTCTACACACGAAGCTCGGAGGGAGCTATCCACCTGAACGCGCTGAGAAGTTGGCGCAACAAATAGCAGCGGCATCGTCCGCAACAAGTGATATTCAATGCCTGTACAAAAAGAAATGCTGCGCTCCGCCCACCCGGTGGAGCCCCACATGCGCACGCAGGTGCTGCAGGCCCTGCGCGACATCGAAGCCACACACGACGTGACGGTGCTCTTTGCCTGCGAATCCGGCAGCCGGGGCTGGGGCTTTGCCTCGCCCGACAGCGACTACGACGTGCGCTTCATCTACGTGAACCGCCTGCCCTGGTACCTGACCGTAGCGCCAGGCCGCGACGTAATCGAGCTGCCGATCAGCGGGGACTTGGACGTGAACGGCTGGGACCTTCGCAAGGCCCTGGCCCTGCTGCGCGAGTCCAACCCCACGCTGCTCGAATGGCTGGGCTCACCCATCGTCTACCGCGAAGAGGCAGACACCATGGCGCAGTTCCGCACGCTGGCAGCGCGAGTGTTCTCCAACGCCAAGGGCTGGCACCACTACGCATCCATGGCCAAGAAGAACTTTCGAGAGCACCTGCAGGCCGACGAGGTGCGCTACAAGAAGTACCTGTACGTGTTGCGCCCCCTGCTTGCCGCGCGGTGGATACGCACACAACCCGGCGTGCCACCCATGCGCTTTGCCGAACTGGCCCAGCACACGCTGCACCCCGTGCAGGATGCGGCGCTGGTCGATGAGATCAACGCACTGCTGGAGGTGAAGATGCGCGCTGGCGAAGCGGCCACCAGCCCCCGCTGGCCCGGCATCCATGCGTTCATCGAGGCCGAGCTGGCCCGCAATGCGGCGGAGCCCGTGCAGCCGCTGCCCGTGCCTGGGCACGCCGCGCTGGACGCCTTGCTGCATGACACCGTGCTGCAGTTCAGCAAGCGCCCCGTGGGTACGGCGCAGGTATCGCCATGACGGAACTCGCTGTGACGCCCCTCACCCTCGACGGCTCCACCGGCGAAGGCGGCGGCCAGATCCTGCGCACCGGCCTGGCCCTGTCCATGGTCACCGGCCGCCCACTGCACATCACGCGCATCCGTGCGGGGCGGCCCAAGCCGGGGCTGATGCGCCAGCACCTGGCCTGCGTGCAAGCGGCGGTGGCCGTGTGCGGCGGGCAGGCCGAAGGCGCGGAGCTGAATTCGCAAACGCTGGTGTTCACACCCGGCAACGTGCGTGCAGGTGATTACCGTTTTCAGATCGCGACGGCAGGCAGTTGCCTGCTGGTGCTGCAGACGGTGCTGCCCGCGCTGATGCTGGCCGATGGCCCGAGCAAGGTCGAGCTGGCGGGTGGCACGCACAACCCGATGGCGCCGCCGTTTGATTTTCTGGAACGCGCCTTTGCGCCGCTGGTGCGGCGGCTGGGTGTGGGGCTGGAGTTGCAACTGCAGCGGCGGGGCTTCTACCCCGCCGGGGGCGGCGAGCTGGTGGCGCACATCATGCCCGCCACCGCCACCACGCAGCCGCTGGCGCCGGTGGATGTGCTGGAGCGCGGCCCGTTGCAAAACGGCTGGGGCGAGGCACTGGCACCCGGCCTGGCGCGCCACATTGCCACGCGGGAGCTGGAGGCGCTGGGCCAGCGCATGGGGTGGACGTTCGAGGCCGGCCAACTGCGCCAGCCATCCACACGCCAGAACGAGGGCCCGGGCAATGCGCTGATCGCCACGCTGGAGTATGCGCAGGTGACCGAGGTGTTTTGCCAGTTGGGCGAGCGCAGCCTGTCGGCCGAGCAGGTTGCCAAGCGGCTGGTGGACGAGGTGCGCGCCTACCAGCGCAGCACCGGCGCGCTGGGCCCGCACCTGGCGGACCAGTGGATGCTGCCGCTGGCCCTGTCTGTGTGGCGCAGTGGGCAGGCCGCGCGCTACACCTGCACCAAGGTTACGCAGCACACGGTTACCAATGCGCAGACCATCGCGCTAGGCTTGCCGGTTCAGGTTCAGATCACCCCCTCAGAGGATGCAATGCACGTTGAGATATCTCCCGTGCCCTGAAGGGCCAGCGCGGCATGGACCCATACCCTGGCTATATCCATATGACCAGGGCCGTAGAACAAGTGGTTCAGAATGCGCACCACACCCCTTCCCTTTGACCCATCCGACACCTCACAGGAGACGCCATGAAAGTTGACAACATTCTTCAGACCATTGGCAACACGCCCCACGTGCGCATCAACCGCCTGTTCGGCCCCGGCGCCAATGTGTGGGTGAAGTCGGAGCGCAGCAACCCCGGCGGCTCCATCAAGGACCGCATTGCGCTGGCCATGGTGGAAGACGCCGAGAAATCGGGCGCGCTCAAGCCCGGCGGCACCATCATCGAGCCCACCTCGGGCAACACCGGCATTGGCCTGGCGCTGGTGGCGGCCGTCAAGGGCTACAAGCTCGTCCTCGTGATGCCCGACAGCATGAGCATCGAACGCCGCCGCCTGATGCTGGCCTATGGCGCGCAGTTCGACCTGACCCCGCGCGAAAAAGGCATGAAGGGCGCCATCGCCCGCGCGCAAGAGCTGCAGGCGCAGACGCCCGGCTCGTGGATTCCGCAGCAGTTCGAGAACCCCGCCAACATCGACATCCATGTGCGCACCACGGCGCAGGAGATCCTGGCAGATTTCCCCGACGGCATTGATGCGCTGATCACGGGGGTGGGCACGGGTGGTCACATCACAGGCGTGGCGCGGGTGCTCAAAGCAAAGTTCCCCCAACTCAAGGTGTTTGCGGTGGAGCCCACGGCCTCGCCGGTGATCTCGGGCGGCGCGCCGTCGCCCCACCCCATCCAGGGCATTGGCGCGGGGTTCATCCCCAAGAACCTCGACACCAGCCTGCTCGACGGCGTGATCCAGGTCGATGCCGAACCGGCCCGCGAATACGCCCGCCGCTCTGCGCGCGAAGAGGGCATCCTGGTGGGCATCTCGTCCGGCGCCACCTTGGCCGCCATTGCCCAGAAGCTGCCCGAGCTGCCCGCAGGCGCCAAGGTGCTGGGCTTCAACTACGACACGGGCGAGCGCTACCTGTCGGTGGAAGGTTTCCTGCCGGCCTGATGGCCGCTGGCACGCAGCGCACTCACACCAGGGCCCTTCGGGGCCCCTTTTTTTTGGGCTGCGCAGCACAAAGCCACGGCCAGCCGTCCTACAGCGGCGGGGCACGCAGGCCAGAACAATCAGTGTTCGCACCGGCCCACCTCTGCGGTGATTTCGCCGGAGCCCCCCCCCCAACGATTGCAACTGCCCATGGCCCCGAACTCCGCGACAGACTCCCAGCCTATTGCGTTCAAGGTGCTCACCGTGAACGTGCACAAGGGCTTCACCACCTTCAACCGGCGCTTCATGCTGCACGAGCTGCGCGAGGCCGTGCGCGATGTGGCGGCCGACCTGGTGTTCTTGCAGGAGGTGCTGGGCACGCACCACCGGCACGCCAGCCGGTTCGCCAACTTTCCGCAGGTTCCGCACTACGAGTTTCTGGCCGACACCATCTGGTCGCAATACGCCTACGGCCGCAATGCGGTGTATGACAACGGCGACCATGGCAATGCGTTGTTGTCCAAGTTTCCGATCACGCATTACGAGAACCACGACATCTCGGTGAGCGGGCCCGAACGGCGCGGCATGCTGCACTGTGTGCTGCAGCCCCCCGGGCACCACCTGCCGGTGCATGCCGTGTGTGTGCACCTGGGCCTGCAGGAGTCGCACCGGCAACACCAGCTGCGCCGCGTGTGCGATCTGGTCAACAGCGTTCCCGCCCACGAGCCTGTGGTGCTGGCGGGCGACTTCAACGACTGGCGCCACCGTGCCCACCGGGTGCTTCAGCACGAGGCGGGATTGCAGGAAGTGTTTGTGCAGGCCTTTGGCCGGGCGGTGCGCACGTTTCCGGCGGCGATGCCGCTGCTGGCGCTGGACCGCATTTACGTGCGCAACGCGACCGTGCACTCTCCACTGGCATTGCCCAAGAAGCCCTGGGACAAGCTCTCGGACCATGCGCCCCTGGCTGCGGAGATCCTGCTATGAAACGCCCTACCTTCCGCGCGCCACGCTCGTCCCGCTGGGTGCCCGGCAACCATTTCGAGTTGCTCGAAAACGGCGAGGAGTTCTTTCCCCGCGTGTTCCAGGCCATTGCCGAGGCCCGGCGCGAGGTCATGCTGGAAACCTTCATCCTGTTCGAGGACAAGATCGGCCAACAGCTGCACGCCGCTTTGCTGGCGGCCGCCCGGCGGGGCGTGGAGGTGCATGTGCTGGTGGACGGCTTTGGCTCGCCCGATCTGTCGGACCAGTTTGTCGGCAGCCTGGTGGAGGCCGGCGTGCACTTTCGCATCTTTGACCCGGGCCGCCGTTTCCTGGGCCAGCGGCTGAACCTGCTGCGCCGCATGCATCGCAAGATCGTGGTGGTGGACGGGCACCTGGGGTTCATTGGTGGCATCAACTACTCGGCCGACCATGTGGCCGACTTTGGCCCCGAAGCCAAGCAGGACTATGCCGTGCAGGTGCGCGGCCCCATCGTGGCGCAGATGCACCACTTCACCCGCGAGGCCGTGCTCAGCCGCCAGGACCGCAAGCGCCACCAGGCCGCAGGCATCACCGGGCGCCCGCACGCTGGCACGGCCCATGCCATGTTCGTGACACGCGACAACCAGCAGCACACCAACGACATCGAGCGCCACTACCGCGTGGCCCTGCGCGCAGCGCGCAGCCGGGTGGTGATTGCCAACGCCTACTTCTTCCCGGGCTACCGGTTCATCCGCGAGATGCGGCGCGCCGCGAAACGGGGGGTGGATGTGCGCATCATCCTGCAAGGCCAGCCCGACATGCCCATCGTGAAGACGGCAGCCAGCCTGCTGTACGACCACCTGCAGCGCGCAGGCGTGCGGGTGTACGAATATTGCGACCGCCCGCTGCACGGCAAGGTGGCGCTGGTGGACGAAGACTGGTCCACCGTGGGCTCCAGCAACCTTGACCCGCTGAGCCTGTCGCTGAACCTCGAGGCCAACGTGATCATCCAGGACCGCGCCTTCAACGCCCACCTGCACCGCCGCCTGTCGCACCTGATGGAGCACAGCTGCAAGCAGGTGCAAGCCACAGCCCCCAGCCGCTGGAACGGCCTGCGCCTGCTGCGCAGCTATGCGGTGTTCCACCTGCTGCGCTGGTTCCCCGCATGGGCGGGCTGGCTGCCCCGCCACGAGCCCCAGATCACGCTCGCGAACCCGGGGGCGGGTGCGGCAGAGCCCACTGGCAGCCCCGCCACCTGAGCCGGCAGGCGCCCACCATGGCCACCCCCACGCTGCACGCGGACACCCAGGCGGGCGGCGCCACCGACGCCCTGCAGGCGCCATCCCGCAGAAGCAGCAACCGCCACACCCCCAGCGGCTGGCGCCGTTGGCCGCAGCAAGCCTGGTGGCCCTGGCTCACCCGGGGGCTCGCCCTCGCCTTCTTTGCGGTGGTGGCCGGACTGATCTTTCGGCAGGCGCGCTCGGTGGACTGGCCCGCCGTGCTGCAGGCGCTGCGCGACCTGCCCGCCACCGCACTGGCGCTGGGCGGCGCGCTGGCGCTGCTGAGCCACTTCACCTACGGCAGCTTTGACTGGGTGGGGCGCCATTGCAGCGGCCACCGCCTGACGCGCGGCACCACGCTGGCGATTGCCATGACAAGCTATCCGTTCACGCTCAACCTGGGCTCGCTGATTGGCGGCGTGGGCGTGCGCTACCGGCTGTACGACCGGCGCGGCGTGGACCCCGGCACCATCGGCCAGGTGGTGGGCACCAGCATCGTGACCAACTGGGTGGGTTACCTGATGCTGTCAGGCGTGCTGTCATGGCTGTGGCAGCCACCGGCAGTGGCCGGGTGGACGGTAGCGCCCTGGCAATGGCACTGGGGCGGCACGGTACTGGGCGGCCTGCCGCTGGCCTACCTGGCACTGTGCGCGGTGCGCAGGGGCCGCGCGCTCACGCTGCGCGGCCATGCGTTTCCGCTACCGCACTGGCCCGTGGCGCTGTGGCAAATCGCGGCATCGGCCACCAACTGGATGCTGATGGGCGCCGCACTGTGGACGGTGCTGCAACACCAGGTGGCCTACCCCGCCGCCCTGGCCACAGTGCTGCTGGGCGCCGTGGCCGGGCTGGTGCTGCGCGTGCCTGCGGGCCTGGGCGTGCTGGAGGCCGTGGGCGTGGCGCTGCTGGCCACCCACGCATTGGGGCAAGAACAGGTGCTGGCGGCACTGCTGGCCTACCGGGCGCTGTACTACTTTGGGCCGTTGGTGCTGGCCGCCGTGGCACTGGGTGTGGCCGAGCTGCGCTGGCGCCAGGGGCCTGCGCAAGGCATGCAGCGCACTCCGTAGTCAGAATTTCAGCCAAAAGTGCCAGATGCGCTAGTGCATATTGGCCTTGTTGCTATCATTTTTATATAGCCCTGCCGCCCGATACCCCGGTAACTCGGTCCGACAGGGGTTCCGCCCGCTGCGCGGACCCCGTATCATCCCGGCCCCACGCTATTGCTTTTCGCCCGATCGACACGGGCCCGCAAGACCATGATCCGACTCTCCGAAATCCGGCTGCCGTTCACCGTGGCCGAAGCCCCCGAGGCGCCCCTGCGCGCCGCTGCCGCCCACATTCTGGGCCTGGCAGACGCCGACATTGCCCACCTGCACGTCTTCAAGCGCAGCTTTGACGCACGCAAGGCCGACCTGCTGGCGGTCTACATCGTGGACATCACGCTCGCCCAGCCTGAACGCGAAGCCGCGCTGCTCGCAAAGTTTGCAGGCAACCCGCACATCCAGCCCACGCCCGACATGGCCTGGCACCCCGTGGGCCAGGCGCCTGCCGACCTGCCCCTGCGCCCCGTGGTGGTGGGCTTTGGCCCCTGCGGCATCTTTGCGGCACTGGTGCTGGCTCAGATGGGCTTCAAGCCCATCGTGCTGGAGCGCGGCAAGACCGTGCGTGAACGCACCAAGGACACCTGGGGCCTGTGGCGCAAGCGCGAGCTGCATGCCGAAAGCAACGTGCAGTTTGGCGAGGGCGGCGCCGGCACGTTCAGCGACGGCAAGCTCTACAGCCAGATCAAGGACCCGCGTCACCTGGGCCGCAAGGTGATGAACGAGTTCGTCAAAGCCGGTGCGCCCGAAGAAATCCTGTATGTCGCCCACCCGCACATCGGTACCTTCAAGCTGGTGAAGGTGGTGGAAAACCTGCGCGAGCAGATCATTGCGCTGGGCGGCGAGATCCGCTTTGAGCAGCGCGTGACCGACGTGATCATCGAAGGCACAGGCGGTGCGCGCCACCTGCGCGGCCTGAAGGTGCTGAACCAGGCCACGGGCGAGACCACCGAGCTGCGCGCAGACCATGTGGTGATGGCGCTGGGCCACAGCTCGCGCGACACCTTTGCCATGCTGTACCAGCGTGGCGTGGCCATGGAGGCCAAGCCTTTTTCCATCGGTTTCCGCATCGAGCACCCGCAGGGCGTGATCGACCGCGCCCGCTGGGGCCGCCACGCAGGCCACCCGCTGCTGGGCGCAGCCGACTACAAGCTGGTGCACCACGCCGCCAATGGCCGCGCGGTGTACAGCTTTTGCATGTGCCCCGGCGGCACCGTGGTGGCCGCTACCAGCGAGCCCCACCGCGTGGTGACCAACGGCATGAGCCAGTATTCGCGCAACGAGCGCAATGCCAACGCGGGCATGGTGGTGGGCATCGACCCCCGCGACTACCCGCAGGGCGCGCAGGCGTTTGAAACCCACCTGGGCCAGACCTATGGCGTGGAAGCACTGCCCGCCGGACAGTTCCACCCCCTGTCGGGCAGCGTGCTGCAGCGCCAGCTCGAATCGAATGCGTTTGTGCTGGGCGGGCGCGACTACAGCGCACCGGGCCAACTGGTGGGCGAGTTCATTGCGGGCAAGCCTTCGACCCAGCTGGGCAGCGTGGAGCCCTCGTACAAGCCCGGCGTGGCGCTGGGCGATTTGCACGCCGCCCTGCCCGGCTACGCCATCGAGGCGCTGCGCGAGGCGCTGCCCGTGTTCGGCCGCAAGATCAAGGGCTTTGACATGCACGACGCGGTGCTGACGGGTGTGGAGACACGCACCTCGTCGCCGCTCAAGATCGGGCGCGGCGACAACTTGCAAAGCCTGAACACGCCGGGCCTGTACCCGGCGGGCGAAGGCGCCAGCTACGCGGGCGGCATTCTGTCCGCCGGCGTGGATGGCATCAAGGTCGGCGAGGCCGTGGCCCGGAGCCTGCTGGGCGCAGCGGGCTGACCTGCCTCCTGGCGGTGCCGGCCCGGGGCACCGCTTACTTGCGCTGCAAAAAGTCCACGGCCAGCGCCGCCAGCGAGCGGGCGCCCACGGGCAACTGGTCTTCGTCGATGTCGAACAGCGCAGAGTGATTGGGCGGGGCCTTGGCGAAATCCTTGCCCTTGGGTGGCGCACCCAGGAAGTAGAAGAAGCCCGGCACGACCTTCTGGAACTCCGAGAAGTCCTCCGACCCTGCCACCTTCGGGATCACCATCGTCTTGCCGCCCATGGCCAGGTTCAGCGCGGGCAGCGAGGCCTGCGTGAGCGGCGCAGGGTTGGTGGTCACGGGGTAGGCCACGGGGCCAAAACGCACGCTGGCCTTGGCACCGCTGGCGGCGGCAATCGACTCGGCCGTGGTGGTGATGCGCTTGAGCGCTTCCTGGCGCATGTCTTCGTCAAAGGTGCGCAGCGTGCCCATCATCTCCACCTTGTCGGGGATGATGTTGTAGCGGGTGCCGCCCTGGATCTGGCCGATGGTGACCACGGCCGGTTCCTGGCTGATGTTGAGCTGGCGGCTCACCACGGTCTGCAGGCCCATCACCACCTGGCTGGCGGCCACGATGGGGTCGATGGTGGCCCAGGGCGACGAGCCATGGCCGCCACGCCCTTCCACATGGATGGTGATGTTGTCCGACCCGGCCATCAGCGGGCCGCTGCGGTAGCCCACCACGCCGCCAGGCAGGTTGGAGGTGATGTGCAGCCCATAGATGGCCTGCACGTCCTTGAGCGCACCGGCTTCGATCATGGCCTTGGCGCCGAAGCTGGGCACCTTGCCGTTGGCGTCGGGCTCCACGGGCGCGCCCTCTTCGGCGGGCTGGAAGATGAACCTGATCGTGCCCGGCAGCTGCGCCTTCATGCCCGCCAGCACCTCGGCCGCGCCCATCAGCATGGCGGTGTGGGCGTCATGGCCACAGGCGTGCATCACGGGCACTTCCTTGCCCAGGTAGTTGGCCTTGGCCTTGCTCGCAAACGGCAGGCCGGTGTTCTCGGGCACGGGCAGGGCATCCATGTCAGCGCGCAGGGCCACCACCTTGCCGGGCAGGCCTCCCTTGAGCGTGCCCACCACGCCGGTGCCGCCCACGCCGGTCTGCACGTCCATGCCCAGCTTCTTCAGGTGCTCGGCCACGAGCTTGGCCGTGCGCACTTCCTGGCCCGAGAGTTCGGGGTGGGCATGGATGTCGCGGCGCCAGTTGACCATCTTGGGCGCCACGGCCGTCACGGCGGCATCGATGGCCTGCAGGCCGGCGGCGTCCAGGGCCTGGGCCTGGGCGGACGATGCGAACGTCAGCCCGCTGAGAAGCAGGCCGGTGGCCAGCGAGATGGCAGAGAGGGGTTTGTGCATGAGACAGATCCGTGCAGGAAGTGAAAACAAAAAGGAACGCGGCAAAAAAACGCACGTTCATGCTAAGAGCCCACCCCACGCTGCAGACAAGCGAAAATGGCCATCCACAGAGCCAATATCGCCATGCCCCGTTCTTCTGTCCCATCTGCGACGGCGCCGGTTTTTCGCATCGACATCCCGCTGCTGCCCGAATCGGCAGTGGGCAACGCACTGCAGTTCATCGACCTCTTGCGCAGCGCCAATCTGCTGGCCGGCTTGCGGGGCGGCGCTAGCTCGCCCCGCCTGGCCTGGCGGCTGCTGGACGCCCAAGGCCAGCCGCTGGCGCACCAGCCGGGCCCGCTGGCGGCCTACACGCAGCCCCCGGCGGCACCTGCCGAGGGGCCGGCATTCGCCTGGTTCATTCCCTCCTTCCACGCCGCCGACATCCCCGCCATCCGCAGCGTGGCGTCGCGCCACCGCGCCCTCTCGCGCCAGATCGGCATTGCGCTGGATGCCGGGCACAAGGTGCTCACCGTCGGCAACGGGGCCTGGCTGGCGGCGCAGAGCGGGCGCCTGCAGGGCCGCCGCTGCGGCCTGCCGTGGTTCTACCTGGCCGGGTTTGAGCGCGACTTTCCCGACATCGACCTCGATGCCGGCCACGACCTGACCGATGACGGCCTCTGGCTCAGCTGTGCGCTGCCCCACAGCCTGGGAGAAATGGCCATCGCCCTGGTGCGCCACGCACTGGGTGACGCGCTGGCCCAGACCTGTGCCAGCGTGCTGCGGCCCGACCACGAACGCGCCCGGGCTGCGCTGCAGGCCAACGCGCAGCAACACATCCCCGCCACGCGCGACAGCACCCTGGCCCGCGCCATGGCCTGGATGGAGACCCATCTGGACGAGCCCTATTCGCTGGCCCGGCTGGCCGAGGCGGCGGCGGTGAGCCCGCGCACTTTGCTGCGGCACTTTCAGCTGGAGCTGTCGCAGTCGCCGCTGGACCACCTGCACAGCCTGCGCTGCGCACGCGCCAAGGTGCTGCTGGAGGTGACGCTGGAGAGCGTGCCCAGCATTGCCACGGCCTGCGGCTATGCCGACCCGGCGGCGTTCCGGCGCATCTTTGTGCGCTACACCGGCATGGCGCCGGGGGAGTACCGCAAGCGCCACGCACTGCGTGCGCCCCGGCGGCGCTGGCGGGTGGATCTGACGTGAAAGCCCGGCGTTCTCTCGCCTAGCGAGGCAGCGCGTTCCCCGAAGGCAGGCGAAACGCCTCCACCAGCTCGGCCAGCTGCTGCGCCTGCACCCGCAGCCCCTGCGCGGCGGCCGAGGACTCCTCCACCAGCGCGGCGTTCTGCTGGGTCATCTGGTCGAGCTGCGAGACCGCCTCACCCACCTGGCTCAGGCCCGTGGTCTGCTCGCGCGCCGCAGTGCTGATCTCGCCAATGATGGTGGCCACCTGCTGCACCGAGTTCACGATCTCGCCCATGGTGCCGCCTGCCGCGTGGACCAGCTGGGTGCCCTCGTCCACCTGCCGCACGCTGTCGCTGATCAGGCCCCCGATCTCCTTGGCCGCCGTGGCGGAACGCTGCGCCAGGCTGCGCACTTCGCTCGCCACCACCGCAAAGCCACGGCCCTGCTCACCGGCACGGGCTGCTTCCACGGCCGCATTCAGCGCGAGGATGTTGGTCTGGAACGCAATGCCATCGATCACGCTGGTGATGTCGGCAATGCGGCGCGACGACAGCGCAATGCCGTCCATGGTGCCCACCACGCGGTCCACCGCCTCGCGCCCGCGCTGGGCCACGCTGCTGGCGCCAGTGGCCAGGGTGCTGGCCTGCGCAGCCGCGTCGGCGCTGTGGCGCACGGTGGCCAGCAGCTCCTCCATGCTGGCGGCGATCTCTTCGAGGTTGGAGGCGGTCTGCTCGGTGCGGGCCGACAGGTCGCTGTTGCCTGCCGCGATCTCGCTGCTGGCACCGGCCACCGAGGTGCTGGCCTGGCGCATGCCCACCACCAGCTCGGCCAGCCGCGCCTGCATGCCCCCCAGGCGCGCCAGCAGGGCCTGCAGCTCGTCGCGGTTGCCCGCCTGCGGCGCGGGCACGGGGGAAGTGAGGTCGCCTTCGGCAATGCGGTCGGTCACCTCGGACGCATGGGCCAGGGGCTGCAGGATGGAGCGCGACAGCAGCCAGGCGCAGGCCAGGCTCAGCAGCAAGCCCACCAGCGAGCCCGCCGCCAGCAGCGTGATGCCCTGGCTTTCGCTGCGGGCGGCAGCGGCACGCGCTTCGGCCACACGCTGGCGCTGGTATTCGGCCAGCTTGTCCACGGCTGCGGCGTAGGCGTCTGCCGCAGGACGCAGCTGCTTGGCAATGGCGTCGGGCGGCAAAGCCTCGCCCGCCTTCCGACGCTTGACGAGGTCGTCCCGCACCGTGCGAAAACCGTTGCCGGCCTTGTCGATGGCATCGAACAACGCCTGGGATTCCGGGTCTGCCGCCAGCTCGTCCAGGCGCTTGCGCACTTCGGACGAGCGGGCCGAGGTGGTCTTGCGGTCGGCGTCGATGCGCGCCGCGTAGTCGGGGTTGTTGTCGATCTCCAGCAGCGTTTCGGCGCGGGCGGAGCTGAGCACCACGATGGCGTGCAGCTCCCGCGCCAGCAACGCGCGCTCGGACGACGCACCGCCCAGGTCGTCCGCAATGTCCTGCAGCCCGGCCAGCCGCCAGATGCCCACCGCCGCCGACAGGGACATGACGAGGCAGACCACCCCAAAAGCCAGGGCCAGGCGGACAGCAACACGTGCGTGGGAGATGGACATGGGAGGCTCTCGTGAGGGTGAATGGGGCAACGCGGGACAGCCGCTGGGGGTGGCAGGCGTTGGGAATGTATCGACAAAAGGTTACAAGTCCTTGAGCCGGCCCACAACAGGCCACACCCTGCCGGAGCGCCAAAGCAACAGCCGCCACGCACCAACAAAAAGGCCGCCACAGTGCAAGACTGTGGCGGCCCTCGGGGCTGATCAGGCGTTGCGCCTGAGGCGGTTCGGTTTATTGCTGCTGTGCGTTTTGCAGCGCAGCAATGCGCTCTTCGATGGGCGGGTGGGTGCTGAACAGCTTGCCAATGCCACCGGCGATGCCCATGGCCGCCACGCTCTTGGGCAGCTCGCCGGGGTGCATGCCACCCAGGCGGGCCAGCGCGTTGATCATGGGCTGGCGGCGGCCCATCAGCTGGGCTGCGCCCGCGTCGGCGCGGAACTCGCGCTGGCGGCTGAACCAGGCCACGATCATCGCGGCCACAAAGCCCAGCACGATGTCGAGCACGATGGTGGTCACGTAGTAGCCGATGCCGGGGCCCGAGCTGTTCTCGTCGTTCTTGCGCAGGAAGCTGTCCACCGCGTAGCCGATGACGCGCGACAGGAACACCACGAAGGTGTTCATCACGCCCTGGATCAGCGTCATGGTCACCATGTCGCCGTTGGCGATGTGGGCCACTTCGTGGCCGATCACGGCCTCGACCTCGTCGCGGGTCATGCCCTGCAGCAGGCCGGTGGACACCGCCACCAGGGCCGAGTTCTTGAACGCGCCCGTGGCAAAGGCATTGGGGTCGCCTTCAAAGATGCCGACTTCGGGCATGCCGATCTGGGCCTGGTCGGCGAACTTGCGCACGGTCTCGACGATCCAGCGCTCGTCCGGCGAGCCGGAGCCGTCGATCACGCGCACACCCGAGGTCCACTTGGCCATGGGCTTGCTGATGAGCAGCGAGATGATCGCGCCGCCAAAACCCATGATGAGCGCGAAGCCCAGCAGCGCGCCCAGGTTGAGCCCGTTGGCCGTGAGGTAGCGGTTCACGCCCAGCAGGCTGGCCACCACCCCCAGCACGACAACGACGGCCAGGTTGGTCATCACAAACAAAAGGATCCGCTTCATGGAATGGTTTCTCCGTGGGGTAAACAACAACGAGTGTTTGCTGGCTCAGATGGGGGCCGGGGGCGCCGCTTCAAGCGCCAGTCTCCAGGCGGCGAGGCCGTGGCAGCCCCCCATGGCCGCGATTTCATCGCGCTATGGTAGGTGCAAACCCCGGCCGGGGCCTTATCACACAAGCCTTGGCGGGAATTACGAAACCGCCGCGGCCCGCAAGGGCCGGAACACCTGCGCATCGGCATAGAAGCCCGGCGCTGCATTGGCCGGCCACCAGCCGGGCACGCCCAGCACGGGCAGCGGCGTGAAGGGCTTGCTGGACCATGCCGAGGCCTCCACCTGCCCTGCCAGCCACGCATCCACCTCCGCTATGGAATCAATAGCTGCCGGCGCATGAAATACGTGCGCCACCATGGGTTTTCGCGGAAAAACCAGCTTTTCGAGCAGTGCGTGCCCGAACAGCACCAGCCGGGCCTGGCCCCACAGCGGGCGCAAGTCGGTGAACAGGCGCTGCCAGTCCCTCGCGCGGAGCGCATCCCACAGGGCATCCGGCGCCTGCAACAGCGCTCCGTTTTCATCAAACACCGTGAGTGCATCGCGCAGCGGTCCGCGCACGGCCTGCACGCCATCGGCGGCGATGGCCTGGGCCTGCAGCTGGTTCAGGCGCCGCTTGGTGTGCGGAAACCGCAACCACACCAGGCCGTTGAAAAAGTCGTGCAGGTTGTCGCGCGTGGGCACGCGGCGGGTGTCCCAGATGTACTGCTCGTAGGCGGTGCCTTCGGGCAGCGCGGACTGGGGCACAAAGACCACGGGAGCACCCTGCGGCGCTGCGGTCTGCAATGCCTGGTGCACCGATGGGTCCTCCTGCAACAGCTGCTGGGCCAGGGGTTGGCCCAGGCCGCGCCACGGCGCCAGCCAGGGGGCGCTCCAGTCGATGGCGTCGAAGGGCGGACTTACACCAGCCGCCACGGCAGGGCTTCACCGGCGCGCAGGGGCTTGAGTTCGGCTTCGCCAAACGCAAAGCTGTCGGGCGGTGTCCACGACTCGCGGCGCAGGGTGATGGTGGTGGTGTTGCGCGGCAGGCTGTAGAAGTCCGGGCCGTGAAAGCTGGCGAAGCCTTCGAGCTGGTCGAGCGCACCCGCGTTGTCGAATGCCTCGGCATACATCTCGATGGCCGCGTGGGCGGTGTAGCAGCCCGCGCAGCCGGTGGCGTGCTCCTTGAGGTGCGCCGGGTGCGGTGCACTGTCGGTGCCCAAAAAGAACTTGCTGCTGCCGCTAGTGGCGGCCTGCACCAGGGCCACGCGATGGGTCTCACGCTTGAGCACCGGCAGGCAGTAGTAATGGGGGCGCACACCGCCAATGAAGATGGCGTTGCGGTTGTACAGCAGGTGGTGCGCGGTGATGGTGGCGGCGGTGAAGCGGTCGGCGCTGGCCACGTAGTCGGCCGCGTCCTTGGTGGTGATGTGCTCGAAGACGATCTTCAGCTCGGGGAAGTCGCGGCGCAGCGGGATGAGCTGCTGCTCGATGAACACGGCCTCGCGGTCGAACAGGTCGATGTCGCTGCTGGTCACTTCGCCGTGCACCAGCAGCAGCATGCCGGCCTTCTGCATGGCTTCCAGCGTTTTATAGGTCTTGCGCAGGTCGGTCACGCCCGCGTCGCTGTTGGTGGTGGCGCCTGCGGGGTACAGCTTGCAGGCCACCACGCCTGCGGCCTTGGCACGCACGATTTCTTCGGGCGGGAGGTTGTCGGTCAGGTACAGCGTCATCAGCGGCTCAAAGCGCATGCCTGCGGGCACGGCGGCCAGGATGCGCTGCTCGTAGGCCAGGGCCTGCTCGGCCGTGGTGACCGGCGGGCGCAGGTTGGGCATGATGATCGCGCGCCCGAACTGGGCGGCGGTGTGGGGCACAACGGTGTGCAGGGGCTCGCCGTCGCGCACGTGCAGGTGCCAGTCGTCGGGGCGGGTGATGGTGAGGGTTTGGGGGGCTGCAGTCATGGGCGTCATTGTCCCATTGCGGACATGCCGCCTCCAAACGCTCTCATTTTCATAGCTGGCGAGGCATATGTTCTTAGCGCTACCGCATGAAACGGCTCATCACGGTAGCGCCAGGGTCAGATCTGCCGGTTTATTCGGCGGTGATCCCTGCGCGTTTGACGACCGCGCCGAACTTCACCATCCGGTCCGCCATCATTTTTTCGAACGCGGCGGGCGACATCTCTTCAGGCACGATCACGCCACGGTCCTTGAGGTTGGCCACCATGGCGGGCGATGTGGCCACTTGGCGCACGGCCTTGTACAGCGTCTGCACCACCGCATCGGGTGTGCCCGCAGGCGCGGCCAGGCCCGTCCAGGAGGTGAGGTTGAGCTCGGGGTGGCCCACCTCGGCCATGGTGGGCACATCGGGCAGTTGCGGCAGGCGCTGGTCGGCCGCCACGGCCAGGGCGCGCACCTTGCCCGCCTGGATGTGGGGCAGCATGATGACCAGGTTGTCGAGGATGAACTGCACCTCGTTGCCCAGCACGCCCGTGATCAGCGGCGTGCCCCCACGGTAGGGAATGTGCGTGGTGAACACGCCCGTGGACACCTTGAGCATTTCCACATTGAGCTGGCCCATGCTGCCCACGCCGCCGCTGCCGTAGTTGAGCTTGCCCGGGTTCTTCTTGGCGTAGTCGATGAACTCCTTGAAGGTCTTGAACGGCAGGCTGCTGTGCACCACCAGCGCGTTGGGCTGGCGGCCCAGGATGGCGATGTTCTCAAAATCCTTGACCGGGTCGTAGCCGATCTTGGGCTGGGTCAGCGGGTTGGCCAGGTGGCTGCTTTGCGACGACACGACCAGGGTGTAGCCATCGGCCTTGGAGCGCGCCACATACTGCGCGCCCACCGAGCCACCCGCGCCGGCGCGGTTTTCCACCACGATGGGCACGCCCAGCACGCGCGACAGCGGCTCGGAATACTGGCGCGCCATGATGTCCACCGACCCACCCGGCGGGAAGGGCACCACCAGCGTGATCGGGCGCGAAGGGAACTTGTCTTGCGCCATGGCGGGCAGCGCGGCGAGGCCGGCAAGGCCCAGTCCGGTGGTCAGAAGATGGCGACGGGAAGGTGTGGTGTGCATGACGATCAAAGAACTCAAAAATGGGGCGGGAAGGTACAAAAAATCAGGGGTGTGCCAGCACGGCCAGCGCCACGGCCTGCGCGCGTGGCACAAAGGTGGACAGCTCGCAGTACTCGCGTTCGGTGTGTGCGTGGCCGCCCACCGGGCCCGTGGCGCACAGCGTGGGCACGCCCACCGATGCGGTCAGGCCGCTGTCGGCCGCGCCGCCGGTGAACTCGCCTTGCACCTCAAAGCCCAGCGACCGCGCGCCTTGCTGGTACAGCGCCAGCAGGTCGTCCGGGGTGGACTTCATGGGCAGGGTGCGGCGCGTGGTGGTGATGCGGCCCTGGGTGCGGGGCACGGACTCTTCTTCGACGATGGCACGCACGCGCTCCAGCAGTTCGTCGGGGTTGGTGTCGGCGGTAAAGCGCAGGTCCACCTCAGCGCGTGCGTGAGGGGCCACCATGTTGGGCACGATGCCCCCTTGCACCACGCCCACGTTGCAGGTGACGCCCGTGGCCGGGTCGGTCAGCGCATGCAGCGCAAGGGTCTTGCGGGCCAGGGCTTCGATGGCACTGGCGCCAGCGGCGTGGTTGATGCCTGCATGCGCGGCCACGCCCTGCACCTCGAACTCCACCACCATCGAGCCCTTGCGGCTGGTGACCACGTTGCCGCTGACACGGCCCGGCTCGGCGTTGAACACCACACGCGCCCCCCGCACGCGGGCCATGATGAGGTCACGCGTGGCGGGCGAACCGATCTCTTCATCGCACGAGAAGAACAGGTGCAGCGGCGCCTGCAGGCCGCCGCAGCGCGCAAAGGCCTCGGCCACAAACACGTTGAGCACCAGGCCGGACTTCATGTCGGCCACGCCGGGGCCGTAGGCACGCCCCGCTTCCTCGCGGTAAGGGCGCTTGGCCACGGTGCCATCGGGAAACACCGTGTCCATGTGCCCCATGAGGATGATGGGCGCGCCACCGGCTGCAGCGCCCTCTGCCGGGTTGACCTGCGCATGCAGCAGCACGCCATAACCGGGCACGGGCTCGAACTGCACCGGCACACCGGCCGCCTGCAGGCGCTCGGCCAGGGCATGGGCCACGGCTGCCACGCCCGCCTCATTGCGGCTGCCGCTCTCGATATTGACCACTTTTTGCAACAGGTCTTGCATGGACTGCTGCTGTCTGGCCAGCCAGTCCAGGACCTGCGCACGCACCGGCAGCAGACCTTCGTTCAGGGTATTGAGCATCGTTGTCCTTGGGCAAGCCCCAGGTAGGGGCAAAATTTGGGCCGCAGTGTTGCACGCGACCCGGGGTTCTGCAACGTATTTTGCACGAATGAGAATTTTATGAAATCATCATTGCACGAATCCAACGCCTTGCTGACCGAGCGGCTGGCCCGCCAGGACGCCGACCTGACCGCCAGCGAACGGGCGCTGGCCGAGGCCCTGGGGCGCGACTACCCCCACGCCCTGCTGGAGTCCGCCACCGCCCTCGCTGCGCGCACTGGCACCAGTGCATCGACCGTGGTGCGGCTGTTTGCCAAGCTGGGCTACGGCAGCTATGCCGAGGCCCAGCGCGAGGCGCGGGCCGAGGTCACCGCCCTGCTGCAAACGGCGGGGCAGCGCGCGCCGGTCACCATCGGCACCCGGCGCAGCCTGCAGCAGTGTGTGGACGATGCGCTGCTGCACGACCAGCACAACCTCACCACCACGCGCGACGGACTGGACATGGCGGCCTTCGAGGCCATGGTGACGCGCATCGCACAGGGCAAGGGACGCATCTTTGTGCTGGCGCAGATCAACAGCGCCCCGGTGGCCGCCTGGCTGGCGCTGCACCTGAACATGTGCCGCCCGGGCGTGCACGAACTGGGGGCTGGCGCGGTGGACGCCACCGACCAGCTGCTGTGGATCCAGCCCGAAGATGCCTTGCTGGTCTTCAGCATCCGCCGCTACGCCAGCGGGCCGGTGAAAGTGGCGCAGCGCTTTCGCGACGCGGGGGCCCAGGTGCTGGCCATCACCGACAGCGCCGCTGCGCCCTTGGCCGCGCTGTCCCACCACCGGCTGCAGGTGCGCACGTCCAATGCGTCGCCGTTCGACTCTTACACCGCCGCGTTCTTCCTGTGCAATGCGCTGGTGTCGGCCGTGGCCCAGCTGCGGCACAAGGCGGTGTCCGAGGCACTGAAGCGGCGCGACGATCTGTGGACGGATTTCGAGTCGCAACTCATCGTGGAAAGCCCCTCGCCAGCCAGTCGGCGGAGCAAGCGCTAGCCTGCGCGCAGCAGACGTTCAGCCCTGGGTGGATCCATGAAAAAAGCGCTCCGGAGAGCGCTTTTTTTGTAGCCCCCAACCCTTGCGGCGCTGGAGTGCAAGCACCGTTCAGTGCTGCAGGATCTTATTGAGGAAGTCCTTGGTACGCGGCTGGCGTGCGTCGGGGTTGTTGAAGAAGTCGTCCTTGGAGCAGTCTTCCAGGATCTTGCCGCCCACGTCCATGAAGATCACGCGGTTGCTCACCTTGCGGGCAAAGCCCATTTCGTGGGTCACGCACATCATGGTCATGCCTTCGTTGGCCAGGCCCACCATCACGTCCAGCACTTCACCGACCATTTCGGGGTCGAGCGCGGATGTGGGTTCGTCGAACAGCATCACGATGGGGTCCATGCTCAGCGCCCGCGCAATGGCCACACGCTGCTGCTGACCGCCCGAGAGCTGGCCGGGGAACTTGTCCTTGTGGGCGATCAGGCCCACGCGCTCCAGCATCTTGAGGCCGCGCTTCTTGGCGTCGTCCGCGCTGCGGCCCAGCACCTTGATCTGCGCAATGGTCAGGTTGTCCGTCACCGACAGGTGGGGGAACAGCTCGAAGTGCTGGAACACCATGCCCACGCGGCTGCGCAGCTTGGGCAGGTTGGTGCTGGGGTCATGCAGCTTCACGCCATCGACCGTGATCTCGCCCTTCTGGAAGGGTTCGAGCGCGTTGATGGTCTTGATGAGTGTGGACTTACCGGAGCCCGAGGGCCCGCAGACCACGACCACTTCACCCTTGTTGATGGTGGCCGAGCACTCGTTGAGCACCTGCACCGGGCCATACCACTTGGATACGTTTTTGAGTTCGATCATTTCTTTTTCCTCAATCCAATCTCTTTTGCACCAGCCTCGATCAGCGGATGATCGCGATCTTCTGGTGCAGGCGCTTGACCGCCCAGGACAGCGCATAGCACATGATGAAGTACAGAACCGCAGCAGCCAGGTACGCCTCGATCGGACGACCAAAGTTCTTGCCCGCCACTTCAAAGCCCTTGAGCATGTCGTAGGCGCCAATGGCGTAAACCAGCGACGTGTCCTGGAACAGGATGATGGTCTGGGTGAGCAGCACGGGCAGCATGTTGCGGAACGCCTGGGGCAGCACCACCAGCTTCATGTTCTGGCCGTAAGTCATGCCCAATGCCTGGCCGGCGTACACCTGGCCGCGTGGGATGGACTGGATGCCAGCGCGCATGATTTCGCTGAAGTACGCTGCCTCAAAGGCAATGAAGGTGATGACTGCCGACACTTCCGCGCCAATGGGGCGGCCGATGATGGCGGGGACCAGCAGGAAGAACCACAGGATCACCATCACCAGCGGAATGGAGCGCATGCCGTTGACGTAGATGGTGGCAGGCACATCCAGCCACTTCTTGCCCGACAGGCGCATGAGTGCCAGCACGGTGCCAAACAGCACGCCCCCGATGGTGGCCACCAGCGTGAGGATCAGGCTGAAGTACAGCCCCTTGAGCACGAAGTTGGAGATCAGGTCCCAGTTGTAGAAGGAGAAATCGAGATTCATATCAATGCCCCCCTCCGGCCGCGCCACTCACGACCATGCCAGGGATGCGTGCACGCTTTTCAATGAAGGCCATGATGCGGTTGATCGCAAACGCCGAGATGATGTACAGCGTGGTCACCGCCAGATAGACCTCGATGCCGCGCGAGGTTTCTTCCTGCGCCTGCATGGCGAACATGGTGAGTTCGGCCACCGACACGGCAAACGCCACGGACGAGTTCTTGAAGATGTTCATCGTCTCGCTGGTCAGCGGCGGAATGATGATGCGAAACGCCATGGGCAGCAGCACATAGCGGTAGGTCTGGAAGGTGGTGAAACCCATGGCCATGCCGGCATACCGCTGGCCGCGTGGCAGGGCCTGGATGCCCGAACGCACCTGCTCGGCGATACGTGCCGAGGTGAAAAAGCCCAGCGCCAGCACCACCAGCGCAAAACCGGGCACGCCCCGCAGCACCGGGAACAGGCTGGGCAGCACGTGGTACCACAGGAAAATCTGCACCAGCAGCGGAATATTGCGAAACAGCTCGACCCAGGCATTGCCCAGCCGAACGATCATCGGGCGATCCTGCAAGGTGCGCAGCGTACCGATGAATGAACCCAACACAAGCGCCAGCAGCAAGGCCAGCAGCGAAACGGACACCGTCCAGCCCCAGGCCGACAGCATCCAGTCCAGGTAGGTGATCTCGCCGCCTTTGCCAAAGCAGCCCTGCACCACATCCCGGTCCATGGTGTCCTGGCAGAACACCTGCCAATCCCAACTCATAGGAGCACCCCTTTAATTTTTGGTTTTGCGCTGGGGGGCCCACTGGGCCGACCCAACAAAAAAGCCCCTTCAAACCAGCTGGCCGAAGGGGCACAAGCGTTGCAGAGCTTACTTCTTGGCGTAGTCTTCCATGGGCTTGTCGTTAGGCGATGCCCAGGCTGCCTTGGTAGCGTCGGACATCGGCAGGCCGATCTTGGTGTTGGTCGGTGGCACCGGTTGCATGAACCACTTGTCGTACAGCTTGGCCAGCGAGCCGTCGGCGATCTGGCGCTTGATGGAGTCGTCCACAGCCTTCTTGAACGCGGGGTCGTCCTTGCGCAGCATGCAGGCGATGGGTTCCACCGACAGCACTTCGCCCACGATCTTGTAATCGGCAGGGTTTTTGGACTTGGAGACGTTGGCAGCCAGGATGGAGCCGTCCATCACGAATGCGTCAGCACGGCCGGTTTCCAGCATCAGGAAGCTGTCGGCGTGGTCCTTGCCAAACACTTCCTTGAAGTCGATGCCGCCAGCACGTTCGTGCTTGCGCAGGGTCTGCACGGAGGTCGTGCCGGTGGTGGTGGCCACGGTCTTGCCGTTCAGGTCCTTGATCGAGGTGATGCCCGAGTTGGCCTTCACCACGGTGCGCACTTCTTCCACATAGGTGGTCACGGCAAACGCCACGTCCTTTTGGCGGGCGGCGTTGTTGGTGGTGGAGCCGCACTCCAGGTCCACGGTGCCGTTGGTCACCAGCGGAATACGGTTTTGCGAGGTCACGGGCTGGTACTTGATATCCAGCTTGGGCAAGCCCAGTTGCTTCTGGATGTCGTGCAGAACGATCTCGCCCATTTCGGTGTGGAAACCCACGTACTTGCCGTTGCCCAGCGTGTACGAAAGACCCGAAGACTCGCGCACGCCCAGCGTCACGCTGCCGGAGGCCTTGATCTTGGCCAGAGTGTCATTGGCCTGGGCAAATACGCTGCCTGCAGCCAAGGCGGTCACGGCAACCGCGAGCAAATGTTTCTTCATAGGGATCTCCTTGTGTTGAAAACGAAAAAGGGGGGGATTTTAGAGACAGGGGCCAGCCGGGGGTAACCGGTCAGGACCGCACTCCAAAAAGGGGTAGCACGCAACCAGGGATATTAGTCAGAACGGGACCTGGTCGGTAGGGTATTTCCAGAAGTCGCGCAACAAGTAACTGACCGGCAGGCTCAGCACGGTGTTGTTGGGTGGAATGGCCTTGTTGAACCACTTGTCGTAAATCGGGTAAATCTCGCGGCTGGTAATCAGGCGGCGCATTTCCTCGTCCACCAGCTTTTTGAACTCAGGGTCGTTCTTGGGCAGCATGATGGCCAGTGGCTCGGTGGTCATGAAGCGGCCCACCACCTTAAGCGCCTTGGGGTCGGGCCGCCCGGCCGCCAGGCCGTACAGCAGCACGTCGTCCATCACAAACGCATCGGCCTCACCCTTCTCGACCATCTCGACCGCCTTGGCATGGTCGGGTGCCTCGACGATGGTGATGCCCATCAGGCGCTCGCGGTTGGCCTGGTCGGCTGCCTTCAGGGGCGTCGTGCCCTTGGTGGACACCAGCTTCTTGCCGTTGAGATCCTCCACCCTGTCGATGGTGCTGGAGGACTTGACCAGCAGCCGCGCGCCGGTGATGAAGTGGGGGATGGTGAAGGCCACCTTCTGGCGCCGCTCGGCGTTGTTGGTGGTGGAGCCACACTCCATGTCGGCCTTGCCCTGCTCGATCATGGCGATGCGGTTGGCCGGCGTGACAGGCACCAGCTCGATCTCCATGTCCTTCTTGCCGGTCTTCTTGCGCACCAGCTCGGCCATGCGCAGGCACAGGTCCAGCGCGTAGCCCACGGGCTTGCCCGACTGGCTGTCGATGTACGAGAAAGGCACCGAGGATTCACGGTAGGCAATGACCAGCTTGCCACCGCCAGCCACGCGCTCCAGCACGCTGGCCTGCGCAGACGCACCGACCGCACAGCACAGTGCTGCGAGGCCCCAGGCCAATCCCCAATGCTGAACTTTCATACGATGCCTCTGTGAAGGAATGAACCGGGTTTGCAATCTTCGTGCCACCGTGGGGCCCTGCCAAGGCACACGCTGCTATCCACCGATCCGGCGATGGCGCAGACTGTACGTGTCGTTACGGTGAAATTCCAATGCCGTTTGCGCGCACAACTATGCAAAGTGTTTATGTCCGTATTTACCCTTAGCATGAGGCCGCTTGGGCCTGCAGGTAGGTCCACAGCGCCTGCGCCGTGCCTTTGGGGGTGTCCTTGCCATTGGGCTTTTCGCGGTAGGCACGCACATCCATGGTCATCTGCAGGCCTTCGGTGTCGGGGGGCGCGGCGCTGACCAGGCGGCGCGAGCGCAGCTCCTTCTTCACGGCGCTGTGGGGCAAGAAGGCCACACCATGCCCTTCCAGCGCCATGGCCTTGAGACCTTCGGCCATATCGGTCTCGTACACGCGCTCCAGGTGAATGGGCGTCTGCGATTGTTTGAGGATGAGTTCGGTCACCCGCCCCAGGTAGGCGCCGGGCGCATAGCCCAGGTAGGGCAGCGGCTGGCCTGCGCGGCCGGGCAGGCGGTGCACGGGCTGGCCATCGGCGTCGGCCTTGCTGTAGGGCGACAACACTTCCTGACCCAGGCTGACCATCTCATACCGATCGGCATCGAGCTGAAAGGGCTGCGAGGGGTGGTGGTAGGCGATCAGCAAGTCGCACCCGCCTTCGACCAGGCGCATCACCGCGTCGTGCACATTCAGCGCAATCAGGCGGCTCTTGAACGGGCCGAACTTGTCGTGCAGGCTGGACACCCAGGCCGGGAAGAACGTGAACGCCAGCGTGTGGGGCACGGCGAACTCGATCATGTCCTTGCCTGCGCTGGTGTGCGCGCGCAGCATGGCACGCGTGTTCTGCAGCGACTGGAGCATTTCCAGGGCCTGGTCGTACAGGGTCTTGCCGGCCGGGGTCAGCCGGGTGGGGTAGGAGCTGCGGTCCACCAGGTCGGTGCCGGCCCAGGCCTCCAGCGCCTGGATGCGCCGCGAGAACGCTGGCTGGGTCACATGCCGCAGCTGCGCTGACCGGCTGAAGCTGCGGGTTTCCGCAAGACTGACGAAATCTTCAAGCCACTTGGTTTCCATCGGTGCATTATCCGCGCGCGGGCTACACCGTGCTGGCCGCTGGCATGAGGGTTTACACAGTGCTGACGCGGCGCACCAATGGTGTGCATGCATAGCAACCCATCGCATAATAGAAAGCGGCGCCTACAGCGCTCCGCGTCGAGGCCCCTGGTGCACAACACTGCCGGGCAGGGCGACCCGCATGCTCCCGTGTTTGTTCTCCTCCTTCCCCTGCCCCATGTCCTCCTCCTCCCCCCAAGGGCCTGCGACCGACGCACTGCCCGGCGCCGCGAGTCCCGAGGCCGAGCCCCGCTCGCTGCGCCTTGAAGACTGGCTCACCGTCATCGTCATGGCGGCCCTCGCACTCATCACATTTGCCAACGTGCTGGTGCGTTACTTCACCAACTCCTCGTTCGCCTGGACAGAAGAAATCTCGGTGTTCCTGATGATCGCGCTGGCGCTCATCGCAGGCTCGGCCGCCGTGGCACGTGACCAGCACATCCGCATCGAGTACTTTGCCGAGGGCGGCTCTGCCCTGCGCAGCAAGCGCCTGTCCATGCTGGGCGCGGCCACCGTGGCCCTGCTGTTTGGCGTCATCGCCGTCCTGAGCGTGCGCGTGGTGTGGGACGACTACAGCTTTGGCGAAACCTCCCCCGGCATCGGCGTGCCGCAGTGGTGGTATTCGATCTGGCTGCCCGTGTTCTCTGCGCTCATCACGGCACGCGCCATCGGGCTGTTCATCCGCCGCAGCCGCGGCGCGGTCAGCGATGCCGCCCCGGCGCACAAGGATGCGCAACCATGATCGCCACGCTGCTGTTTGTGGCCTTTCTGGGCCTGATGTTTGTGGGCGTGCCGATTGGTGCCGCGCTGGGCCTGGCCGGAGCCGCCGCCATCGCGCTGGCCAATGCCGACAGCCAGTGGTTCGGCCTGCTGGCCGTGCCGCAGAACTTCTACGCCGGGCTGGGCAAATACCCGCTGCTGGCCATTCCGATGTTCGTGCTGGTGGGCTCCATCTTCGACCGCTCGGGCGTGGCGCTGCGCCTCGTGAACTTCGCCGTGGCCATCGTCGGGCGTGGCCCGGGCATGCTGCCGCTGGTGGCCATTGCGGTGGCCATGTTCCTGGGCGGCATCTCGGGCTCGGGCCCGGCCAATGCCGCCGCTGTGGGCGGGGTGATGATCGCGGCCATGTCGCGCGCGGGCTACCCGCCCTCGTTCTCGGCCAGCGTGGTGGGGGCCGCCGCGGCCACGGACATCCTGATCCCGCCATCGGTCGCGTTCATCATCTACTCGGTGCTGGTGCCGGGCGCCTCGGTGCCCGCGCTGTTTGCGGCCGGAATGATCCCCGGCATCCTGGCAGGCGTGGCGCTCATCGTGCCCGCCGTGTGGATGGCGCGCAAGCACAAGATGGGCGCACTCGAAGCCACCATGCCCCGCCCCCCATTCTGGAAGAGCCTGCGCGAGGCCACCTGGGGCCTGGCCGCGCCGGTGCTGATCCTGGGCGGCATGCGGGCCGGTTGGTTCACGCCGACGGAAGCCGCCGTGGTCGCGGTGTTCTATGGCCTCTTTGTGGGCATGGTGATCCACCGCACGATTTCTGTGCGCGACCTGTTCCCCATCTTGCGCGAATCGGGCGAGCTGTCGGCGGTGATCCTCATCGTGGTGTCGCTCGCGGGCATCTTTGCGTATTCGCTGTCCACGCTGGGCGTGATCGACCCGGTGGCCAACGCCATCGTGAACTCGGGCCTGGGCGAGTACGGCGTGCTGGCGCTGCTCATCGTGCTGCTGATCACGGTGGGCATGTTCCTTGACGGCATCTCGATCTTCCTGATCTTTGTGCCGCTGCTCTTGCCCATCATGCAGCACTACAAGTGGGACCCGGTTTGGTTTGGCGTCATCCTCACGCTCAAGGTAGCCCTGGGCCAGTTCACCCCGCCACTGGCCGTGAACCTGATGGTGTCTTGCCGCATTGCCGGTGTGCGCATGGAATCGACCGTGCGCTGGGTGGGCTGGATGCTGTTCGCCATGTTCCTTGTGATGGTGGCCGTGATCGCCTTCCCGCAACTGGCCCTGTGGCTGCCCGCCAAACTGGGCTACTGACCCCTTGCCGACGAATTTCTAACCAGGAGACTGACACAATGAAACTGCGCACCTTCCTCACTTCCGCCGTGGCCGCTGCCGCCGCCCTGGCGTTCACCGCCCCAGCCGCCATCGCGCAGACCGCGTACAAGAGCGAGTACCGCATGTCGCTGGTGCTGGGCACGGCCTTCCCCTGGGGTAAGGGCGGTGAGCTGTGGGCCAACAAGGTGCGCGAGCGCACCAACGGCCGCATCAACATCAAGCTGTACCCCGGGGTGTCGCTGATCCAGGGCGACCAGACGCGCGAGTTCAGCGCGCTGCGCCAGGGCGTGATCGACATGGCCGTGGGCTCCACCATCAACTGGTCGCCCCAGGTCAAGGCACTCAACCTGTTCTCGCTGCCCTTCCTGTTCCCTGACTACGCCGCCGTCGATGCAGTGACGCAGGGCGATGTGGGCAAGCAGATCTTCGCCACGCTGGACAAGGCCGGCGTCGTGCCCCTGGCCTGGGGTGAAAACGGCTACCGCGAAATCTCCAACTCCAAGCTGGCCATCAAGAGCCCCGCCGACCTCAAGGGCCTGAAGATCCGCGTGGTGGGCTCGCCCCTGTTCCTGGACACCTTCACCGCACTGGGCGCCAACCCCACACAGATGAGCTGGGCCGACGCGCAGCCCGCCTTCGCCAGCGGCGCCGTGGACGGCCAGGAGAACCCCATCGCCGTGTACCAGGCCGCCAAGCTGCACACCGTGGCCCAGAAGCACATCACCATGTGGGGCTACGTGAACGACCCGCTGGTGTTCGTGGTGAACAAGGACATCTGGAACAGCTGGACGCCCGCCGACCGCGAGATCGTGAAGCAGGCCGCCATCGACGCCGGCAAGGAAGAAATCGCCATCGCCCGCAAGGGCATGGTCGAGGCCGACAAGCCCCTGCTCAAGGAAATTGCTGCCAACGGCGTGACCGTCACGCAGCTGTCAGCCGCCGAGCGCGAAGCCTTCGTGAAGGCCACGCGCCCCGTGTACGAAAAGTGGAAGGGCCAGATCGGCGCCGACCTGGTGGGCTCTGCCGAGAAGGCCATTGCTGCACGCAAGAAGTGACCCTTGAGTGGGCCCGTCCGTCACCGGTGCGCGACAGTTGCCCGGTGTTTGCCAAAGCCCCGCCATGGCGGGGCTTTTTGCTGGGTAGACCGGAAGACGGGCCCTGGTGCCGCATCCGCCATGAAACTATTAATTTGATAGCAATACAAGCATATTGCACTAGCGCTACCCGCCACTTTCACTTCGAATCATCGGAAACCGGATGCTTGACCGCGTTTTTGCGCAGCTTGTGCTCCACCGCCTCGGCCAGGTCCACGCCCGCGTGGTCCGCCAGTTGCAGCAGGTACAGCAGCACATCGGCCACCTCATCGGCAATGGGCTCCTTCAGCGCTGGGTCCTCACGCACGGCGAGCGACTGTTCCGGCGTCATCCACTGAAAGATCTCGGCCAGCTCGGCCGCCTCGACCATCAGCGCCATCGCCAGGTTCTTGGGGGTGTGGAACGGCTGCCACTGCCGCTCCGCCGCAAACGCGCGCAACCGGGTCTGCAGCTCCGTCAAATCGACAGACATTCCATTGCTCCTGATTCAATAGCTAACAGAGCATATTCCACTAGCGCTATCGACCTGCACGGCCCCAAACCGGTCACACCGGCGTGACCGGCGCCTCACCCGCCAGATGGCGCCGGGCGTTCTCCATGAACCGGTCCACCGAGGCCTGCACGGCTTCGGGCGACCAGCCCGCCACATGGGGCGTGAGCACCACGTTGTCCAGGTCCAGCAGCTCGGCCGGGGGGGCGGGCTCGCTCTCGTACACATCCAGCCCTGCGGCGGCAATGCGGCCGTCGCGCAGCGCTGCGGCCAGGGCGGTGGTGTCGATCACGCTGCCGCGTGCGATGTTGACCACCACGCCCCGCGCGCCGAGCGCCGTCAGCACGTCTGCGTTGACCAGGTGCCTGGTGCCCGCGCCGCCCGGCGTGGCGACCACGAGAAAGTCCGCCCATTCGGCCAGCGCGGTGACATCGGCAAAGTAGCGGTAAGGCACATCGGTGCGTGCACTGCGGTTGTGGTAGCCCACCTCGATCTCGAAGCCCAGCGCGCGCTGGGCAATCTTCTTGCCGATGGTCCCCAGGCCGATGATGCCCAGCCGCTTGTGCGACACGTTGGGCGGCAGCGGCAAGGCCGTGCGCCAGATGCCGGCGCGGGTGGCCTTGTCCAGCGGCAGGATGCGGCGCTGCGCCGCGATCAGCAGGCCCCAGGTGTGGTCGGCCACGCAGTCGTCGTTGGTGCCTGCACCGGTGGCCACCACAATGCCGCGCGCCTTGGCATGGGCCACCGCCACGTTCTCGTAGCCTGCGCCCAGCGCGCAGATGAGTGTGAGCGCGGGCAGCGCATCGATCTGCGCCGGGCTCAGGCCCACCGCACCAATGGTGAGCACCACACGCACGCGGCTGCCGTGCTGCGCGATGGCGGTGGCGGCCTGCGGTGCATCGGGGGCGTAGATCACTTCAAAGGTCTGGGCCATCTGCGCGATGTGCTCTTCAGACAAAAACATGAGGGCAAGAAGGACGGGCTTCATGGATGACAAATCGCGAAACAAATAAAAGAGAGAGGGATGCCGCTCAGGCGGCAGCATCGCTTTGCTGGAGCGACCACATGCTGGCGTAGCGGCCGCCGAGGGCCAGGAGCTGCGCGTGCGTGCCGCGCTCGATGATGCGGCCCGCGTCCATGACCAGGATCTCGTGCGCGTCCACCACCGTGGACAGGCGGTGGGCAATCACCAGCGTGGTCTTGTTCTGCGCCACACCCTGCAGCTCGGCCTGGATGGCGCGCTCGTTGGCGGAGTCCAGCGCGCTGGTGGCCTCGTCAAAGATCAGGATGGGCGGGTTCTTGAGCAAGGTGCGGGCAATCGCCACGCGCTGCTTTTCACCGCCCGAAAGCTTGAGCCCCCGCTCGCCGACCATGGTCGCGTAGCCCTTGGGTGTGCTGGCAATGAAGTCGTGGATGCGCGCGGCGCGGGCGGCGGATTCGATCTCGTCCTGCGTGGCGCCAGGGCGGCCATAGGCGATGTTGTAGGCCACGGTGTCGTTGAACAGCACGGTGTCTTGCGGCACGATGCCAATCGCCTGGCGCACGCTGCCCTGCGTCACGCTGCGGATCTCCTGTCCCGCAATCGTGATGCGGCCTCGCTGGATGTCGTAGAAGCGGAACAGCAGCCGCGCCAGCGTGCTCTTGCCCGAGCCCGAGGGCCCCACCACCGCCACCGTCTTGCCCGCCGGGATCTCGAAGCTGACGCCTTGCAAGATGGTGCGCCCGCCCTTGGCGTCATAGGCAAACACCACGTCCTCGAAACGCACGGTGGGCTGGTCCAGCCCCGCCAGCGGCTGGGCGCCAGGGGCGTCGGCCACCTCGCGCTCCTTGTCCATCAGCGTGAACATCTTGTCCAGGTCGGTCAGGCTCTGCTTGATCTCGCGGTAGATCACGCCCAGGAAGTTGAGCGGGATGTACAGCTGGATCATGAAGGCATTGACCATGACCAGGTCGCCCAGCGTCATGCGGCCATCGACCACGCCCTGCGTTGCGCGCCAGAGCATGGCCACCAGGCCCACGGCAATGATGAGCTGCTGGCCGGTGTTGAGCAGCGACAGCGTGGTCTGGCTTTTCAGCCGCGCGCGGCGCAGGCGCTCCAGGCTTTCGTCGTAGCGGCGGGCCTCGAAGCCTTCGTTGTTGAAATACTTCACCGTCTCGTAGTTGAGCAGCGAATCCACGGCCTTGGAATGCGCGGCCGAGTCGAACTCGTTGGCCTCGCGGCGGAACTGGGTGCGCCACTCGGTCACCAGCACCGTGAAGAGGATGTACAGCGCCAGCGCCGCCAGCGTGATCCACGCAAACCAGGCGTCGAACTTGATGGCCAGCACCGACAGCACCAGCACCACCTCGACCAGGGTGGCAACCACGTTGAACAGGGTGAACGAGATCAGCGACTCGATGCCGCGCACACCGCGCTCGATGTCACGCGTCATGCCACCCGTCTGGCGCTCCAGGTGAAACCGCAGGCTCAGGGCGTGCAGGTGCTCAAAGGTCTGCAGCGCAATCGAGCGCGCTGCGCCCTGCGTGGCCTTGGCAAACACCAGCTCGCGCAGCTCGGTGAACAGCGAGGTGGACAGCCGCAGCGCGCCGTAGGCCACCAGCAGCCCCACCGGCACCACCAGCAGCGCGGCGGGGTCGCCCGGCTTCAGGCTCATGGCATCGACCAGCGTCTTGAGCAGGATGGGCACGCCCACGTTGGCGAACTTGGCGCCCACCATGAAGACGATGGCGGCTATCACGCGCCATTTGTATTGCCACAGGTAGGGCAGCAATCGGTGCAGGGTGACCCAGTCCGACTGGACCGGTGCGGGACTGGCGGCCGTGCCACTGGCGGTGGCACCGGGCGCGTTGGCGGCGGCAGGGGGGGAGGTTTCGCCGTGGTGGCGCATGGGGGACAATTCCGTTTGTTGTTTTTACCGACCTGGCTGATGCCCAGGTGGCTTTTTCAGGGCGCGAGGCCTTGTGAAACCACCGGTTTCCCCAAGGATTGGCTCAGCCCCAACCGAGATTGTGCCCATGTCTGCCGTTTTCAGCCCACCACCCGCCGCATTGCCCACCGACAAGGAGCTGGTGCTCAAGGTCATCCCCATGCCCGCCGACACCAACGGCAATGGCGACATCTTTGGCGGATGGGTGATGGCGCAGGTCGACCTGGCGGGCTCCGTGCTGCCCGCGCGTTACATCCAGGGCCGCATGGCCACGGTGGCGGTCAATGAATTCATCTTCAAGCAGCCCGTGCGCGTGGGCGACATCCTGTCGTTCTTCTCGGCCATCACGCGCGTCGGCAACACCTCGGTCACCGTGGAGGTGGAGGTGTATGCCGAGCGTTTTTCTGCCCAGGGGCAGTATGTGAAAGTGACGGAGGCGCGCCTGACCTATGTAGCCATCGACCACCAGGGCAGGCCGCGCCCGGTGCCCAAGCACAACGCGCCTGCGTGAGCCACCGAACGGAATCGAACGGACGGACCGCGCCTATCGGGACGCGGTTGTGAGTGCAGATCAGGCGGCCAGCGCGGCTGGCTCAGCCCTCAAGGGGGCTGCTGCCCGCTGTGTGCTGCTGGACGACGATGCGGAAAAACCGGCCTCGATCTCTCCCGCCAGCTGTCCACCCTCTTCCACCACCAGCTTGCCGTAGCGGATCTTGCCGTTGACCTTGCCGGTGCTGTAGATCACCAGCTTTTGCCGCACGGTGAGCGTGCCGTTGAACTCGCCGTGGATCTCGGCAATGTCGATCTCAGCCGAGCCCTTGAAGGCGCCGTGCTCCGAGATCTGGATCACGCGCGAATCCATCGTGGCCTCGACCGTGCCTTCGACCACGAGCGTGTCGCAGTCGGTGATCTCCACGCCCTTGAGCTTGATGTTCGGGCCCACCGTGAGCTTGCTGCCCGAGCTGTCGCTGGCACTGGCCGACTTGGGGGCAGCCGGAGCAGGCACCGGCTGCGCAGGTGCGGCGCTGCTGGCCGCCGTGCCGCCCAATACGGAGCCTGAGGTGGTGCTGCTGCGGGGTTGGAACGACTCGGGTTCACGCTTGCCAAAGAAAGGGTTTTGCACGGCCATCAGATCTCCTTGAAAAGAGAGTCATCGTAGGTTTCGTACCCCTGGAAAGATGCCTTCGTTACGCAAGAACGGTAACCAAACGGTTCTCTCGTAGCATGCGCTTGCAAGGCTTGCGGGATCACACATACCGCGCACGGCAGCACGCCCGGATCAAGAAACGATGTACGCCGCAGCCCCCGCCGACATGATCTGCCCGTCCGGCCCCAGAAACTCCATGCGTGTCGTGGCGACACGCGAGCCCAGCCGCAACACCTGCGCGCGCAGCTCAAAGTGGCTGCCAATGCCCGGGCGCAGGTAGTCGATGCGCAGGTCGATGGTGCCCAGCTTGGCAAAGCGGTGCAGGCGCTGCTCGGGCGGCTCGTCCAGGTGCTTGGCGCCAATCGCAGCCATCACGGCCAGGCCGCCCATGGCGTCGAGCCCCGCACTGATCACGCCACCGTGGATGCGGTTGTAGGCGTAGTGACCCACCAGGTCGGGCTTCATGTCAATGCGTCCCACCACGCCGTCAGGCGCCAGGGCGGTGACCTTGAGCCCCAGGACCTGGTTGAACACGATCTTTTCTTCAAAGATGGACTTGAGCCCGGCGATGAACTCGGGCTCGAAAGCCTGGGGCTGGGGGGAAATGGTTTTGCTCATGGTGTGCTGTGTACGGACCTGCAGCGCGCTGCGCCCACCGGTCCGATGACTCCTGTTTTTATAGCTGCTGGCGCTTGATACACCGGCACCTGGAGGCATTTTGACTTAAAACTGGCCGTGGCGTCCCTGCCCAGCCGCAAACCGCGAGGCGCCACGCAGCGCGTCGGCCAGGCATTCGCGGCCACCCGCCCACTCCTGCAGCAAGGCCTGCTGCAAAGGCAAGCCCTCGGCGGCCAGCGCGCTGGCGCGGTCTGCACGCAGGGTGGCCTGCGGGAAGGCGGCCAACTGATGTGCCAGGGCCAGGGCGGCCTCCAGCGCCTGCCCGGCAGGCACCACGCGGTTGCACAGCCCCATGCGCAGGGCTTCGGCAGATTCCACCTTGCGCCCGGTCAGGATCAGGTCGAGCGCGTGCGACAGCCCGACAAGGCGCGGCAGGCGCACGGTGCCACCATCGATCAGCGGCACGCCAAAACGACGGCAGAACACGCCCATGTAGGCGTCCTCCGCCATCACGCGCAGGTCGCACCACAGTGCCAGCTCCATGCCGCCGGCCACAGCGGCGCCTTCGATCGCTGCGATCACCGGCTTGGACAGATGCAGGCGACTCGGCCCCATGGGCCCCGGCGGGTGGACCGCATCGGCCGTGAAGTCCAGCGTCTCTGCCAGCGCCTCGGGCGTGACGCCGTCGGCCAGCAGACGCGCGCCCGACTGCAGATCCCAGCCCGCACAAAAATGCCCGCCAGCGCCCTGGAACACCGCCACATTGGCGCTTTCATCGCGCTCAAAGGCCAGAAAGGCCGCATGCAGCGCGCGGGCGGTGTGGGCGTCCACCGCGTTGCGCACATCAGGCCGGCGCAATGTCACCAGCGTGACACCGCCTTGCGTTTCAACCTCTACGGACATGCGGCTCTCCTGTGGTCCGGTGCTCAGAACCTGTTCACCCACCCGACGTTACTCCTATTGCGCAGGGTGCAGCGCTGCGTCAATATCCGCCGCTACCCGCTCGCCCACCCCATCAGGGTTAGCCCCGAGTGCGGTATGCACAGCACGCGTGCACCATTATTTATGCAAAGCAATCGCTTTGTAAAAATAATCTGCAGGACCTGCGCAAGCAACGATGCACCTGGCACATGCCCACAAGGCATACGCCCCGCCCTTACCCGCTTTGCGTATCACTTATTCTGGAGAGCCAGTGTGCAATTTGTGCAACTGTTGATCAGCGGTGTCTCCCAGGGGTGCATCTACGGCCTGATCGCGCTGGGCTTCGTGCTCATCTACAAGGCCACGGAGACCGTGAGCTTCGCCCAGGGCGAACTCATGATGCTCGGCGCCTTCTGCGGGCTGGCACTCATGACGGTGCTGGGCTTTCCCTTCTGGGTGGCCGTGCTCGCCAGCATCCTGGCCATGGGCTGCTTTGGCGTGGTGCTGGAGCGCGCCGTGATCCGTCCCATCCTGGGCCAGCCCGCCTTCTCCATCGTCATGCTCACCATCGGCATCGGCTACGTGCTGCGTGGGCTGGTGACCATGATCCCCAACATCGGCACCGAGACGCACACGCTGCCCGTGCCCTACAAGGACCTGTCGTTTCGCCTCGGTGCGCTGGTGCTCAACGCCGAACAGCTGGTAGTGATCGGCGCCACGGGCGTGTTGTGTGTGCTGCTGTTTGCCATGTTCCGCTACAGCAAGCTCGGCATTGCCATGCAGGCGTCGTCGCAGAACCAGCTGGCCGCCTACTACATGGGCATTCCGGTGCAGCGGCTCAACGGCCTGGCCTGGGGCCTGGCCGCCGCTGTGGCGGCGGTGGCAGGCCTGCTGCTGGCTCCCATTACCTTCGTGCACGCCAACATGGGGCTGATCGGCCTCAAGGCCTTCCCGGCCGCTGTGGTGGGCGGCTTTGGCAGCCTGCCGGGCGCCATCGTCGGTGGGCTGGTGATTGGCATCGTCGAATCGCTCTCGGGCTTTTACCTTCCCGACGGTTTCAAGGACACGGCGGCGTACATCGTGGTGCTCATCATGCTGATGGTCAAACCCAACGGACTGTTCGGCGAGAAGCTGAGAAAGAAAGTCTGACCCATGCGCTTTCTCTTCAAGACCTCGTACGAGCAAGACATTCGCCTCGCCAAGCATGGCGGGCATGTGTTCTGGTACAGCCTGCTGTGCCTGGCGCTGGTCGCCGCGCCCTGGGTGGCGCCGGAGTACTGGCTGGCGCAGCTCACCTTTGTGCTCATCTACGCCATCGTGGGCCTGGGGCTGATGCTGCTGGCGGGCTTCACCGGCTTGTTCTCGCTGGGGCACGCAGCGTTTCTGGGCGTGGGGGCGTATACGCAGGCAGTGCTCACGGGAATGGGCTGGCCGTTTGCGCTGTCTCTGGCCTGCGCGGCGGGGCTGTCGGCCGCTGTGGGTGTGGTGGTGGGCCTGCCCGCATTGCGCGTCAAGGGCATCTACCTGGGCATGGCCACGCTGTCGTTCGGGTTCATTGTGGAAGAAGTTTTTGCGCGCTGGGAGTCGGTGACCGGCGGCAACTCCGGCAAGCACCTGGTACCGCCACAAATCGCGGGCTACTCGTTCGAGACCACGGAGTCGTTCTACTTTTTGTGCCTCGTGATTGCGGTGGTCAGCACGCTGGCCATCCTGAACCTGCTGCGCTCGCCCACGGGCCGCGCGTTTGTCGCCATCCGTGATTCAGAGATCTCCGCACAGAGCATGGGCATCCACCTCGCGCGCTACAAGACGCTGTCGTTCTCCATATCGGCCGCACTGGCAGGCGTCGGCGGTGCGTTGTACGCGCACAAGCTGCAGTTCATCTCGCCCGACCAGTTCAACATCCTGCAGTCCATCGACCTGCTGCTGATGATCGTGATCGGCGGGCTGGGCTCGGTGCATGGCGCCTTTCTGGGCGCAATTTTCCTGATCTCCATGCCACAGCTCATCTCCCTGGGCAAGGACTGGCTGCCGGACTCCATCGGCCAGTCACCCGGCCTGCAGGCGGTGGTGTACGGCGTCGTGCTGATCGCGTTTGTGCTGTTCGAGCCCATGGGCCTGTACGGCCGCTGGCTCAAGGTGCGCACCTGGCTGCAGATGTTCCCGTTCTACCGCAAGGGCTTGTTCAAGCGGCAGAAATCGTTTCAAAAATCAGATCGGCTGAAATGAAAAACGAAATCCTGCTCAGCGCCCAGAACCTCAGTGTGCGCTTTGGCGGCGTGCTCGCGGTCAACAACGTGAGCTTTGACGTGCGCCGTGGCGAGGTGTTCACCCTCATCGGCCCCAACGGCGCGGGCAAGACGACGGTGTTCAACCTCATCAGCCGCATCTACACGCCCACCACCGGCACCATCGCCTATGCGGGCCCGGGCGGGGCTCTGCTGCCACTGACCGACCAGCCGCCGCACAAGGTAGCGGGCCTGGGCATTGCACGCACCTTCCAGAACATCGAACTCTTCGAGCACGCGAGTGTGCTGCACAACCTGCTGATCGGCCGCCACACCCGACAACACAGCAGCCTGTGGGCCGAGATGTTCTTCACGCGCAAGGTGCGCGAAGGGGAAATTCAGGCCCGGGAGAAGGCCGAGCAGGTCATCGATTTTCTCGACTTGCAGCACTACCGCGACACCATGGTGGCAGGCCTGCCCTACGGCGTGCGCAAGGTGGTGGAGCTGGCCCGCGCGCTGTGCACCGAGCCGCAGTTGCTGCTGCTCGACGAGCCCTCGTCGGGCCTGAACGTGGAGGAGACTGACGACATGGCCTTCTGGATACAGGACATCCAGCACGAGCTGGGCATCACCGTGCTGATGGTGGAGCACGACATGTCGCTGGTCTCCAAGGTGTCCGACCGCGTGCTGGCCATGAACCAGGGCGAGGTCGTGGCCATGGGCACGCCGCGCGAGGTGCAGTCGCACCCCGGGGTGATCGAAGCGTACCTGGGCACCATCGACGATGTGAGCAACCTGCGCCGCCCGGCGGGGTCTCACATGGGGGTTCGGGCATGAGCGCCACGCCGGGCCGCCCCAAGCAAGCTCGCACCGCAGTGCGCAGCACGGAGGTTTCCTAATGAGCGCCGTACTTGCCGCCACCAGCACACCAGTTGCTGCAGCCGCTGACCAGCCCCTGCTGCGCCTGCAGAACGTGGAGAGTGCCTACGGCCCCATCAAGGCCATCCGCGGCGTGAGCCTGCAGGTGCGGCGCGGCGAGATCGCCGCCGTGCTGGGCAGCAACGGCGCGGGCAAGACGACGATCCTCAAAACCATCAGCGGCATCATCGACCCCCGCAAGGGCTCCATCGAATTCCAGGGTGCCGACATCACCGCCAACGATCCGGCGGCCATCGTGCGCCGGGGCCTCATGCATGTGCCCGAGGGGCGCGAGGTGTTTGCGCTGCTCTCGGTGCGTGACAACCTGCTCATGGGCGCCTACACGCGCAGCGATGCCGACGCCGTGGCCCGCGACATCGAAACGGTGTATGGCTACTTCCCCATCCTGAAGGAGCGCGCCGCGCAGGACGCCGGCCTGCTCTCGGGTGGGCAACAGCAGATGCTGGCCATCTCGCGTGCGCTCATGGCCAACCCCGAACTCATCCTGCTCGACGAGCCCAGCCTGGGCCTGTCCCCCAAGCTCACCAAGGAGATCTTCGAAATCGTGGTGCGCATCAACCGTGAGCGCGGCACCACCATCCTGCTGGTGGAGCAGAACGCCAACATGGCGCTCAACGCATCGGACTACGGCTACGTGCTGGAGAACGGCCGCATCGTGATGGAAGACAGCTGCGAGCGCCTGCGCGAGAAGGACGACATCAAGGAGTTCTACCTTGGGATGAAAGATGTCGGCGTGCGCGGAGAGCGGCGCTGGAAGAAGAAGAAGACCTGGAGATAAGCGCAAATGTCTAACCTCTGGGACCTCAATCACATCCAGCCCGCAGGCACCGACGTGCTCGCGGGCGACACCATCGCCGCCATGTTCTGGAACGCCGTGGCCGAGCGCGGCCCGCGCGTGTGGATGCGCCAGAAGGAGCTGGGCATCTGGAAGAGCTGGACCTGGGACCAGACGGCCGAAGCCGTGCGGGAGATTGCGGGCGGCCTGATGTCGCTGGGTTTTGCGCCCGGAGAATGTGCATCCATCCTGTCCAACACCAACATTGAATGGGTGCTGGCCGATCTGGCCGTGCTGAGCTGCGGCGGCGTAGCCAATGGCATTTACCCCACTGACGCGGCGGCGCAGGTGCACTACCTGAGCGAAGACTCTCGCACCACCGTGCTGTTTGTGGAAGACGATGAACAGCTCGACAAGGCCTTGGAAGTGCGCAGCAGCCTGCCCCTGCTGCGCAAGGTGGTGGTGTTCGACATGGAAGGCCTGCGCAGCCTGAACGACCCCGATGTGCTGAGCCTTGCGGGCCTGCGCGAGCTGGGCAGGGCCTGGAATACACAACACCCCGACGCGCTGATGCAGCGCGTCAAGGCCTGCCGACCCGAAGACCTGGCCATCCTGGTGTACACCTCGGGCACCACAGGCAAGCCGAAGGGTGCCATGCACACGCACGCCGCGCTCACCTACACCGTGCGCGGCTACAACACGCTGATCTCGCGCAGCGAGGCCGACGAGACCATGTGTTTTCTGCCGCTGTGCCACATCGCCGAGCGCATGGGGGGTGAATACTTCTCGCTCTATACCGGCGCGCGCCTGAACTTTGTGGAGAACCCCGACACCGTGCCCGAGAACGTGCGAGAGATCGCGCCCACGGTGTTCACCGCCGTACCCCGGGTGTGGGAGAAGTTCTATTCGGGCGTGATGATCGCGCTCAAGGAATCCACACGCATGCAGCAAGCGGCCTATGCCTGGTCGATTGGCGTGGGCACCCGCATAGCAGATCGGGTGCTGGCCGGACAGCCGGTGGGCGGTTTGCTGAAGGCGCAGTTCATGCTGGCGCGCTTTCTGGCACTCAACAATGTGCGCAAGCTCATCGGCATCCACCGTGCGCGCTTTCTGGTCACAGGCGCAGCGCCCATTTCGCCCGATCTGGTGAAGTGGTACCTGGCGCTGGGTGTGCCCATGCTGGAGGTGTGGGGCATGACCGAGACCTGCGGCGCCTCCACCGGTGTGCCTGCCAGCCGCATCAAACCCGGCTCCATCGGCCCCGCGGCCAGCTACAACGAGGTGCGCATCGACCCCGCCACGGGCGAAATCCTGGTGCGTGGCCCCAATGTGTTCAAGGGCTATCTCAACCAGCCCGAGAAAACCGCTGAAACCATCGACCCCGAAGGCTGGCTGCACACGGGCGATGTGGGCGCCATCGACGCCGACGGCTACCTTCGCATCACCGACCGCATGAAGGACATCATCATCACGGCGGGCGGCAAGAACATCACGCCGAGCGAGCTGGAGAATGAACTCAAGTTCAGCCCGTACATCACCGACGCGGTGGTGATTGGCGACAAGCTGCCCTACCTCACGGTGATCATCATGATCGACCAGGAGAACGTGGAGAAGTACGCACAGGACAACGACGTGCCGTTCTCCAACTACGCCAGTCTGACCCGCACGCGCGAGGTGCAGGAGCTGATCCAGGGCGAAATCGACCGCGTGAACGCCAAGTTCGCCCGCGTGGAGCAGATCAAGAAGTTCTTCCTGCTCGACACACAGCTCACGGCCGAGGACGAAGAGCTGACACCCACCATGAAGCTCAAGCGCAAGCTGGTGCAGCAGAAGTACGCACCGCAGATTGAGGCGATGTACCGGTAGGTGCGCACGTCACGCAACCGCAGGGCACGCCCATCAGGATAGGGAAAGTGCTGGTGCCCCACCCCGGGCATCGTTCTATAACGAGCAACCGAGTTCGATCCAACCAAAGGAGACGTGCCATGAAGTTTCATCACATTGCCGCGCTGGCCATCGTGGCCATGGCCGGAGGTGCTGCACAGGCGCAGCCCAGCCAGGGCGTGAGCAAGGACACCATCACGCTGGGTTCCATCCAGGATCTGTCCGGCCCGCTGGCGGGCTTTGGCAAGCAGGTGCGGCTGGGCATGATGCTGCGCGTGGACGAGGCCAACGAGCAAGGCGGCGTGAACGGCCGCAAGCTCGACCTGAAGGTGGAAGACTCGGGCTACGACCCCAAGAAAGCCGTGCTGGCCGCGCAAAAGCTCGTGAACCAGGACAAGATCTTCATGATGGTGGCGCACATCGGCACGGCGCAAAACCTGGCCGCCATGCCCGTGCAGTTCAGCAAGAACGTCATCAACTTCTTCCCGGTGACGGCCGCTCGGGAAATGTACGAGCCCTTCCACAAGCTCAAGTATTCGTTTGCCGCTACTTACTACGACCAGATCCGCCTGGCAGCCCCCAAGCTCATCAAGGAAAAAGGCGCCAAGAAGATCTGCACCATCTACCAGGACGATGAGTTTGGCCTGGAGGTGATGCGCGGGGGCGAGGCGGCACTCAAGTCCATGGGCATGGACTTCACCGAGAAGACCTCGTACAAGCGCGGCGCCACCGACTTCTCTTCACAGGTCGCCAAGATGAAGTCGTCCGAATGCGACTTCGTGATCCTGGGCACCATCATCCGCGAGACCATCGGCACGATTGGCGAGGCGCGCAAAACGGGCTTCAACCCCACCTTCCTGGGCTCCAGCGCCGCCTACACCGACCTCATCCACAAGCTGGGCGGCAAGCCCATGGATGGGCTGTACGCCACCATGACGGTGCAACACCCCTACCTGGATGAAGCCAGCCAGCCCATCCGTTTCTGGGCCAACAAGTACAAGACCAAGTTCAACGAAGACCCCACCGTGTTCTCGGTCTACGGCTACAACGCCATCGACGCCTTCATCAAGGCAGCCCAGAAGGCAGGTCCCAACCTGAGCACCGACAGCTTCATCAAGGCCATGGACACCATGGTGATTCCGCCCGACATGTTCGGCAGCGCCGAGGGCACCTTTGGCCCACAAAAGCGCCTGGGCAGCGATCTTTCTCGCCTGTCGCAGATCACCGATGGCAAGTGGAAGGTGGTGTCCGACTACGTCAAGCCATGAGCGCCTGACCCGCCTCCTTCAAGCCGCCTTCGGGCGGCTTTTGCGTTTCAGGGGGTGCATCCGGACTCAGTCGGTGGCAGAATTTAACCAAGCAGTAACTTTGCATAAATAACCTGGTTGCCCCACCATGATCGAACGCACTCTCTTCCAGCCCGACCACCTGGCCTTTGCCGACAGCTTCCGCCGCTTCATCGACAAGGAAGTGACGCCCCACCACGCCGACTGGGAAGACCAGGGCTATGTGGCGCGCGAGGTGTGGAGCCAGGCGGGCGCCAACGGATTTCTGTGCATGAGCCTGCCCGAGGAATACGGCGGCGCCGGGGCCGACAAGCTGTATTCGGTGGCGCAGATGGAAGAGCTGGCGCGCGCAGGCACCACCGGCATCGGCTTTGGTCTGCACAGCGAGATCGTGGCGCCGTACATCCTGCACTACGGCACCGAGGAACAAAAGCGCAAGTACCTGCCGCAAATGGCCAGCGGCGCCGTGGTGGGCGCCATCGCCATGAGCGAGCCGGCTGCGGGCAGCGACCTGCAGGGCATCAAGACCACGGCCATCAAGAGTGCGGACGGGTCACACTATGTGCTGAACGGCAGCAAGACCTTCATCACCAACGGCTGGCATGCCGACCTGGTGATCGTGGTCGCCAAAACCGATCCGGCTGCGGGCGCCAAGGGCACCAGCCTGCTGCTGGTGGAGCGCGGCATGCCCGGTTTTGAAAAAGGCCAGCGCCTCAAGAAGATGGGAATGAAGGCGCAGGACACGTCCGAGCTGTTCTTCAACGACGTGCAGGTGTCGTTGGACAACTTGCTGGGCGGCCCCGCCATGGAAGGGCGTGGCTTCATCTGCCTGATGGAGCAGCTACCGTGGGAGCGCCTGCAGATCGCCATCACCGCCGTGGCGGCCGCGCAGGCCGCCATCGACTGGACGGTGGACTACGTCAAGCAGCGCAAAGTCTTCGGGCAAGCCGTGGCGTCGTTCCAGAACACCCGCCACACCCTGGCGGAACTGCAGACCCAGGTGCAGGTGGCCCGCGTTTTTGTGGACAAATGCTGCGAGTTGATCGTGCGCGACCAGCTCGACACAGAAACCGCCAGCATGGCCAAGTACTGGTCGACCGACCTGCAGTGCAAGGTGATGGACGAATGCGTGCAGCTGTTTGGCGGCTACGGCTACATGTGGGAATACCCCATCACCCGCGCCTATGCCGACGCACGCGTGCAGCGCATTTATGGCGGCACCAACGAGATCATGAAAGAAGTGATTGCGCGGGCCATGGGCCTGGGCAAATAACGGAATGCACCGCGCCGTGAATAACGCAGTGCCCGACGCCCTGCACAACGCTCTTCACAACGCACAAGTGGGCGCCGAATGCCGCTACAGGTACCAGGCGGCGCGGGCTTCTTCGGGGCTGAGCGGCGCACCGGGGCGGCGGTCGGTCACATTCAGCCAGGAGCGCACACCCTGGCTGCCGCTCAGCGCGCGCATCAGCAGCAAGCCTGCGCCAATGCCGCGTATGGCCGCCGAGCTGCGGCTGGGCGCCATGAAGGCCGCCACCGCCAGCGCACTGGATGCCGCCAGCACGACATGGTGCTCCAGCGCAAATCCTTCGCGCGTGTCGTCGTATTCGATGGCGCTGCGCGCGATGCGCTGCAATGCAGGGGATGTATTTCGTTCCATAGCCAGAAATGTAGATAGCAACCGCCGAAAGATAGTGCAAAAACCACTGCACCCGCGTCAGAAAGCACCTTGTAGTGGCGTGAGCCAGCCCAGCTGCTTTATCGCCGCACTGCTTGAAGTTTAGAGAAACCACCGGAGACCATTCATGACCGAAGCCTATGTATTCGATGCGCTGCGCACCCCGCGCGGCAAGGGCAAGAAGGACGGCACCCTGCACGAGGTCAAGCCCATCGACCTGCTGGCAGGCCTGCTGACCGAGCTACAAACGCGCCACCGCTTTGACACCGCCGCAGTGGACGACGTGGTCATGGGCATCGTCTCGCCCGTGGGCGAGCAGGGCTCGGTGTTGCCCAAGGTGGCGGCGCTCAAGGCCGGGTGGGACTTTCGGTGTGCAGGCGTGCAGGTCAACCGGTTCTGCGCATCAGGCCTGGAGGCTGTGAACCTGGCCGCGCAGAAGGTGCGCAGCGGCTGGGAAGACCTGGTGGTGGCCGGCGGCGTGGAGAGCATGAGCCGCGTGCCCATCGGCTCCGACGGCGGCGCCTGGGCGCAAGACCCCGCCACCAACTCCGCCACGTTGTTCGTGCCCCAGGGCATCGGCGCCGACCTCATCGCCACGCTGGACGGCTACACCCGCGCCGATGTGGACGCCTTCGCACTCGAATCCCAGCGCCGCGCCACCGCAGCGCGCGCAGCGGGCTACTTCAAGAACTCTGTCGTGCCCGTGCGCGACTTCATCGGCCAGACCATCCTGGCCGAAGACGAATTCATCAAGCCCAAGACGACCCTTGAAGGCCTGGGCGCGCTCAAGGCATCGTTCGAGCAACTGGGCGGCATGGGCTTTGACGCCGTGGCGCTGCAGCGCTACCCGCAGGTGGAGCGCATCCACCATGTGCACCACGCGGGCAACTCGTCGGGCATTGTGGACGGCGCCGCCGCCGTGCTGATCGGCAACGAGGCCGCTGCCAAGGCCCATGGCCTCACGCCGCGCGCCCGCATCGTGGCAACGGCGCTCAGCGGCGCCGATCCCACCATCATGCTCACCGGCCCCGTGCCCGCCGCGCAAAAGGCGCTGGCCCGCGCAGGCATGACCATCGACCAGATCGACCTGTTTGAAGTGAACGAGGCCTTTGCCGCCGTGCCCATGCGCTTCATGCGCGAGCTGGGCGTGCCGCACGACAAGGTCAACGTGAACGGCGGCGCCATTGCCATGGGCCACCCGCTGGGCGCCACGGGCGCCATGATCCTCGGCACCCTGATTGACGAACTGCACCGCAGGGGCCAGCGCTATGGCCTGGCCACGCTGTGCGTGGGCGGCGGCATGGGCATTGCCACCATCGTCGAGCGAATCTGATTGACTGGGAAGGAGACAACAACATGCAAACCATCCGCTACGAACTCATCCCCGCCCAGGGCACCGAAGGCGAAGTTGCCGTCATCACGTTTGACGAAACCAATTCCCCCGTCAACACCATGTGCCGCCAGTGGCAGCAAGAGCTGGGCGAGGTCACGGCCCAAGTGCTGGGCGACCGCGAACGCCTGGGCACTGCCCTCAAGGGCATCGTGCTCACATCGGCCAAGACCAGCTTCTTTGCGGGCGCCGACCTCAAGGCCACCATGCGCCTGACACCTGCGGATGCGCCCAGCGCGTTTGGCGAAATCGAGCGCATGAAGAAGCACTTCCGCACGCTCGAAACGCTGGGCATCCCCGTGGTGGCCTGCCTCAACGGTGCCGCGCTGGGTGGCGGCTGGGAGGTGGCGCTGGTCGCCCACTACCGCATTGCTGTGGCCGACCCCAAGATCCAGTTCGGCCTGCCCGAGGTGACGCTGGGGCTGATGCCTGGCGCCACCGGCGTGACCAAGATGACGCGCCTGCTGGGCCTGATGGGTGCGCAGCCCTACATCCTGGAAGGCAAGCTCTTCAACCCTGCCGAGGCGCTGGAGCTGCAACTGGTGCACGAACTGGTCGCCACGCGCGAGCAACTGCTGCCCGCCGCCCTAGCCCACATCGCCACCCACCCGCACGCGGTGCAGCCGTGGGACGACAAGAACTACAAGATGCCCGGCGGTACGCCCGCCAACCCCAAGATTGCTGGCGCACTGACCGTCGCGCCCGCCATGCTCAAGAAGACCACGCGCGGCCGCTACCCAGCGCCCGAGGCAGCTCTCGCCGCCATGGTCGAAGGCGCCATGGTGGACTACGACACCGCCCTGCGCATCGAAAGCCGCTACCTCGCCCGCCTGATGACCGGTCCCGTGGCGCGCAACATGATCAACACGTTCTTCTTCGACATGAACGCGATCAAGAGCGGCAAGTCGCGCCCCGGCTCGGCCCCACGCTACAAACCCCAAAAGGTCGGCATCCTGGGCGCGGGCATGATGGGCGCGGGCATCGCCTGGGCCCAGGCCAGCCGGGGCATCACCACCGTGCTCAAGGACGTGAGCGCGGAGAAGGCCGAGGCGGGCAAGGCCTACAGCGCCAAACTCACGCAGGCCCGCGTGGACAAGGGCCGCATGACGGCCGAGGCGCAGCAAGCACTGCTCTCGCGCATCACGCCCACCGCCAGCGCGGCCGACCTGGCAGGCTGCGACCTCATCATCGAAGCCGTGTTTGAAAGCCGCGACCTCAAGGCCCAGGTCACGCGCGAGGCCGAGCCACAACTGGCACCCGGCGGCTTCTTTGCCAGCAACACCTCCACCCTGCCCATCAGCGGCCTGGCCACGGCCAGTAGCCGGCCCGAGAAGTTTGTCGGCATCCACTTCTTCAGCCCCGTGGACAAGATGAAGCTGGTCGAGATCATCCGGGGCAAGCAGACCGATGACGAAACCGTGGCCCGCGCGTTCGACTACGTGCAGGCCCTGGGCAAAGTGCCCATCGTGGTCAACGACTCACGCGGCTTCTACACCAGCCGCACTTTCGGCACCTTTGTGATGGAAGGCGCCGCCATGCTGGGCGAAGGCATCCCCGCCGCCGCGATTGAAAACGCCGCCCTGCAGGCCGGCCTGCCCGTGGGCCCGCTGGCCGTGCTGGACGAAACCGCGCTAACCCTGAGCGTGCATGTACTGGACCAGACCCGCGCCGACTACGCCGCCGAAGGCAAGACCTACACCGCCACACCCGGCGAGCTGCTGGTGGAGCGCATGGTCAAAGAGCTGAAGCGCCCGGGCCGCGCGGGTGGCGGCGGCTTTTACGACTACCCCGCAGGCGCCAAGAAGCACCTGTGGCCGGAGCTGAAACCTTTGTTCGAAAAGCCCGGCATGGAGTGGAGCGTGCAGGAGATCCAGGACCGTTTGCTCTACCGCCAAGCCATCGAAACCGCGCGCTGCCTGGCCGAGGGTGTGCTAACCAGCGTGCATGACGCGAACATTGGGTCGATTTTTGGGATTGGGTTTCCGGCTTGGACGGGGGGGGCGATGCAGTTCGTTTATGGAACGGGTGTTGAGGCGTTCCTGAAGCGTGCGGATGAACTGGCGGCGAAGTATGGAACGGGGTTTGCGTTAGATACCAACACGAGAAATGCCATTGCGCTTTCTGTCCCGGTGTACTGATCAAATCATTTGAGCATCACCATTCAAGCGCATGACAGTTGCGCATTTCTGCGCCAAATCAGAATAGTCGATACAGGTGGGCCACGCGCGTGCTCGGCGCTTGCATTCGCCCCACCTTACCGGCTCTATCGCTTGACAAGAATCAAGACAAAACCTTTTTGCCGTACATCTGAGTGAATGCACATTTTTTGCTATTGCGCATACTGCTTCTTGAGTAACATGTTGTCACAACTATTGGATGACACATGAAATTCACAACCGTCTTGCTTACCTCCACCGCAATCATTCTTGGAGGCTGCTCGACTGCCGCAAAAGACATCGCGCCAACCTACGTTTCACCGATCCAATATCAGTCCTACGACTGCCAGCAAATCGAAGCTGAGAATGCACGACTCGTCAACCGCGTGAGTCAACTTGGTGGACGCCTGGATGAAGCTGCTTCTAATGACAAGGCCATCGGCGTTGTGGGAGCTGTACTTTTCTGGCCAGCGCTTTTTGCACTAGGAGGCACCAAGAATCAAGAAGCCGAATACGCCCGTATCAAAGGCGAACACGATGCGTTGCAACAAGCGTCTATCCAAAAGAAATGCGGGATGCAGCAGGCAAAGGAGGCAAGCCCGGTTCCAGCAAAGGTCGAATCAGCGCAACCACCTGTAGAGCCTGCGGCAGTAGCTGTTGATAGCAAGAAGTAATGGCAATGCAGATGAAAACTCTGATTGCACTACTTGCTCTGTGCGCCACAGTTGCAGTGCATGCGCATTCAGGTGGCACTGACAAACAAGGTTGCCACATGGATAGCAAGACAGGCATTAGGCACTGTCATTGATGAGATCCGCCCGCCCAGTGCGGGTTCTTTGGCCGGACGGACTCTCCTATTGGCGCGACTCACGCACCAACGAATTCTCAAGAATCCTTCAACCCCAACATCCCCCGCGCCTCCTGCGGCGAAGCCACCTCCCGCCCCGCGTTGCGCGCGTACTCCGCCAGCTTCTCAATCAACGGCCCGTTCGAATCCGCCTTCGTCCCATCCGGCAGATAGAAGGTATCTTCCAGCCCCGTGCGCAAATGCCCGCCCAGTTCCGCCACGCGCTGGTGCACGGGCCAGATCTCGCTGCGGCCGATGACGGTGGCTTGCCAGGGGGCGTCCTTGATCTTGAGTTTGAGCAAGATGGGCAGCAGGTCGGGGTCCGCAGGCATGCCGGATTCGACGCCCATCACAAAGTTGTATTCGGGCAGGCGCTCGGTGTACATGCCGGTCTGCACATACATCTCCACGCAGCGCACGATGCCCACGTCGAAGCATTCAAATTCGGGCAGCGTGCCGGTCTCCAGCATCACGTCGATGAAGTCCTTGACCTTGGCAGGCTGGTTGTCGAACAGCATGGGCGGCCAGGCCCAGGTGCCGTTGCTGCGCACCTTCAGGTAGTTGAGTGAGCCCGCGTTACACGCGGCCATCTCGGGGCGGGTGGCGCGCAGGCAATCGAGCGGGCCCTGGTAATTGGGGCCGACCACGCCGGTGGTCTGGTTGATGATCAGGCCGGGGCAAGCCTCGCGCATGGCTAACACGCAATCGCGCGCCACCTGCGGGTCCCAGCTGGGCAGGTGGCCCTTGCCGGGCTCCTGGTTGCGAAAGTGCACGTGGACCACGGCGGCGCCAGCGTCGTAGGCGCGGCGGGCTTCTTTTGCCAGTTGCTCGGGCGTGACGGGCACGTGGTGCTGGCCGGGGTCCGTCAGCACGCCGGTGATGGCGCAGGTGATGATGGCTTTATTGCCGTGGTCGGTGCTGTGCATGGTGGCTGTCCCCTTCAAATGCCTAGCTGACGTGCAGCCAAGTCTTTCATGATTTCTTCCGCACCGCCGCCGATCATCATGACCTTGACCTCGCGGTAGATGCGCTCGCTGACGGTGCCGCGCATGAAGCCCATGCCGCCCAGGATCTGCACGGCCTGGTCGGCGCAGAACTGCATGGTTTGGGTGGCGTGGTTTTTCAACATGCAAACCTGCGCCACCCACTCGGGGCCGGTGCGGCCCACGTCGGCCTGCGCGGCCACGGACTCGCACCACGCGGCGGTGGACTGGATGCGCATCTGCATGTCAACCAGCTTGTGGCGGATGACCTGGTGCTCCACCAGCGCGGCGCCAAAGGTCTTGCGCTGGCGGGCCCAGGCCAGGGCTTCGTCGTAGCAGGCCTCGGCAAAGCCCAGGGCCGACGCGGCCAGGCCAAAGCGCTCGCCATTGAAGTTGGCCATGATGATCCGAAAGCCCGCGCCCTCTTCACCCAGCAGGTAGCGGGCGGGCACGCGCACGTTGTCAAAGCGCAGATGGGCGGTGTCGGAGCACAGCCAGCCCATCTTGTCGAGCTTGCTGCGCGACAGGCCTGCGCTGTGGCCGGGGATGAGCAGCATGGAGATGCCACCACTGCCCTTGCTTCCAGCGTCTCCCGTTCTGACAGCGACCGTGATCCAGTCCGCGCGCATGCCGGAGGTGATGAACACCTTTTCGCCGTTGACGATGTACTCCTCACCCTCGCGCCGCACGGTGGTCTTGAGCTGCGCCACGTCCGACCCACCCCCAGGTTCGGTAATCGCCAGCGCAGCGATTTGCTCGCCCGCCAGCACCGATGGGATGACCTCAGCGCGCACAGCGTCGCTGCCATGGGCCAGCACCGGCGGCAGGCCGATGTTGTGCGACAGCAGGCTGGCCAGCACACCGCCGCTGGCACCGTGGCGGCTGAGCGCGCGCCACAGCGGCAGGCGCAGCAGGTAGCTGGCGGGTGTGCCGCCGTACTGCTCGGGGTAGCCCAGGCCCAGCAGGCCCAGGTCGGCCGCGCGGCGGTACAGGCTGCGGGGGAACTCACCGGCGGCATCCCACGCGTCCACATGCGGCCCGATCTCGGTGCGGGCAAAGCGGGTGACGGTGTCGGTGAGGACGGCGCGGTCTTCGTCGCTCACAGGGGTTGCGTCGGATGTGGCGGTCATGCGGGCGCTCCTTGCGTGGCGGGTGCAAAGCGGGCCAGCACCTGGCCGGGCGACACCTGCTGGCCGGGGGCTACCAGCAGCTCTGCCACCGTGGCGGCGGCAGGGCTGGCCAGGCTGTGTTCGAGCTTCATGGATTCGATGACCACCACCGTATCGCCCGCCGCCAGCGCCTGGCCTGCGGCCACAGGCAGCGCGACGACCTTGCCGTTGAAGGGCGCGCGCAACTCCGTCGCACCGCCCGCCGCACCCGCGCGCGCAGCGGGCTCCCACGATGCGTCTTCCACCCAGCCGTCCACGCCGCCGGTTTGCCAGTGCCAGCGCCGGGGGCCCACCGCCACGCAATGCACACCGCGCTGGGGCAGCTGCAAAGTCACAGGCTCTGCCCCGGCCTGTTCCACCAGCAGCCTTCCACCGCCCAGCTCGCGCACGGCAATGGAGTGCACCTCGCCCTGGTGACGCAGCCGCAGGGGCCTGGCCATGGCACAAGGCAGGTCCGACGTCGGATTTGAAGCAAAAATAGCCGATAGTGCTGAAGGAATATGCACTGATAGCTCATCATTTGATAGCAACCGCTGCAGCTCCTGGGCATGCTCTGCCAGGAACGGCACCAGCGCCTGGCCACTGGCAAACACGGGGTGCTGCAGGCAGGCCGCCAGAAACGCGCGGTTGGTGGGCAGGCCCAGCACGCGGGTGCCCTGCAACGCGCGGACCAGCGCGGCGATGGCCTCGGCCCGCGTGGGGGCGTGCACGATGAGCTTGCCCAGCATGGCGTCGTAGTGAGGCGTGACCTCTGCCCCCTCCTCCAGCGCATGGTCAAAACGCAGCACGCCCGGCGCAGCCCGCTCAAACGCGGTGGCCGGTGGTGCGCTGAACTGCAGCACGCGGCCGGTGTGGGGGCGGAAGTGCGCGTCTTCGGCACACAGGCGCACTTCGATGGCGTGGCCTTGCAGATGCACCTGATCTTGCGTGAGCGGCAGCGGCTCGCCACGTGCCACGCGGATTTGCCATTCCACCAGGTCCAGCCCCGTGAGCGCTTCGGTCACCGGGTGCTCCACCTGCAGGCGGGTGTTCATCTCCATCAAGAAGAATTCAGCCCCGTCCAGAAGGAATTCCACCGTGCCCGCACCCACATAGCCAGCGGCCTGTGCCAGCGCCACGGCGCAGGCGCCCATGCGCTCGCGCAGCGCTGCGTCCACGGCGGGGCTGGGGGACTCTTCGATGATCTTCTGGTGGCGGCGCTGTACCGAGCAATCGCGCTCGCCCAGGTGGATGCATCCGCCGTGAGCGTCGGCAAAGATCTGCACCTCCACATGGCGCGGCTGCAGCAGTGCGCGTTCGATGAGCAGGTCGCCACAGCCAAAACCCGCCAGCGCCTCCGACCGGGCACTGGCCAGCGCGGCAGGCAACTGCGCCAGGTCGGTGACCAGGCGCATGCCGCGCCCTCCCCCACCCGCCACGGCCTTGACCATGAGGGGGGTGCCGATGCGCGCTGCCTCGGCGGCAAAGCGTTCGTCGCTCTGGTCGTCGCCCGCATAGCCGGGCAGGCAGGGCACTTCCTGCGTCTGGGCCAACGCCTTGGCGCCGGCCTTGCTGCCCAGCGCGCGGATGGCGGCTGGCGGGGGGCCGATCCAGGTCAGGCCCGCATCGACCACTGCCTGGGCGAAGTCAGCGTTCTCGCTGAGGAAGCCATAGCCGGGGTGCACGGCATCTGCGCCGGTGGCACGGGCAGCGGCCAGCAGCTTGTCGGTGCGCAGGTAGGTGTCGGCGCTGGCGGCGCCGCCCAGCGCAACGGCCTGGGTGGCTTCGCGCACATGCAGGGCGTTGGCATCGGGGTTGGAATAGACCGCGACCGTTTCGATGCCCATGCGGTGGGCGGTGTGGATGATGCGGCGTGCGATCTCTGATCGATTGGCTATGAGGATTTTCTTCATGAGTTCGCACTCCACGGCGGCGCCTTGCGCGCAGCAAACGCTGCCAGCCCTTGCGGCGCCTCGGGGCCACGCAGCGCTTGCGCAAAGGCGAGGGCGGCGTCATCGAGCAGCGCGGGCAACGCCGTCTCGGGCTGTGCCAGCAACAAACGTTTGGTGGCGGCCACTGCCTGCGGCGCTGCGGCAGCGTGGCGTGCAATGGCGGCCTGCAAAGCGGCATTCATGTCGCCCTCCACCAGGTCATCGACCAGGCCCAAGCGCTGGGCGGCAGCGGCATCCCAGCGCTCGCCGGTCAGCAAACACCGCCGCGCAGCAGACGGGCCAAGGCGCCGCACCACAAAGGGCGCGATCTGCGCAGGCACGATGCCCAGCGTGACCTCGGGCGTGGCGAACTGCGCGCTGGTGTGGGCCAGCACCTGATCGGCGCAGCACACCAGGCCAAAGCCGCCGCCCATCGCGGCGCCCTCCACAGCCACGATGAACCACTGCGGCAACGCACACAGCGCCTGCAGCAGCGCGCCAAAGCGGCGGTTCAGCGGCACTAGCGGATCGGCTTCGCCTGCAGCCAGGGGCTGGCCAATGGTCTTGGCAAAACCGCCCAGGCTGCCGCCCGCGCAGAAGTGCCCACCGGCACCACGCAGCACCACGCCACGCAGGTCGGCATCGGCCGCGGTCCGCTCACACGCGGCTAGCAGGGCGTCCACCATGGCTTCTGACAGCGCATTGCGGCTGGCCGGGTCGTTGAGCGTCCAGGTTTCCACGCTGCCGCTGGCCAGCGGCGCGCGGTCGATCAACAGCGCATCAGTCATGTCAGTGCGCGGGCCGCTTGGCGATGCCCATAAGCTTGGCGAGGATGCCCAGCATCACCTCGTCCGCACCGCCGCCGATGGACGCCAGCCGCCCGTCGCGGTACATGCGCGAGACCTTGTTCTCCAGCGTGAAGCCCATGCCGCCCCAGAACTGCAGGCAGGTGTCGGGCACCTCGCGGTTCAGGCGGCCGGCCTTGAGCTTGGCCATGCTGGCCAGCTCCAGCACGTCCTGGCCGTTCACGTACAGGTCGCAGGCGCGGTAGGTGAGTGCACGCAGCGCTTCGACCTCGGTCTTGAGTTCGGCCAGCTTGAACTGCACCCACTGCTGGTCGGCCAGCGTGGCGCCAAACAACTTGCGCTCCTGCGCGTAGTCGATGGTCCACTGGATGCAGTGGTTCAGCGATTCGAGGGTGCTGGCGGCGCACCACAGGCGCTCTTCCTGGAACTGCTGCATCTGGTAAATAAAGCCCTGCCCCTCGGCACCGATGCGGTAACGCTGCGGCACGCGCACCTCGTCAAAGTAGATCAGGCCGGTGTCGCTGCTGTGCATGCCGATCTTGCGGATCTTTTGCGCCACCTCGATGCCCTTGGTGAGCTTGCCGCCCGGGCCATCCCGCATGGGCACCATGACCAGGCTCTTGTTCTTGTGCACAGGCCCTTCGCCCGTGTTCACCAGCATGCACATCCAGTCGGCCTGCAGGCTGTTGGTGATCCACATCTTCTGGCCGGTGATCACGTAGTCGTCGCCGTCCTTGCGCGCCACGCTCTTGATGCCCGACACATCGCTGCCCGCCGCAGGCTCGCTCACGCCGATGCAGCCCACCATGTCGCCCGCAATGGCGGGGGCGAGAAAGTTGCGCTTGAGTTCTTCGCTGCCATAGCGCGCCAGCGCCGGGGTGCACATGTCGGTCTGCACGCCGATGGCCATGGGCACGCCGCCGCAGTGGATGTGGCCCAGCGCCTCGGCCATGGCCAGGCTGTAGGAGTAGTCCAGCCCTGCGCCGCCATATTCCTCGGGCTTGCACAAGCCCAGCAGGCCCAGGTTGCCCATCTTCTTGAAGACCTCGTGCGCGGGGAAGATCTCGGCCGCCTCCCATTCGTCCACATGGGGGTTGATCTCTTCGTCGATGAAACGCTTGAGGGTCTTCTGGATCTCGCGGTGCTCGTGCGTGAACTGCATGGTGCTTGTCTCCTGCTGTTGCGTTTGTACGTTTGTGTGCCTGCAAACTTCGATCACGAAAGCTGAAACTGCCCCAGCGGCTGTGGCCGCCCGTTGAGCACCAGCTCCACCTGGTGCGCGCCGGGGTAGTGGGTGCGTGTGGTCATCTGCTGCAGCGACAGCGTCTTGCCCACCGCTACGGTGGCGCCGGGCGGTATGTCCAGCGTCTGCAGCTTGAACACCTTGGGCGCCGCGCCGCCGTGGGCCTTGACGTAGTGCACCTTCAGGTCCGCCAGCACGCGCTGGGGCTGGGGTGTGGGGTTGTGCAGTTCGACCTCGATGCGCACCTTGTCGCCAATGCGTGCGCGGGCGGGCAGCACGCGCGCGGCCCGCACATCCAGCGCCACGGCATGGCCCACGCCCAGGGCATCGAGCGCAGCGGCGTCGCCGCGTTTGATGAGAAAACGCAGGCCGTGGCGCACCAGGGCTTCACGCGGGGCGGGTGCACCCAACAGCCAGGTGCGCGCGGTGCCCACGGCCAGGTCGGGGTGGTCCTTGGCGATGTCGCCCAGGTGGTTGGCCACGGAGCGGCGCACGTAGGACGATGGGTCGTCCTTGAGCGCATCGAGCAACGGCAGGGCCAGCTGCGGGTTGTTCTGGAATGCAGGCAAACGCGGCGCCCAGGGCAGGCGGGGCCGCGTGCCTTCGCTCACCAGACGGCGCACATGGGCGTTGTCGTCCTGCGCCCAGTCACGCAGCCGCGCTAGCGTGGCGCCCTGGTGGTGCAGCAGATAGGGGCGGATGCTGAACTCGGCCGTAAAGCGCTGGGTGAGCGCGTGCTGCGCGGCCATCGCTGCCTCGAAATGCGGCAGGCCGTGTGTGCCGATGTAGATGCTGTGGGGCAGGTACAGGAAGGCGCTGTAGGGGCGGTCACCCGCATCGGGCTCACCGGCGGCATCGATGCCCATCGACGGGTCCATCGAATCGACCAGCAAGCCCAGCGCGCGCGGCACGTCTTGCGGCAGGTGGGTCTGCAGGGCCTGCGCAATGCGCTGGCCGCGCGCCATCAGCTCCAGCGATTCGTAGCCGGGCTCTACCTGCTGCAGAAATGCAGTGGTATCGAACTTGCGCCACGCACGACGCACCATGGCCGCGATGCGCGGCGGCACGGTGTCGTTCAGCAGGTATTTGAGAGGCTCGGCCATCGGGGAGATTGCGTGCGAAGCGCCTACATCCGCGCCACGCCAAAGCTCAGGGGCCGCAGCGTGCGGGCCTGTGCCTCGGCGCATGTGTCCAGGCAAAACGCCAGCACGGCCCGTGTGTCGCGCGGGTCGATCACGCCGTCGTCCAACAGCAGGCCGCTGGTGTAGAACGCATCGGCCTGGGCCTCGAACATGGCGACGATCTTGTCGAACTGGGCCTGCGATTCGACCGGGTCGGGCGTGATGCCTTTGCGCGCGAGCGCCGCCTCGGTCACGATCTGCATGGTGCGCGCAGCCTGCTCGCCACCCATCACAGCCGTCTTGGCACCGGGCCAGCTGAACAGGAAGCGCGGCGCATAACCTCGCCCGCACATGCCGTAGTTGCCCGCACCAAAGCTGGCGCCGCACTGGATGGTGATCTGCGGCACGGAGGCGTTGGTCACAGCCTGGATCATCTTGCTGCCATGCTTGATCATGCCGCCCTGCTCGCTGTCCTTGCCCACCATGTAGCCCGTGGTGTTCTGCAGGTAGATGATGGGGTGGCCCAGCTGGCACATCCAGTGGATGAAGTGTGTGGCCTTGTTGGCGCCCGCCACGTCGATGGGGCCGTTGTTGCTGATGAAGCCTACCGCATGGCCCTGGATGCGGCCCTGCGCGCACAAAGTGGCCATGCCGTAGCGGGCCTTGAATTCGAGCAGCTCAGAGCCATCCACCAGCCGCGCGATCACCTCGCGCATGTCCACGGGCTGGCGCAGGTCGGCAGACATCAGGGACAGGAGATCGTCTGCGGGCAAGGTGGGCCCAGGTGCGCTGGGTCGCCGGGGCATGTTCCACCCCAGCTGCGCGACCACATCGCGCGCCAGGCCAATGGCCTCGCGGTCGTCCTGCGCCAGGTATTCGCCCAGGCCTGAGACGGCGGTGTGCATCTCGGCGCCGCCCAGTTCTTCTTCCGTCGCAATCTCGCCCGTCGCAGCCATGAGCAGCGGCGGCCCGGCCAGAAAGGCGCGCGAGCGGCCCTGCACCATGATCACCACATCCGACAAGCCGGGCATGTAGGCGCCGCCTGCGGTGCCCGAGCCGTGCTGCACGGTGATGACCGGAATGCCCGCCGCCGACAGCCGCGCGAGGTTGCGGAACAGCGTGCCGCCGTGCACGAAGCCCTCGACGCGGTAGCGCATGAGGTTGGCGCCCGCGCTCTCCACCAAGTGCACAAAAGGAAGGCGCTCGCGCAGAGCGATCTCCTGCACGCGCAGAATCTTTTCCAGGCCCATGGGCTGGATGGCACCGGCCTCGATGCCCGAGTCGCTGGCCACCACCATGCAGCGCACGCCACTCACAAAGCCGATGCCCGCGACCATGCCGCCACCGGGCACGGACTTCTCGGGATCTTTCACATCCTGCAGGTAGCCCGCCAGGGTGCACAGCGGCAGCCAGGGCGCACCCGCATCCAGCAGCAGCGCCACACGCTGGCGCGGCAGTAGCTGGCCGCGTTTTTCAAACTGGGGCAGCGACCGGGACGAGGCGGCGGCGGCGCGGTCTTCCAGCGCGCGCAGGGCATGAAGGCGGGTCTGCAGCGCCGCGCGGCGCTGCGTGGCCTCGGCGCTGCCTGGGTTGAATCGGGAAGTGAAGACGGCGGTCATGCGGCCTCGGTCTTGGGGGTGTGGGAAGGTGCAAACACCTGCGGCACCTGCGCGCGGTGAAAGCCGTCAAATGGCCGCACGGCCGGGTGTGCAGCGGCAGTGGCACCAGGCGGGCGCTGCGGCCAGCCCATGCGCACCTGGGGCCGTGCGCCGTCCACCCGCAGCGTGGTGCCGCTGATGAAGCTGGCTGCCGGGCTGAGCAAAAAGGTGATGGCCGCCGACACCTCGGCCTCGTTGCCAAAGCGCCCGAGCGGCACCGTGCGCGGCATGGCGCGCAGCATGTCGCCCGCCTCGGGCGGGTAGTTGTCCATGCCGCTGGAGGCGATGTAACCCGGCGCCACGGCGTTCACGCGCACACCGCTGTGTGCCCATTCCAGCGCAGCGGTTTCGGTGAAGCTGACCATGCCCGCGCGCGCCGCGCCGCTGTGCCCCATGCCAGGCATGGAGCCCCACATGTCGGCCACGATGTTGACGATGGAGCCGCCGTGCTGCGCCATCCACTGCCGGTAGCACTCGCGCGCCATCAGAAAGCCGCCGGTGAGGTTGGTGTGCAGCACGGCCTCCCAGCCCTTGGCGCTGATGGATTCGAGCGGCGACATGAACTGCCCGCCCGCGTTGTTGACCAGCGCATCGATGCGGCCCTGCGCAGCGACGATCTGCTGCACCAGCGCCACCACGCCTTCTTCGGATCGGATGTCGCACACCTCGCAGGACACACGGCCACCATCGGCGGTGATCTCTTCGGCCACGGCCAGCAGCTTTTCTGGCTTGCGCCCCACCAGCACCACATGCGCGCCCAGGTGCGCCAATTCATGCGCCGTGCACCGGCCTATGCCCGAGCCGCCGCCGGTGACCACCACCACCTGGCCCTGGAACAGGCCCGGAGCAAACACAGACTGGTAGGCGTTGCGCGCGGTGGGGGCCATGGGGGTTCAACCTTGCTTGAGTTTTTATTTGCGGATGAAGAGGGCCAGTGCCTCGTCGGTGAGCGCGTCGAGCGACTTGCCCTTCTTGGGAGAGAACCACTGCACCGCCCAGTTGAGCGCGCCAAAGATGAACAACCGCGCCACACCGGGCTCGGCCTGCAGTGCGCCTTGCTGCGCCAGCGCGTGAAGCACGGGCATCCAGGTGGCCTCGTAGCTGTCCTTGATGCGGGCAATGCCCTTGCGCTGGGCCGGCGTGAGCGAGCGCCACTCGTACAGCATCACGGGGATGAAGCTGCTGCGCGGGCCGAGCAGGATCTCGAAATGGTGGCGAATGAGGGTGTGCAGCTGTTCGCGTGGTGTGGCCTTGGCTGGCAGCGCATCGAGTGCCTGCTGCTGGCTTTGCGTGGCCATGGTCATGCCTTCGCTCATCACGGCGTAGAGCAGCGCGCTTTTGCTTTCGAAGTGGTAGAAGGGCGAGCCGCTGTGCATGCCTGCGGCCGCCGCGATGTCACGCGTGCTGGTGGCGGCGAAGCCCTGGGTGCGAAAGAGTTTGGCCGCGCCGTCCATGAGCTTGCGACGGCGGTTGCCGTCGTCGAGTTCTTCTGCGGTCTTGCGGGGGCGGCCGCGGGGGCGGCGGGTGGTTTCTTCGGTGGGGGATTGTGTTGTGGTTGCCGAGTTGGCGTTGAGGGGCGCTACGGCCTTGCTGCGGGGGCGGGCCGGGGGCTTCTTGAGAGTGGGGGCGATGGCGCGGGTGCGCGGCACGGGTGAGTCCATGCAGGCACGATAGCAAAACTGTTTATTTTTAGCAAGCAAGTGCTTTGTAAAAATAGATGGCTTTCCTCATCATGATTGCCATCGGGTGTTATTTGATTTGAAGCGCTGTTATCTATCGCTTGATTTGCTATCTATTTGGAAGCGGATGGCATGCCCGTGTGGAGTGCGGGAGCCGGGAGTCGCCCGGCGTGCGAGGTACTTTTCTTTGCTTCGCCAAAGAAAAGTACCCAAAAGAAAGGCGACCCCGCTGTCTGCGTCCCCTGCGCTGACGCTACGGGGCAACCTGCGGTGCTCGGGTTTGGCGGGGTCTCGCTCAACTCGCGCCGCTGCGCGTCGCTCAGACACACGCGAGCCCTGATCCGCCAAACCCTGCGCTCCTCGGCGCATCCACAGGGGCACCGGGGTACAGAACATCCACACGGGCCTTTGCTGCGCTCGGCCCCATCTCGCGGGCGCAAGCGCCACGCGCTGCGCAGCCTGGGCCGAGCGCAGCAATGGCCCGAATGGATGTCCGGCTGTTCGGTTGTTTGGATGTTCGGCTGTCCACCCCCTGCTGGCTGCGCCTGCGGCGGGGCGATTGCGGGGTGAGCATGGGCGTCGGAGCGCCCATGCTTCGTCAACTGACTCGCCGTGGATGTCTGAGCGAAGCTGTAACGCAGCGCAGTGAGTTCCACGGCGCACCCCGCAACCGACACGCCGCAGGTTTGCCCCGTAGCGAAGCGCAGGGGTTGCAGACTGGGGGGCGCCTTTTCTTTGGTGACTTTCTTTTGGCGAAGCAAAAGAAAGTTACTCGCACGCCGGGCGACTCCCGGCTCCCGCACTTCACACGGGCATGCAGTCGCCACCCGCACAAAAGCTTCGACAGGCTCAACCCAAACGGACGGGGCGAGAACGAACTATAAAAACAATAGCTGCCAGCGCTTTATGTACAAGCGCCAGTAGCCAAAAATACCTCAGAACTAGCGAATCAAACCGCGCTGAAATCAGGCTTTCTCTTCTCCATAAAAGCCGAGAACGCTTCCCGCGCTGCCGGCTCGCGCAACATGCGCCCAAAGCTCTCGCCCTCTTCCGCCATCACCTCCAGCACCTTCGCCGTCTGCCCGCCCTTCATCAACCGCTTGGTTTCGATGAGCGACGACAACGGCTTGGCAGCCAGCTTCTTCGCCTGCGCCTGCGCCACCCCATTGCACTCGGTCGGCGGCACCACACGATTCACCAGCCCCACTTCCAACGCGGCCTCGGCCATGAACGGCTCGCCCAACAGCAAGGCTTCCGCAGCGCGGTGGTACCCCAGCATCTGCGGCACCAACAGGCTGGATGCGGCCTCGGGGCACAGGCCCAGATTGACGAATGGCATGGAGAACGCCGCGTTGTCGCCCGCATAGACCAGGTCGCAATGGAACAGCATGGTCGTGCCGATGCCCACGGCCGGGCCGCAGACCGAAGCGATCACGGGCTTGGGGAAAGTGGCGATGCCGCGCAGAAAACGGAACACGGGCGAGTCCTGCGTGGCAGGCGGCTGCTGCAGAAAGTCGCCAATGTCATTGCCCGCGCTGAAGATCGCCACGTCGCCCTGGAACACCACCACGCGCACGCTGGCATCGGCCTTGGCGGCATCGAGCGCATCGGCCATGGCGGCGTACATGTCGCGCGTGATGGAGTTCTTCTTGTCCACGCGGTTGAAGGTGATGGTGGTCACGCCCGCTTCGGAGTGGACGAGGATATCTTGGGTGGCTTCGGTCATGGTGGAGGTGATTCCGGGTCTGATGGATGGGGACGAGAGGAACGATGCACGGCGGCGCAGAGCCACCGGTCCGCGCACTATTCCTTGTAGTAAACGATCTGGTGGCTGGTGGCGAGCATGGTGCCTGCCTCGTTCCAGAGCTGCACGGTCTGGTCAAAGAAACCGTTGCGGAACTCCTGCCCGCGCGCCTGGCCGAGCAGGAAGCCCGTGCCCGTGGCCTGCAGCTGCTCTGCCGTGGCGTGGAAGTACACGGTGATCGACACCGTGCCCGCAGGCACCTGGCGCGCACGGCGCAGCCACACGCGGGGGAAGAACACATCAGCCAATGCGGACAGCGCCACAAAGTCGAGCGGCCGCGGTGGTGTGTCGCGCATCCACAGCTGCGTCAGGCTGTGGTCGCCACTGCCGTCCCAGGTGCGCGGGATGAAGCCAGCGATGGGACGCATCTCGTAGCGGTTGAGCCATTCCACCGCACCCAAGGGGGCAACGATGGCTTTTTGCTCTGCAGGTGGGGGCACCTGCGGCATGGGCACATCGCCCACGCTCCAGGTCTCGCGGCGCACGGCCGTGACGGCGGTGGCCGTGGTAGTGACCACCTGCGCGCCGTCGGCACCGGCCTGCAGGATCGACAGCGTCCAGTGCTGGGTGGAGCGATTGGTGCGAACAGGAGTTGCCTGCACCGTGAACGCACCAGCGGTCAACGCGCCCGCGTAGTTGACTGTGAGCGACAGCGGGTCGCCCAGCCGATCGGGGTGCTGCAAGATGGCCTGCAGCAGCGTGGCAGCGGTGATGCCGCCAAACGGGCCCACCATGTTCCAGTAGCCGGGGTGGGTCTGCCCTTCGTACTGGCCGGTCGCAGCGGACGAGGCAGTCAGCTGCAGCGCCTCGTCCAGCGGGTGGGCAGCGGAGGACGAAGACGCAGACGAAGAAGTGGATGAAGAGGAAGTCATGCTGCGAGTGTGCCGCGAAACGATCGCTCAGGCCGTCGTACCGGAGACTTCGCCGTGGGGCATTCCGCCACCGCCCAGTGCGGCCAGCGCAGCCGCTGCGCGCGGCCACAGGCTTTGGCGGAACTGGTCGCGAAAGAAACCAAAGTGCCCAATACGCCGCACCTGCAGGTCGGCCGGCGTGATGCTCTCCACCCGGCGCTCGGTGTTGGCGTACAGGTTCACCAGGTTGTGCGTGCCGCGCAAGGTCATCAGCTCGTCGTCCGCCATCGACAGCGCCAGCACCGGGAACCGCACCGCGCCATAACTCTGCGCCACCGCAGGCCCCTCAGCCCCCACGCTGTAAGCGGGGTCCAGACACCAGCGCCGCCACTGCAGGATCACGCCCGCAGGCAGGTCGCCCACCTTCTTGAGCGTGCGCCCCGGGAAGTACCCGCACAGCCGCGTGGCCAGCGGCACCAGCACCCACCAGAAATACGGAACGATGCGCTTGAGCTGCGGCGCGTTATCACGCCAGTAGCCGCTGCCTGCGGCCACGCTCAGCAGGCCCGCCACCTGCTCGGGCTTTTTCAGCAAGCCCGGCAACTGCGCGCCCAGGCTGTGACCCAGCAAATACAGCGGCTGCGACGGCAGCGCAGCCTTGGCGGCAGAAATCACCGCCTCGTAGTCCTGCGCCCAATCAAACAGATCCGCCTTCACATCGCGCATGGCGCCCTGCAGAGAGTCGCCATGGCCCCGGTAGTCGAACGTGGTGACCCGAAACCCCTGCTGCGCCATCCACAGCGCAAAGGCCTCGTAATACGACTGCCGCACCCCCATCGCGCCGCCGATGACAACGCTGGCGCGCGGTGCGCCCTCGGGTTCGTAGACACGCAGTGCCAAAGACACCGCCCCGTTGACCTGCAAGGTTTGCTTGTTCATGTCTGTCTCCTTGTGTCGAAACCGATCTGCGTCGGCTTGAAAAGAAAACTATCGCTGAGGGCAGAACCCTGGCTTCGACAAGCTCAGCCCGAGCGGTTTGGGTGGGAGCAATTCAAGTCTTACCCCGCCCGTTCCCCTGCCGTCACACCCCACCCTCCAGGGCGTAGCGAGCGGGATCAGCTGCTAGGCGGACGGAGCACAGGAACCGGAACGTACTTCCTGTACGCGAGGATTCCGAGCACCGCCCAACGACGCAGATGGCCCGCGCAGTAGCCAGCTAACTCACAAAGCTTCGATGATGCCGGCGGCGCCTTGGCCGGTACCTACACACATCGTGACCATGCCGTACTTCAGCTTGTGCCGACGCAGCGCATGCACCACCGTGGCCGCACGGATCGCGCCCGTGGCACCCAGCGGGTGGCCCAGCGCAATGGCGCCGCCCATCGGGTTCACGTTCGCAGGGTTCAGGCCCAGCGTATTGATCACCGCCAGCGACTGGGCCGCAAACGCTTCGTTCAGCTCGTACCAGCCGATGTCATCGCTCTTGAGACCCGCATAACGCAGGGCCGCAGGAATCGCTTCGATGGGGCCAATGCCCATGATCTCGGGCGGCACGCCCCGGGCGGCGTAGCTCACAAAACGCGCGAGGGGCGTCAGGCCAAACTGCTTCACGGCCTTTTCGCTGGCCACGATCAAAGCACCCGCGCCATCGCTGGTCTGCGAGCTGTTGCCGGCCGTGACGCTGCCACGCGCGGCAAACACGGGCTTGAGCTTGGCCAGGCCTTCGAGGGATGTGTCGGGGCGGGGACCTTCGTCCAGGCTCACGGTGCGGCGCTTTTCCATCACTTCACCGGTGGCGAGGTTGGGCGAACGCTCCACGATCTCGAAGGGGGTGATTTCGTCGGTGAACTCACCTGCTTTTTGCGCCTTGATGGCACGCAGGTGGGATTCGAGTGCAAACGCATCCTGTGCCTCGCGGCTGACCTTCCACTGCTGGGCCACCTTCTCGGCCGTGAGACCCATGCCGTAGGCGATGCCCACGTTTTCGTCGCGCGCAAAAATTTCGGCGTTAAACGATGTCTTGTTGCCGCCCATGGGCACCAGGCTCATGGACTCGGCTCCGCCGGCGATCAGCACATCGGCCTCACCCACGCGGATGCGGTCGGCCGCCATCTGCAGCGCGGTGATGCCGGATGCGCAGAAGCGGTTGACCGTCACGCCGCCTACGGGGTGGTCGAACGCCAGGCCCACGGCAATGCGCGCCATGTTCATGCCCTGCTCACCCTCGGGGAACGAGCAGCCGATGATGGCGTCCTCAATCGCCTTGGGGTCGAGCGTGGGCACCTGCAGCATGGCGCTCTTGATGGCGGCGACCAGCAGGTCGTCAGGCCGGGTGTTCTTGAAATAGCCGCGGCCCGAGCGCCCGATGGGCGTGCGCGTGGCGGCGACGATGTAGGCGTCCTGGACTTGTTTTTGAGCCATGGTGTTGAAACTCCTTCAATTCTTGGCGGGGCGGCTGGAAGGAACCCAGGCCCACGTAAATACACATTCGACCGGCTCCACACCGGCTTCGTCGGTCACAGTGACCGCCACCTGCACCTCGCCCTTGTCGCCGGCCAACATGGCGGCGCGCTGCTCGGCGGTCAGCGTGGCCACGGCCTTGAGGCCACCGGTGGCGCGCTTCTTGAAAGCCATGGACAGCTCCTTGGCCAGCGGGATGCAGTCGTCGCGCACGTTCATGCCCACCACCATGCCCGTGGCCGTTTCGGCCAGCAGGTTCACGGCCGAGGCATGCACACCACCGATGTGGTTTTGCACACGGTGCTCGTTGGCAAGATGCACTTCGACCCGCTCAGGCGTGAGCGACACGAACTTCACCCCGGCCGTGCCGGTAAAGGGCACAGCCCGGCGCAGGATGATGTTCTGCACAAAGCCGCGCATGAAGGCGGGTGCCTCGTCCAGGCGCATCAGCGAGCGCTGCAGTTTGTTGGGGGCGTGTTCGCTCATGTCGGTACCGGTCGATCAATCGATCAGTTGCGAACCGGCTTGCCGGTGGACAACATGCCCAGGATGCGCTCGTGCGTCTTGGGCTGCGCGATCAGGTGGCAGAACACCTTGCGCTCCAGCGTGAGCAGGTATTCCTCGCTCACCAGCGCGCCAGCATCCACGTCACCGCCACAGACCACCTCGGCAATCATGGCGCCGATCTTGAAGTCGTAGGCGCTGATGAAACCACCATCGCGCATGTTCACGAGCTGCGCCTTGATGGTGGCCAGACCGCTGCGGCCCGCCACGGGGAACAGGCGCTTGTGCGGTGCACGCCAGCCGCTCGCGGCCATGGACTTGGCTTCGTTGATGGCCACGAACAGCAGCTCATCCTTGTGGGGCACGATGATGTCGCTGTCGAGCAGGAAGCCGAGCTTGCGCGACTCGATGGCGCTGGTGCCCACCTTGGCCATCGCGGCGGCGGTGAAGCCCTCGGTCAGGAAGGGCAGGATGTCCTTGCCGGTAGAGGCCGCCATGTTCTCGGCGGCGCGGCGTGCGATGTAGGTCAGGCCGCCGGCGCCAGGCACCAGGCCCACGCCCACTTCCACCAGGCCGATGTAGCTTTCCATGTGGGCCACGCGCTTGGCCGAGTACACAGCCAGCTCGCAGCCACCGCCCAGCGCCATGCCATGGATGGCCGCGACGACCGGCACCTGGGCGTAGCGGATGCGCATCATCAGGTTCTGCAGCTCCTGCTCGATGCTGCCGACGGCGTCTGCACCACCCACCACAAAGGCCGGCATCGTGGCTTCCAGGTCGGCACCCACGCTGAAAGGTGCGTCGCCGGACCAGATCACCATGCCCTGGTATTCGGCCTCGGCCAGTTCCAAGGCTTCCATCAGCGCTTCCATCACCTCGGGGCTGATGGCGTGCATCTTGTTCTTGATGCTGGCGATGAGCACCTGACCGTCAAGCGTCCAGGTGCGCAGGGCGTTCGACTCTGCAATGGTCGTGCCGGCGGTGCGCCAGTCGGGCAGGTTGGACTCACCGAGCAGCGACTCGGGGAAGATCTGCCGCTCGTACACGGGCAGCTGGCGGCGCGGCACAAACTTGTTCTGCGATGCACTCCAGGAACCTTGCGCGGTGTGCACGCCACCGGCTTCGGCCACGGGGCCCTTGAAGACCCACTCGGGCAGCGGTGCCTTGCACAGTGCCTTGCCAGCGTCGATGTCCTCCTGGATCATCTTCGCGACTTCGAGCCAACCGGCGTCCTGCCACAGCTCGAAGGGGCCCTGCTTCATGCCAAAGCCCCAGCGCATGGCCTGGTCCACGTCGCGTGCGTTGTCGGCAATGGTGCCCAGGTGCACGGCGGCGTAGTGAAAGCTGTTGCGCAGGATGGCCCAGAGGAACTGGCCGGGCGCGCCTTCGGCGTTGCGCAGCAGGCGCAGGCGCTCGGCAGCGGGCTTCTTGAGCATGCGGGCATACACCTCGTCGGCCTTCTGGCCGGCGGGCACGTACTCTTCGCTCTCCAGCTCGAAGCGCATCACATCGCGGCCGACCTTCTTGAAGAAACCGGCCTTGGTCTTCTGGCCCAGGTTGCCCAGCTCCAGCAGCTTTTTCAGCACGGCGGGCGTGCCAAAGCTTTCGTAGAACGGGTCCGTCTCAATGCTCAGGTTGTCCTGCAGCGTCTTGATCACGTGGGCCATGGTGTCCAGGCCCACCACGTCGGCGGTGCGGAAGGTGCCGCTGGATGCGCGGCCCAGCTTCTTGCCCGTGAGGTCGTCCACCACGTCGTAGGTCAGGCCAAAGTTCTCGACCTCTTTCATCGTGGCCAGCATGCCCGCGATGCCCACGCGGTTGGCCACGAAGTTGGGGGTGTCGTGTGCGCGCACCACGCCCTTGCCCAGGCCGCTGGTGACAAAGGCTTCGAGCTGGTCCAGCACTTCTGGCTGGGTGGTGGGCGTGTTGATCAGCTCCACCAGCGTCATGTAGCGCGGGGGGTTGAAGAAGTGGATGCCGCAGAAGCGGGGCTTGATGCTCTCGGGCAGCACTTCGGACAGCTTCGTGATCGACAGGCCCGAGGTGTTGGACGCCAGGATGGCGTGCTTGGCCACGTGGGGAGCGATCTTGGTGTACAGGTCGAGCTTCCAGTCCATGCGCTCGGCAATGGCCTCGATCACGAGGTCGCATTCCTTGAGCAGGTGCATGTGCTCTTCGTAGTTGGCCTGCTGGATCAGCGCCGCGTCGTCGGCCACGCCCAGGGGCGAAGGCTTGAGCTTTTTCAGGCCTTCGACGGCCTTGGTGACGATGCCGTTCTTGGGACCTTCCTTGGCAGGCAGGTCGAACAGCACCACGGGCACCTTCACGTTGACGAGGTGGGCGGCAATCTGCGCGCCCATCACGCCTGCGCCGAGTACGGCGACTTTTTTCACTTGGAATCGGGACATGGGTTGGGTTCCTGGTTGGGGCGTTGCGCAACACCGCAGGGGGCGCGCAAGGCCACGGGAATGGGGTTTACTGGACGCGAATCCAGGTTTGCGTGCGGCCGAACGGGCCGATCGAGCCGCGCACTTCGAGCTTCTTGCCGCCCTCGACGGGGGTCATGCGCAGGGTGTAGTTGCGGCCGTTCTCAGGGTCGAGAATCTTGCCGCCCTCCCACACCTCTTTGCCGTCGGCCTTCTTGGCGCCACGGATGATCTCCAAGCCCACCAAGGGCTTGCCCTTGCGGTCGTCGGAGCACTCCTCGCAGACATCCTCGGGTTTGGCGTCCTTGGACAGGCGCTTTTCCAGCGCTCCGTGCAGCACGCCGCCACCAATGTCGCGGATGCGGATCTCGGCCTTGGCCTCGCCGGTCTTGTCATCGATGTTGCGCCACAGGCCTTCGGGCGTCATCTGCGCCCAGGCCGGCAGCGCACCCGCTACCAAAACAATAGCTGCTACCGCTTTGAACATCTGCGCTCCCTGGCAAAAAGGCTTGAAATCCGCATCCGGCACCGATCAGGCCAGGGCCAGATCGGTGTCCATCAGCACCTTGCTGCCGGCACGGGCGGTGCGCATCAGCGTGGCGGTTTCGGGGAACAGCTTGGCGAAGTAGAAGCGCGCGGTCTGCAGCTTGGCGCCGTAGAACGGGTCGGTGTTGCCGGCTGCGATCTCGCGCAGGGCGACCTGGGCCATGCGGGCGAACAGGTAGCCGAACACCAGGTGGCCGGCCACGCGCAGGTAGTCCACCGCAGCAGCGCCCACTTCGTCGGGGTTTTGCATGCCCTTGAAGCCGATCTCGGTGGTGAACTTGGTCATCTGGTCGCCCAGCATGGCCACCGGGTTGATGAACTCGGCCATGCGCTCGTTCACGCCCTCTTCTTCCACCAGCTGGCCAATCAGCTTGCCCAGCTTTTTCAGCGTGGCGCCGTTGTTGCCCAGCACCTTGCGGCCCAGCAGGTCGAGCGACTGGATGGTGTTGGTGCCTTCGTAGATCATGTTGATGCGGTTGTCCCGCACGTACTGCTCCATGCCCCATTCCTTGATGAAGCCGTGGCCGCCGAAGACCTGCATGCACGCGTTGGTGCTGATGTGGCCGTTGTCGGTGATGAAGGCCTTGACGATGGGGGTCAGCAGGGCCACGAGTTCTTCGGAATCCTTGCGCACCTTTTCATCGGGGTGGCTGTGCACCTTGTCCAGCAACAGCGTGCAGAAGATCTGCAGCGCGCGGCCACCTTCGGCGTAGGCCTTGGCGGTGAGCAACATCTTGCGCACATCGGGGTGCACGATGATGGGGTCAGCATCCTTGTCCTTGGCCTTGGGGCCCGACAGGCTGCGCGACTGGATGCGGTCCTTGGCATAGGCCAGAGCGTTCTGGTAAGCCACTTCCGTCAGGCCCAGCGACTGGTTGCCCACACCCAGGCGGGCGGCGTTCATCATCACGAACATGGCAGCCAGGCCCTTGTTGGGCTGGCCCACCATGGTGCCGATGGCGCCGTCCAGTGCGATCTGCGCGGTGGCGTTGCCGTGGATACCCATCTTGTGCTCCAGACCCGTGCAGAAGATCGGGTTGCGCTCGCCCAGCGAGCCGTCGGCATTCACGTTGAACTTGGGCACCACAAACAGGCTGATGCCCTTGCTGCCCTTGGGCGCATCGGGCAGGCGGGCCAGCACCAGGTGAACGATGTTGGCGGCCATGTCGTGCTCGCCGGCGCTGATGAAGATCTTGTTGCCGGTGATCTTGTAGGTGCCGTCAGGCAGAGGCTCGGCCTTGGTGCGCATCAGGCCCAGGTCGGTACCGCAGTGGGGTTCGGTCAGGCACATGGTGCCGGTCCATTCGCCGCTGGTCAGCTTGGGCAGGTACAGGGCCTTCTGGGCGTCGGTGCCATGGGCGTGCAGGGCTTCGTAGGCGCCGTGCGACAGGCCGGGGTACATCGTCCAGGCCTGGTTGGCCGAGTTCAGCATCTCGTACAGGCACTGGTTCAGCACGAAGGGCAGGCCCTGGCCGCCATAGGTGGGGTCGCAGCTCAGTGCAGCCCATCCACCCTCGACGTACTTGGCATAGGCGTCCTTGAAGCCGGTTGGGGTCTTCACTTCGTGCGTGGTCTTGTTCAGCACGCAGCCTTCGGTGTCGCCGCTGATGTTGAGCGGGAACGCGACTTCGGAAGCAAACTTGCCGGCCTCTTCGATCACGGCATTGATGGTGTCCACATCCACTTCGGCGTGGGGTGGCATCGCCTTGAATTCATCACTGACCTTGAGCACTTCGTGCATGACGAATTGCATGTCGCGCAGGGGCGGCGTATAGGTAGGCATGGGTTTACTCCTTGGATGTGGTGGTTTGGTTGGAAACTTTGCGGCGCGCCACTGCGGGTGCCTTGGCTGCCGCTGTCGGCGCGCTGTAGCGCGCCAGAATGTTGTGAAAGCCCACGACGGCCCGGTCGATGGAGCCCGGGGTCTGCAGGAACCGCGCCTCGTAGTGCAGCGCGAGGATCAGGCCGTGGATCTCGAAGAGCATCTGCTCTTCCTTGGTGTCGGCACGCAGTTCGCCCAATTCCTTGCACTGCTCGATGGCGCGGCGCATGGCGGCATGCCAGGTCAGCACCGAACTGGCCAGCGCATCGCGCACGGGGCCGGTACGGTCATCGAACTCGACCGCGCCGCTGATGTAAATGCAGCCCGAGTCGATTTCGATGGAGGTGCGCTTCATCCAGTTGTCGAACAGCGCCGACAAACGCGCCACGCCACGGGGGGCGGACATGGCGGGGTAGAACACTTCCTGCTCGAAGCGGGTGTGGTATTCGCGGATGACGGAGATCTGCAGCTCTTCGCGGGAGCCAAAGTGGGCGAAAACGCCCGACTTGCTCATGCCGGTGACGTCTGCCAGCGCCCCGATGGACAGGCCTTCCAGCCCGATGTGCGTGGCCAAGCCCAGCGCGGCCTCGACGATGGCCGCCTTAGTCTGCTGGCCTTTTTGCAAGGCACGGCCGGTACCACTGCGAGCGCGCGGGATGCGGGTGACCTGGCGGGATTCGGGGATGGAGGACATGGGCACGAATAAAAACGAACGTTCGTTCTATTCTGCAGCAAATTCCCTGCAGCCCCCAAGCCCCCGGAAAAAATAGGGAGACCCATCCAAACCACCCGTTGCAGCCGCGCCACCCCCGCCGTGATGCGCCGCCTCAACAGCGCGGACCGCTACAACATCAGCGCAAGGCTGGCTTCCAGGTGCTCGGTGGGCAGGCGCCGAAACCCCGAGCGGGCGTAGCACTGCAGGCGCCCGACCACAAAGGCCGTCAACACGCTGGCCGCCACTTGGGCATCGACTGTGGGCGTGCTGGATGCGGCTGCACTCGCGCGCAGGCACTGGCGCAGGGTGGATTCGATGCGGTCAAAGAACTGGTTCATGCGCTGCTGCAAGCGCTCGTGCTCGAACACCAGTGCGTCGCCCACCATGACCCGCACCATGCCCGGGTTGCGTTCGCCAAACTGCAGCACCAGCGCCACGATGCGCGCCGCCTGGCGCGCGCCCACGTCGGCAGGCTGTGTGGGGTCGGGCACGTCGCGCCCCGTGATCTGCTGCACCAGTGTGAACACTGACTGCTCGATGAAATCGATCAAGCCCTCGAACATTTGCGCCTTGCTGGCGAAATGACGGTACAGCGCCGCCTCGCTGACCGACAGGCGTGCGGCCAGTGCGGCAGTGGTGATGCGCTCGACCCCAGGCTGCTCCAGCATGGCGGCCAGGGCCTGCAGGATCTGGACGCGCCGTTCCCCGGGCTTGGGCCGCTTGCGTGCAGCCGCAACATCACCCGCTTCGGCGGTACTGGCAGGCTCGGGGAGGGGCGAGATTTCAGACATGCAGGACAGGGACTCCGGTGGGGCCCTGCTCCCGGTGCGCATGCCACTGGGCATGGTCGGATCACTGCAGGGCGTGGATCACGATGTCACATCTTGCCGCAGCCAGGAGGGGCCGGGCCGCCACCTGTTTGCACAAGTCAATCGTGTGTGGAAATGATTCTCGCACAGGCCCCTTGTCGGTCCGGACGGCCCGGGGACCCCGCACGACTACAGCGGAAACACCACCGTCACCAGCAGCCCGCGCCCCTGGGGGCCCGTGCCCAGCGTCAGTGCGGCACGGTGTACCCGGGCAATCTCGTCCGCAATGGCCAGGCCCAGGCCCGTGCCCTCGCCTCCCGCGCCGGGCACGCGGTAGAACCGCTGCAACACGCGGGTACGCTCAGACTCCGGCACGCCAGGGCCGTCGTCCTCCACCTCCACGTAGGGCCGGGGCGGGCCCGCGCGCCCCTGGCGCAGTCCGCAGCGGATGGTCACCACGCCCCCCGCAGGTGTGTATTTGATGGCGTTGTCCACCAGGTTGGACAGCAGCTCGCGCAGCAGCCAGCCATGGCCTGTCACATGCACCAACTGGACATCGAGCCCGAGGTCCAGGCCCTTGCCGGTGGCTGCGTCCAAAAATGTTTCCAGCAGCGACTCGCACAGATCCTTGAGGTCCACCCGCTGCGGCGGCTGCGCGTCCAGGCTGCGGGCGTCCGCGCGAGACAACGCCAGCAGCTGGTGCGCCAGCTGAGAGGTGCGGCGCGTAGCGTTGCGCAGCTTCTCGATTTGATCCGCTCCCAAAACAATAGCACCTTGTGCACGATTTTCATGCGCTAGCGGCATTTTTCGGTCGAAATCCGGGAATGACGTGCGTGGGGGCGCTGCCGCCTTGGCCATCATGGCCCAGGCCTCCACCTGGGCCTGCAAGCCCGCCAGCGGCGTGCGCAACTGGTGCGCCGCGTCGGCCACAAAACGCCGCTGCCCTTCGGCCTGTGCGTTGACCAGCGCAAACAGGCGGTTGAGCGAGTGCACCAGGGGCCGCACCTCGTCGGGCGAGGCGGCCTCGTCGATGGGACTGAGATCGCGGGGAGAGCGGCGCTCCACCGCCTCCGCAAGCCCCACCAGGGGTTTGAAGGCCTGCCGCACCGCCCAATGGATCGCAAAACCCGCGGCAATCAGCAATACGAGGTTGGGCAACAACACCCTCAGGAGCAGTTGCTGCGCCCATTTCTGGCGAGGGTCCGACCCGTCGGCGAGGGCCACGACCAGTTCGCCCGCCCCCGTGCGCCCGCGTTGCGCCGCCACCCGGTACGTCACGCCGCCGAACTCCACGCTGTGGAACTCCGGGGCCTGTGTGGTGGGCACGGCGCCGTGTACCCAGCCCTCTCCGAGCAACAGGCGCCCCGAGGTATCGCGCACGCTATAGGCCGCAAAGCCCGCGTTCTGGCGCAAAAACTCTTCGATGGGCGGCGCCAGCAGCAGCAGCGGTGGGTCGTTGTCGTGGATGGGCGGCGCCAGCACCGAATCGGCCAGCGCGGGCAGCAGCCGCACCAGACGCTGGTCGTGCTGGCCAGCTGCCTCATCGGCCGACCGGTAGTCCAGCCAGACCCCCGCCAGCACCAGCACACACAGGGGCAGTACCAGCATCAGCAGCAGCCGGGTGCGCAGGTCCGATGTCATGGCGCGCAGGCCGGGCCGCCGGGAGGAGTTTTTCCAAAGCATGGCGAGGCGGCGAGCTGGGCGCGGAAAATTCCTGCTCAGGTTGCCTGCAGTTCAAGCCGGTAGCCAAAGCCCCGTATGGACCGCAGCGCCACACCGTGGGGTTCCAGCTTGCCCCGCAGGCGCGAGACATACACCTCCACCGCGTTGGGGGTGATCTCCTTGTCCCACCCCGTCAGCGCCTGCAGCAGCTTGTCTTTGCTAGCAGGCTTGGGGGCGTTGATGAGCAGGTATTCGAGCACCGTCCACTCGCGCGGGCCCAGTTCGATGACCTGCTCACCAGCCGGTGTGCGCATGCTGGCCCGGCGCCCGGCCGTGTCCAGCTCCAGCGGGCCAAAACTCAGCACGGCCGTGGTCGCGGCCTGGGAACGGCGCAACAGCGCACGCAGGCGCGCCAGCAGCTCGGGCAGCTCGAACGGCTTGACCATGTAGTCATCCGCCCCCAGATCCAGCCCCTGCACCCGGTCATGCAGCGCGTCACGCGCCGTCAGGATCAAAACTGGCATGGCGGGGCTTGCCATGTCTGGGCGGCGCAGGCGGCGTGTCAGCTCCAGGCCGTCCATGGCGGGCAACCCGATGTCGATGATGGCTGCATCAAACGACTCGGCGCGCAGCACCTCTTCGGCCCGCTCGCCACTGCCCACCCAGTCCACCGCATAACCCGCATCGGTGAGCCCCAGCTTGATGCCGCTGGCCACCATCACATCGTCTTCGACCAACAGCAGACGCATGGAGACCTCACGCGGGGTCAGTGAGACCGAATCATGGTGCCGTAGGCCTGGTCAGTCAGGATCTCCAGCAGCATGGCATGGGGCACACGCCCGTCAATGATGTGCACGGCATTCACGCCCGCCTTGGCGGCATCCAGCGCACCGGCAATCTTGGGCAGCATGCCGCCCGAGATGGTGCCGTCGGCAAACAGCTCGTCGATGCGGCGGGCTGTCAGGTCGGTCAACAGGTTGCCGGACTTGTCGAGCACACCGGGGGTGTTGGTCAGCAGCATCAGCTTTTCAGCCTGCAACACCGTGGCCAGCTTGCTGGCCACCACATCCGCATTGATGTTGTAGCTTTCGTTGTTCTCGCCAAAGCCAATCGGGCTGATGACGGGAATGAACGCATCGTCTTGCAGCGCCTTCACCACGCTGGGGTCGATGGAAACGATGTCACCCACCTGGCCCACGTCGTGTTCGATGGTGGGATCCTTGCTGTCCACCATCTTGAGCTTTTGTGCGCGAATCATGCCGCCGTCACGGCCGGTCAAGCCCACGGCCTTGCCACCGGCTTGGTTGATCAGTCCCACGATGTCCTGCTGCACCTCGCCGGCCAGCACCCATTCGACCACTTCCATGGTCTCGGCATCGGTCACACGCATGCCCTGGATGAACTCGCCCTTCTTGCCCAGTCGGTTGAGCGCGGTTTCGATTTGCGGGCCGCCACCGTGCACCACCACCGGGTTCATGCCCACCAGCTTGAGCAGCACCACGTCCTCGGCAAAGTCGGCCTGCAGGGCCGGGTCCGTCATGGCGTTGCCGCCGTACTTGATCACCATGGTCTTGCCATGGAACTTGCGGATGTAAGGCAGCGCCTGGGCCAGGATTTCAGCCTTGTCGCGTGGGGCAATCGAAAGAAGGTCGGTCATGGGGGCGTGCCATCCGGAGAAAACTGTGAGGCGCAAATTGTGCCGCATTCGCCAGGCGCGCGAACACAAGAAGGCTTCAGTGGCGCAGCCAGTTCGGCACTTTGAACCGCACGATGGCCAGATAGGCCATGACATAGCTGACCACAAAAAGCCCGCAAAACGCCATGAGCAGGGGCGTGTTGTTCCAGAACAGCACTGCAGGCACCACCGTCAGGAGCGTAAAGCCCCACAGATAGGGCGACGTACGGTTGTTGCGCATCAGCACCCGGCGGGACTCATCATCGTGAAACACCCCACGAACAATGCGGCGGTAGATGAGCTGGTGAAAATGCAGCGCATCGGCCACGCCCGGTGAAACGCCCCGCACCGCCTTGCGGTAAATGGAGAAAATCGTCTCCCACACCGGGTAGATCAGCAGGAGCATCGGGAACCAAGGCGATACGTCCGCATTGCGCTGCACCAGCGAGATGCTGGCCAAAGCGATCACGCCCCCCCAAACATAAGCACCACCATCCCCTGCAAACAGCATGCCACGCGGATAGTTCCAGACAAGAAATCCCCCCGTGGCAGCGGCCGTGGACACCAACAAGGCGGCCAGCGCACGATCACCCACCTGCAATGCTACGTGAGCCAGAGCCAAGCAGACAATAAGTGCAACCATGCCGGCTAGACCGTTGTATCCATCGATGATGTTGAAGGCGTGTGGGAGCCCAGAAACAGCAAGAACCACAATCGCAATGCTTAACCAAGGAGCAGCTATCAGCACCGAGTCCAACCAGGGCCAACCTGAACGTGGCAAGCTGAGGCCCAGAAGAATGACAGCGAGAACGCCAGAAGCGCCCGTCAGGCTCAAGCGATAGCGTACCGAGAGACGCTGGGTCATGTCTTCAGCAATGCCTCCGACGACCGCCGGTAGCAAAGCCACCAACCACCCGCCGACCCACGCGCCCAACTTGAGCGAACCCGGATCTCCCCAATGAGTCGATTGCAGAACTCCCAGCCCCCAACTGCACCCAATCCCAATAAACAGCGCAGCACCGCCGAGTCTGGGTATATCCCCCAGATGGAAACGTTGTGGCATGCCATCGCCATACACAAGAGCATGGCTACGCATCCACCGCACGATGAACCCTGCTGCCAACGCAGCCACGATAAATGCCACCACGGATAACCAAATCATGAGCGGCCGATGGTACCCGCACTCGCCAGAGGTACCTGCAAGAAACCGTTGTCAGCGGCACCAAGGACACTCGAACGAAGACAATCCGTGCGAAAAATCGGGCCTCGGCAGCCTCGTCGCCTGGACACGGCGCACTGCACGCGAGCAAATTGACACCACTCGCTTCGTGACGACATAACGCGACTCACAGTACGGCTCACTCATTCGCCCACTTAGCCACTACCGAAGCAGGCCACGGTAAAAGCGCATCACTTTCTCAACATACTGCTGCGTTTCAGGATAAGGCGGAATCCGTCGGCCATACTTGATCACAGCACCCTCCCCTGCGTTGTAGGCCGCCAGTGCCAATTCCTTGTCACCGTCGAACATACGCAGCAGATCTGCCAGATATCGCGTACCAATTTGGGCATTTACCTTAGGCTCCATGGCCGCATGCTCTCCACCAGAGAACGGGCGAGCTGCCACCCCATAGCGCTCAGCGGTGGCAGGCATGACTTGCATCAATCCAAGGGCCCCCTTGCGTGATATGGCCTTCGCATTAAAGGCCGACTCCGCTGCGGCGACCGCAATAACAAATGCGGGGTCCAACGATTGCGCCGCGGCCGCTTCCTCTAGGTGTAATTTGGCATCTTCATAACCGGGCAATTGCAAAGCGGAAGCACTGCGCTCTTTGCCTTTCAGCTCCGACGCGGGCGGCACCCGGTTGAGCCAGATCACCCCGCGCGACTGCGCCGATGGGGGTACATTGCCTATATGGGTTACGCCGTCCTTATCCACGAACTCCCAGATCTGATTTGCCCGGGGGGCAGACTGCAAGCCCACGAACAGCACCACGAGCAACACCACACCACGGCAAGAGAAAAATCCAGAGCGGATGCGCCCGCCCACACCGCCAAGCACAGTGGCTTTCATCGTCATATCCTCTTGCCTGCGATAGACAAGATAGTTTTCAGTGTTGAGGCGAACTTGCCGTGCCATGGAATTGGGGCAGGCGAGGAGCTACTAGGCCAAGCCGCACCCCGCCTGGAACGGATCAAACGCGCAGGCATGCCCGCTGCGACCATTCCCGCAGGCACGTCCTGCCGCACCAAGGCCCCAGCCGCAACAACCGCTCCGCGACCAATAGTCACCCCCTCAAGAACAATGGCCCCGGCACCAATCCAGGCACCATCCTCAATAACGATTCGCGCACGGGTAATACGGTTACGTGCGATGACGACATCCCCCTCATCAATCGCATGCCCCGCCGACAAGAGCTTGGCATGCGGCCCGATCAGAACATCCTCACCAATTTCCAACCCGCCCTCTCCCGACAGGTAGCTACCGACGTTCACGATGGTGCGGGCCCCAATATGCATGCCTACGCAAGGATCAGCACCCACATCTCCGAGCACCAGTCGCGTCTGGGCGTAGAGACTGACCCCATCAGCTAGGCACAGCACGTTGGAACGCTGCCCAAAACGCATTACAGAGACAGACGAATCAATCCGACATCCTTCACCCATCGTGTCCACACCGGCGTGTGACGTCACAAAGTCTGGAATTCCCAGCAGCATTTTTCTAGCGCTCAACGGCTAAGGTACGAACCCATGAACCTGCGCCAGCGGCTTCGCCATGCGCGATCGCTCAGCTCCAGAGTCCTCGCCTGCAGCTCGACGCGCGCTGTCACCAGCTCAGAGTCCAACCTGATCTTCTCAGAGCGCAGCAAGTCCACATTCTTTCGCAACTCACCGACCTCCTGTTGTAGCTTCGCAATGAGTTCTTTGGCTTCCGCAAAGGCTTTCTGGTGTTCTAGCAACGAGGCTCGTTCACGCTGGTGCACCAGAGTCAGTGCCTGAAGCTCGTCACGCAAACCGTCCACCATTCCCCGAGCCTCTTTCAGCTCCCAGATAGGTGCTTCGACACTGGGAGTGACAACCACCATCCATTGGTAAACGTCAAAGTCTTGCCAACCTGCCAACAATGCCTGGCGTTGATCACCAGAAAGTGCACGCCAATACCCGGCAAATTCGCTGCATTCCACGGGCACGCGGTTGGCCTCCCATACTCGCGGCGCCCATCCCGCATCAAGCAGCACCTTCTCGATACTGCGCTTGGTAAAAAATCGAACATGCGTCCTGTCCAATTGCCCCTTATCCGAATAATCGAAGACGCCCCCGCGCATGGCAGCCAGGACACCGGCGTAGGCGATGTTCGGCACGGAAATCAGTAGCTGCCCCATTGGGGCCAGCAACCCGCTCAAGCGTTGCAGCACATCCTCGGGTTTTCGCAAGTGCTCAAGCACATCACAAGCCAGCACCATGTCAAAACGGCGCCCGTCAATTGCATCTTGCCAATCCGTGCTGTCAAGGTTTCCGGGGATGACTTCCACATCCATTGTCTTGAGGACTTCAAGGGCCTGAGGGTCGTTCTCCACCACCGTGACGCGGTGACCACGGTCCAACAAGACACGCGTCATGGCACCTGGGCCAGGCCCCAACTCCAGAACAGAGCCTTGGCCAGGCGGAACGCGACGCAGCAACCGGGCTGCCCACTCCCCACCGTCAGGGTCGAATGCGTAGTCGTAACGCTCAATTTTGCTCATATCGCCTCGGCGGACGAAGGTGTCCACATTTGCTCCCATTGCCCCCAGTGCCACCAGGCCCACGGACGGCTACGGACATCCCGCTCCAAACGCCGGATCACCGAATCAATAGCCAGCCTAGCATTATCCGGCAATGTCTCAACTTCGACTCTGAGACGCGTCGCACCATCGGAGTACGTCACCGCATGCAGCATGGGAACCCCAGCGGACTCCGCCATGCGTTCGATCCCGGTGGGCAGATGCAGTTGCCCACCGAGAAAGGGGTGACTGCGTAACCTTGTAAATTCAGGAGCCCAGGCGTCGGCAAGTATTCCCCATGCCTGGCCTGCCTTCAAGGACGCATAGACGGGGCGCATCCCCTGATCTGTTGTGCGCCATTCGCCTCTAGCTATCTCAGAAAAACTCTTTACCTTACGAACCAGGAAATCTCTTTGAACGGCAGTGAGCCCAGGATTCCCCAACACGGGCATGGTCAATGTGTTCAGCGACAGGCCTCTCAGGGCCAACGCCAAGGCTGATGTCAACAGTCGGTCATAGTGGTTAAGCACAAGGATGAACCCTTGCTTGCGACGGATCAGCGTATCGACATGCTCCCATCCCTGCACATCGATCTCTGGACCGCCCGATCGACCCAATCGGTGAAGGGCTGACGCGTCCATCATTTCCCGCGCCAGCATCGACAAATGCGTACGTGCCCACTGGCGACGTTCAATCGCAGTTGCGCTCGGAAACACCTGTTCGAAACGCCTGACGAGGAACTGCTCTGTCAGTCGGCGTGCAGCATATGGCTCACGTCCCACTGCCGCAGCCAGGTACCACGGCACGGTAGTCGGCATGCGGCTCAAGGCCGGGAACGCGTAGCGCAAGCGCCATTCGCTCATCATGCCGCCAACAACATCTCATGGTCGAGCCACACCAATCCCACCTCACGGTTCTTTTGATTCAAAACCGTAAAGGGTTGAATTAATTCCGCCATGTCCAACACCTGCAGCCCGGAATCATCGAGCACGTAAACATTCCAGAGATATTCCCCCGAGAGGAGTGGAAGAGAAGGAAATCTAACGCGCAAGCTATGCGTCCCGACCCCACTCAACGGTGTTGGCGGATCTTGAAATTGGGTGCTGGTCCCGAACACGTTGTCCTTGTCTGGCCTGACCAAGGCAAAACCTATGTGAAACTTGTCTTTACAGTACGATTCGACCTGAATTTCGACGGTCAGATCTTGGAAGGAATCCACCTGCGCGGGATTGATGCCATCGCTGGTCTCAGTGATCAGATGCGAAATTTTGACCAGTGGTGCTGTTGTGGGAGCCTCTGCAGCGGAAGGCTCTGGGGCATTTAGCACATTCTCGGCAACCTCGACCCTCAGGTGTGCGTACCGGCGGCGTTCATGTGCCTCGTAAGCTGTTACTACACCTTCCGTTGCGCCGATCGCTTGGACTCGGCCATTGTGAATCCATGCGGCGCGCTGGCATAAGCTTCGAACCTGATATAGATTGTGTGAGCAAAAAAGAACTGTGGCACCGCGTTCGCGCAATTCCAAAATGCGATTCAAGCTCTTTTTCTGGAAATGCAAATCGCCGACCGAAAGCGCCTCGTCCACAATGAGAACGTCGGGATCGATAGCCGTAGCGGCAGCAAATGCCAAGCGCATAAACATGCCTGATGAGTAAGTTTTCACCGGGCGTTCTAACGTCTCACGGGTAAGTTCCGAAAACGCAGTCGCTCTGACGGTGAATTCCTCCATCGTCTCACCCTCCAGACCATGCAAGGCGGCCATGAAGCGAATATTGTCGTAGCCCGACTCTTCGGGGTGAAATCCAGCGCCCAATTCCAGAAGCGCCGCGACGCGCCCTTCCCGAGACACCCGCCCCTGAGTCGGTCCGATCGTACCTGCTGCAATTTTCAATAACGTACTTTTACCTGCCCCGTTCTCGCCGATGAGACCAAAGGTCTCACCCGCCTTGACTTCGAAGTCCACACCAGTCAGCGCTACATGCACGCGGTGACGGGGCTTGCGGGTGACCCACTCCCATAGCCGATCCTGAGGGCGGCCATATACCGTGTATGTTTTTTCGATACCCTCGAAGCGGATCGTCATGGCGTTACAGGGCCTCACCCAAGGCAGATTTCATCGAACGGAAAAACCACCAACCGCCTCCGCCCAGCAACACAACCCAAATCACCAACGCCAAGGGCGTACCTGCCGGCACCGGCATGTGCAATACCGAGCTCTGCACCATCAACACCAAACATGCCAAGGGATTCAAAAGAAACAACCCATGGAACTTTTCAGGCACCTGGGACAGCGGATACACGACTGGCGTTAGGTAAAACCAAAGCTGCAGCGCAAAGGCAACCATCGATCCGACGTCGCGCCAGAGGAAGTGCGCCATGCTGAGCAATAGCGTCAGACCAAACGTGAGGACAATCTGCGCCAAAACCAGTACGGGCAGCCAGGCCAAAGACATAAACGGCCCTACACCTTGCGCTATCGACAGAGCAAGCAGCAATCCGTAGCCTATACCCAAGACCAGTAGGCTCCCCCCCACAGACACAGCCGGGAGTATTTCAGCTGGCATGGGCTGCTTGCGTAGAAAGTCCTCATATGCAGCAAGACTCCCGACACCACGACCAATTGCATCGGTGAATGGAAGCCACACGGCCAGCCCCGCCAACAGGTGCAACAGATAACCGTTGTCCACATCCAGTCCGGGCACACGCACTGCCAGTACCAGACCAAACAAGACATAAAAAATTGCCAGAGTAGCTACGGGCTGGACAAATGCCCAAGCAAATCCGAGCACTGAACCGGCATAACGGGTCTTGAACTCACGCGCCATCCAATAGCGCCAAAGCACCCACACTTGACGTGTATTGCGAGACGATGCCGACGAAATGGCATGGGAACGGGATGTCGGGTCCGTCATGCCACAGTCCGCAGCCAATCGACCGCCTTAGCTACGCCCTCTCCAAAAGCCATCTCAGGCTTCCATTTCAGCTCATCTTGGGCACGCCGAATATCCAGCACGTTGACCGGGGGGTCAAATGACCGCGCAGGAAACACGCGGCGCTCTACCGTGCGCCCTAGCAATCGCTCCAGGGTGACCAGAATGTCGTTGACACTGGTTCCCAAGCCGCCACCCACGTTGAAGATGCGTGATTCCCCCTGATGACGTGCTGCAGCCACAAATGCACGCCCCACATCTGCAGCATAAACAAAATCTCGCACGACAGACCCATCCCCCCACACATCCACCGGCGTGGAATGGAGTGCACGGTGCGCAAAAACAGCAATGACCCCTTGCACACCATGAGGTTGCTGCCATTCGCCATAGGGGTTGCTCAAGCGCAGGATCCGTATGGGCAGGCCATACTGCGCCTCTTCGATGCGCAGGTGATGCTCGATGGCCAGCTTGGTGGCCCCGTATGCACCCATGGGCATTGTCGGATGTAGCTCGCTCAAGGGTACCGACAAGGGGCGGCCATAAACGGCGCCACCAGAAGATGCAAACAGCAACCTCGGACGCGCCGCTTTGCCACGCAAGTCATGGAGTAGCCTCAGCGTCCCCACAAGGTTGGCCTGGACATCACCAATAGGGTCTTCACTCGCCGTCGCGGGCACCGTTGAGGACGCCAAATGGACAATCACGTCCGCCCCCCCCACCATATCCCACCAAGTAGACAGATCAAAACAATCCGCTTGAACCTCACCGGCAAGCCATGGAGCAATCCTAGCCGCCAGCAAGGACCGGTCAACGGACCATACCTCAGCACCTTCTCCGGCCATAGCACGTCCAATATGACGCCCCAGAAAGCCTCCCCCGCCCAAAATAACACAGCGCATCAGGAAAGGCCCTTCTTATGCACCTGAGCCCGCGCATCCAGCAAAGCCACCTCAAACTCTTGTGCCACCATTTCCCAAGTGTGCGCACGCGCAAAAGCTTCCGCCCTGGCACTGAGGGCATGACGTCGCTCGTCATCCTCAAGCAAGCCGCATATGGCTGCGGTCAGACCTTCGGGCGAAGTCTCTGCAAGCACCGCAACGTCCTCGTGCAGCAGCCACTCTACATTTGGGCCCCGATTAGACACCACGGCACACCCGCTGGCCATTAATTCAAGTGGTAGCAGTGACGCATTGGTCAACGACAACACCAGAGCCACATCGCATTGACTGTAAAGATCCGGCAAATCATCCAACGCAACCGTGCCGCAAGGAAGATGAGGAAATGGGATGTGATAACCAGCGGTATCCCAACCCGCTAGTACGAACTGCGTGTCCGGCATGCGCTGCCAAACGGCATTGAGCACGAGGAGTCCCAACTCGAATGCACGCCGTGGCGTGGGCGGGCGCGCATAGAAGAAAACACGGCGGATCTCTGGCTCCCTACGTGGCAATCGGCGGTAGCGCTCAAGCTCCACACCAAAGCCCACCGGGCGAGTGGCCATCCCATACTCTTTGGCAAGTTTTTCTGCAAGCCAAGCACCCGCAGTGATCCCAAAGAAGCCGAAATGGTAAGTATTCTGTGCAAGCACCGACTCCGAGCCCACAGGATAAAAGTGTGGCTCGTAGTCCTGCACGAAATAAAGTTTGGATCGAGCGCCGGCAAATGCGCGCACTGTGTACGCGGTATCCCAGCCCGTCGCGACTGCAAACTCGCAAGGTGGAAGCTTGTCCTGCCCGAGTAACACGGCCGCTTCCAACGGGAAGAAGTGCTTGCGGATGGCATTGCGTGCTTCATGGGCGTCGTGGTGCATGACAGGATTTGCGATCACGATGCTAGAAACATACCCCATCTGCTCGAGATGCCAAATCGTGCGAAAGATATTCAGGTGGCCACCTGAACCCACATTGAAATCCGGGATAAACCACAGAAGCGTCCCCTGCTTAGCCTCACCTGGCCGTGCGGGCAGCACGTAGGGCATTGCAAATCCGTAGTGGCGGAACACATCGACATGGCGGCCAGGCCCTTGCCTCAGACGACGCACTACAGCCCGCAGTGCTGCAAGCACGCCCTCTTTGCGCGCCATTTCTTTAACGCGCCATACTTTTTTTGCAAGATTCAACGCCATGATCAAGCAGTCCCAGCACGCTGCAATTGCTCATCGCGCGATACCGAACGCAGCAGCCAAGGGGGTAATTGGTCGTGCCTGGTACCAAGGTATTGCCCGGCAACACGAGCCATTTCAATGAAACCCATGTATGCAGCATTCTTCAACAGACGCCACCCTCTCAACCCCCCATCGCGAAGCCAACCAAGATCGCGTCTTGCCAAGTAAAAACCCGATTTGATGGCCTGCACAAGGCTGTCTTGAATTCGATAGCCAAAGTAAAGGTTAAACGACCGCGCCTCATCAAAATTGCGCTGAAGGGTTTCCCATATACCGAAGTCATGTGAATGGTAGACAACTGCATTCGGCACGAAGGCCTTTGCATAGCCAGCCTCAATCGCACGCAAAGCCCAAGTCTGATCCTCGGCAAACGCGACTTCTGGCAACGGAAGTTGCTGCCAAACCGAGCGACGAATACAGGCATTGTTGCTTGAGAAAAAATGCAACCACTGACGGTAGCCGACGTCTGCGGCAAAACGAGCACGGTCGTCAAGCCGGACCACAGCCAACTCGCAACCAAAGCCCGCGAAGTGCTGACTCAGTTCACAATGCGTAACATGGCGGGCTTCGGGATGAGCACGATGCGGCCCAAATGCACCTGCCACAGCAGGCTCGGCATCACACCCCTTTACCATGTTGTATAGCCAGTCCGTGGTTGCGGGCTTGGCGTCCTGAGTAATGAACACCAAAAACTCTCCCACCGACAAAGAAGCTAGATAGTTGCGTGTGCGCCCATGACCAAATTCTTGTGGAGAAATCTCTTCACAACGAACCCCCTTCGTGCGCACCAGTGCTACGGAGTCATCCGTTGAGCCAGAATCAACAACGATGACCTCAAAGGGCCATGGAGTTTGCTGCTGCAGGATCGCATCAATCACCTCGCCAAGCAGTGGGCCGCCGTTTTTGACAGGAATTAATACGGAAGCGCGAACGTGGGTCATTCAGTGAGGCGGCGAAGCAATCGCTCGAAAAGAAAAATCTGCTGCATCGCCCATCGCCCCCAAGAATCATCTGGGCATCCAAAGCGGAAAGCAATATCTAGGCAACCGTACATTGTACCGTCGCCTACTGGCACCGCAAGAAGCGCTGTAACAGGCCGCTACAACAATCCAGACACCTCTACTTTGATTGCGCCTTTTCGAACAGCCCACTGATGGCAGCCGAGTTCATCACCACGCCGTACTTCGCGAGGAGGTCTTGCTCCAGCTTTCTTGTGGCAGTCTGCCGGCAATAGTTCACAGCTCTAGCCGCAGCCGAAACCGCCACTTCATCCCATGCCAGCTGACGACTATCACGCTTGTCGTCAATGGAGAACAGGTACACGAAATCCCCTTCACGCACGGGACCCACCATATCGCCTTGCTTCGCCGCAGCGAGGGTACGCAAAATTACATTCTCATCAACCAGAACTGCCCAACCGATGTCACCTTGCGCTTCCAGGCGATAGATTCCTTCAACACGCTTAGCCATGGCCTCGAAAGGCTGGGCACCTGACGCAATCAATTTGGCTTGCGCCATCATCCAATCCATAGCAGCCATGCCGTCCACCGTTTCCGAGGCTGGCAGCATCACGCGATTCAAACGTGCCATGGGCGGAACTCTGAACGCCTGCGGATTTTCGTCAAAGAACTTTCTTGCCGCTGTGGCATCTGCGGGCGGATCGCAAGGTGGCATCAGCTTGCGAAATACCGACATTGCATACGCATCATCAAATCGATCGCCTTCTTTCCCGGGCTGCCGTTTTTCACCCAGACGCTCTCCCTCTTGCACAAGCGCCCTTCCCATCGCCATCTCGCGCAGTACTTGCTCCACACCCCACTTGCTACGGGAGCTGGCGCGCAGGTCAACCCGGCGCTCAAGGTACTGAGACAGATCAGACGACGTTATGACCTCTCCACTCTTTAACTGAACCAGATCTGCTGCGGTAGCCAGCGGTGCCCCCCCAATCACCAGAGCAGATAAAAGGCAAACACCCCAAAATCGACCCGCACCCACAGAACGTTCACGCATTGCCCATACTCCTTTATTGTGCTCGCTGCTTCAACAACCTACTCTGACTCGCACGATCCCACAAAGGGCCGTAAACAACGTCGATCACCTCACCGCCCGAGTTGAACGCGACTACGTCACGCTCGCCGTCTCCATCTATGTCCAACAATTGCAAACTCGTCGCAAAACCACTCACCGCATGCCAGCGTGTTTCTACAACCATGCCTTTCTCATCCAAGCGCTGCAAATACAGCTCTCGATCCTCTCCCCAAATGACGACATGCTCATCCAGCGGCGCCACCGACACACTCCCAGTGAGAGGCGATGCGATCATCTGGAGTTCCCCCGTCTCCGCATTCACACGGGCATTCCGCCCCCCCGTCTCCAGAGACACGTAAACCCAGTTCCCTTGCGGCGAAGGACGGGCATTCCGAGATATCGCAGAGAACCTTGCCACAACAACAGGTGCAGAGAGCAAATTTGATTCCGGAACCGCCACCAACTGCTTGTCGTCCAAGCATGCCGCGGCTATAGCCGAGCCGTTGATACCTACGACCTTTTTCAGTCTCGTCGGGTGCCATGCCACCTCACACCAAGACACCTTCTTGACGTTAGGCGCCTGCTGATCATCAACCGCCCAGTCCAGAACCCAGGCCACTTCTTTACCGTTGTACGGACTGACCAAAAGCGTGTAACGCCCCCCATCAGCCTTCACCACCATGACGTCGCGCGGAGAAAATCCGACTTTGATCTGCTGCAAACGATCAAGCTTTGAACCTCTGACACGGAAAACATCCAGGCTCGCAGTACCCTCCACAGCCGCAACCAACAAATCATCGGCAAGCCACGCGGCAGAGTCCGGGTGGTAACCGACCTGTACGCGATCCAGAAGAGTGGACTTGCGGCCATCAATGCGATGCAGAGCAAGCATATTATTTTCGTGCTCGACAGCAGCCAACAGACACCCAGCCGCCCCGCAACGCACTTCTCCCCCCCATGCAAAAGGGACAGGCACCGCCATTTGCGCAGACGTTGGCACGGGAGCAACGCCTCCAGCCCCCTCAAGCAAGGACTGGGATTGGCATCCCGACATTGCCGCCATGACGACAAGTATGGGCGCAAAGAATGTGGAGAAGCGAATTTTCAAAGTCATATTGCCAATCTCACAAAGCAAAAAAATAGCGCCTTGCGGCGCTATTTTTTTTACCGCCTGTTCGGCGATAGTAATTTGTAATTTATTCGACTGATGAGTGTCCAAACACCCATCAAATCGGATGATTACTTGTACGAACCCAGAACGGTTTGCACAGCACCGAAAGCGGTGGAGCTGATAGCCGAGTACGTGAACACGGAACCGCCGAGTGCGTACAGCGTGGTACCCAGAGCTGCAGTTGCATCAGAAGGAGCAGCCAAACCTGGTTGCCATTCGATGAAACCGTCGGTGAACGTAGCAGGCAGACCAGCGATGCCTTCAGGATCGAACCAGTCCAGCTCAGCCTTCACCAGCTTGAAGTTCACAGACTTACGGTTTTGCTTGTCATCATAAATGTTGACAGTGTGCGTACCGCTGTGGTTGCCAGTAGACCACACCACCACGGCAGTGTCCGTACCACCAGCGGCTTGGTCGATAGCGTAACGCATGCTGAAGGTTGGCTGAGGAGCTGCACCGGAAACGCCAACTTGAGCAGCGCCAGCAACAGACACCAAGCTCACGTTGTTCATCTTGGTGATATCAACGCCAGAAGCGATCGTCAGAGCACCGTCGATAACGGGCACGAAAGCCACATCCTTAGCAACGCTGTTCACTTGGAATGCATTGCCAGAGATTGCGGAAGCGGTGGAAGCCAGGAAAGCAGCGCCGCCGCAAGCGGTTTGTGCTGTGCCGCCTTCGGTGGTAGCACCAACGGCGAACACCAGGTAACCACGGGTGCCGGACAGACCGCCACCGGACTGCGAAGACCAGATGAAGGGCTCATAGTCCTTGTTGGTCATAGCAAAGCAGCCGTCAGTGATGTGAGTGGAGTTCTGATCGAAGAACGTCCAGTACACAGCAACGCTTTGGCCGGTTTGGTTGATCAGGCCAACAGCAGTGGTGTCGGTTGGGCCGTTGTGAATCACGTTAGGAACCACGAAACCGTTGCTGAACGTACCCACGGTGTACGCCTGCGCCACACCAGCACTCAGCGCAGCGGCTGCAACGGCTGCCATTGCAAATTTTTTCATCTTCTCAGTCCTTAGATAATTGAAGGAAGCTTTCCCACCCTGTGCGGGATCTGCAACCCATCCGTACTCCGTTTGGGTTGATGCAATCTTATACTGATACCTTTGAATTTTTCAACCTATTTCCGCCAGAAACCCGGCATGCGTTGGTTTGTTGCACTCAAACAACGAACTTATTTGGCATCCTTGGAGAACATCACGCTGCGGCGCAGCACATGGTGCCAGACACCATCGATACGGCGCCACTCGTCTTCGGCAACCGCCTCTTGTCTTTTGATGCGCAGGATGGGGACCGAATAGCGCATCCACACATTCACGATGGCGCGGTCGCCTTCAACACTACGCACATCCCGCACTTCCAGCGCCTCGTAGGCAACACCACCTCGCTTGAGGTATTCCTCCAAAGTGGCCTTCGGGTCTTTGGATGCCTCTTCATACTTCCAGGCGCCTACATTGTCACCACTGCGCACCAACGCCCAGTACGCCTGGGCGCGCTGCAGCAAAGTGGCTTGGTCATCATCTGACGACCTCGCCCCACCGCCGTTTACAGCACATCCCGCAAGCAAGAGGGTAACTACCGGCACCGCAAAGCCAGCGACCCACTGGCGGCGACCCATGAATTTTGTCATGCTCGAAATCTCCTGTGGACTAAATACGATACGAAAAACAGGCAGCAAGGAGCAAACTGCGCAACATCATTGCCTTGGCACAGCAGGCACATCATCAGCACGCAGCTTGAAGGGCTGCGACTCCAAAGACATGCTGCGCATGCGCTGCCGCATTTCGGCACTTGCAGAGCGCAATTGATCATCATCCTCAAGCGCACGAGGCGTCATCAGGACAAGCAGTTCTGTGCGATTGCGCAAGTTTGACGTCGTGGAGAACAGTGCACCCAGCAAAGGGATATCGGCAAACCCCGGCACGCCACTGCGAGTATTGGTGTCGTTTTCACGGATCAAACCACCCAGGACGATTGGCTCCCCAGAACGCACCGCTACTCGCGTTTGGATCTGACGAGTTTGAAAGGCCCGCTGCCCTGTTGCAGTGTCCCGCTCGCCAACATCGGTTACTTGCTGAGAAATGTCCATCGTGATCAACCCTCCCGCATTGACAGAAGGCGTGACAGATAGCATCACCCCTGTATCCTTGTAGGTGATTGACTCAGTCACAAGGTTGCCAGTAGTTACTGCGGTAGACGACTTGATGGGTTGCTGCTGACCGACCTGTATGGTTGCATTGTGATTGTTGAGAACCAGCACCGACGGACTGGACAACAAACGCACCTGAGACTTCTCTGCCAGAGCGTTCAGCGTCGCACGCACTACATTCGCCTTGTTGACGATCGTGTAAGAGAACCCGGGCTGCCTGGCGCTAATGCCCCCCGAAGTGTTCATGTTCAGTGATGCCTGCCCTTCACGACCATTGCTGAGACCATTCTGCAAATACCACTCCACCCCATACTCCAGATTGCCCGTCAGCGTTACCTCCACGATGCTTGCCTCGATCAGCACCTGAGACGGAGCCTTGTCAAGTTCACGGAGAGCCTGCTCAATCCGACGGTATTCAGTACGCGGAGCGCGGATCAGTAGCGCATTCCGCTTTTCATCTGCTACGACGCGTACATTGCCATCCAGCTGACTGGTCGACGTCAAGGATGTGTTGTTAGCAGATGTCTTGCCCGCACCTCCCAATGCCGACCCCATTGCTCCTCCGCTTAAGCCCAAAGTACCAGCGCTACTGCCATAAGCCCCTGAGCTACCCGTACTTGCGCTCGCCCCGAGACCGGTTCCCTGAGAAAACTGTGTGGGTGCAGAACCCGCAGCCACACCAGCTGTCTTGCCTTGCCCCGCCTGCCCACCGAACAAGCCGTTGAGCATTTCCGCCAATTGCAACGCAGATCCATTCTGCACAGGGTAAACAAACAGGCTGGCCTCCAGAGTATCCGTAGGGCGATCCAGTCGGCGAATCCAGGTTTCGACCTGGGCCAATAAATGGCTGCGCGGCGTTACAACCACCAATGCATTCAGACGCTCCACGGGGAATACTCGAATCAAGCCGCCCAAGGGGGTTGCCATCTGCGCGCCCGCACCGCCCGCTCCAGCGCCACCGGACGTCGAACCAGCAGCGCTACTGCCTGCTGTTGCACTCGGCGCACCACCAGGAGATGCCACAGCACCGGTTCCGCCATAAGGGTCGGAGGATTTCTCGTTGCCAAGCATCGCCTGCAGCGCGTCTCGCACCACATTCACGTTCGCGTTCTCCAACACGAACACCCCCAGCGACATGCCAGAGAGAAAGTCCACGTCAAACGCCTCAACCATCTCCAGCCAACCACCAAGCTGTGCTTTGCTGCCCTGCAGCACGAGCAGATTACGCATGGAATCCACGTATACGATCGCCTCACGAGGCGCGAGAGGCGCAAGGATCTTGGCCATCTCGGCCGCAGCAATGTGGTTCAGTGGAACTATGACCGTCCCTGCGCCTGAGAGATCCTTAAATTTTGACGAACCCACTACCGGGCGAGCCCCTAACGTGACAGTGCGCTTCGTCACGTGATACACGCCAGCGTTATCCCGAACAATCGCGAGGTCATGTGGCAGCAATACCGCATCCAGTACATCCAGTACTTGGTTTCGCATCAAGGGCTGGCGCGTATTGAGGCTCACCACCGTATCGCCCCCTGCGTCAATTGTGTAGTTGAGCTTAAGCAGGTCTCCCAGCAATGCCACTGCGAGGTTACTCACAGTGACATTTTCAAAATTGAGCGCAACCTTGTCCCCTGTGGCTAGGACTGGATCCACACGCGGCGACACATCGCGCTTAATGAACTGATCATTGCCGGGAAACAGCTTCGTACTCGAAGACGTTTCCTTTTGCCCCTGCGCTTTGGGCACCGAAACGGCAGGCGTTGGCGCTGTGGTGGCTGCCGCAGGCATGACAACAGGGACTACAGCAACCGCCGGTGTAGGCTCCGCCGGTTTGGGTGCGGCAGGAGCGCCTTGCGTGCTAGCGCAACCTGACGCTAGCAACGCCAGCAAAAGGACGGATGGCCGAATGTTCATATAGATAGCTCCAATATTGGGGTAGGCCGCAGTGGCTCACTGATTTGCAGGGGATCTGCGCAGACGATCACCAACGGGCGCTCCTGGCCGCGCCGCAGCCACACTTCCTGCCTCTAGAGGACGCTCCACTCGTTGATCGTCCGAAGATATGAAGAAGGCCCTACGTCCATCAAAGGACTCGATACGCCAGGGTTTGGTTTCCCCGGTGATCTTGAGGGTGCTGCCATCCGCACGCAGCAAGATCGCCACACGCTCAGGCCCGGACTCGAAGACGGCCGTCAAGCGCGACTGCATCAACTCTGAGACAAGACTGCTCTTCTTTTCATCTACCACTACAGGTCGCCTGGAGGTCCAGAACAATGGGTGCTCAATCGCTTGCCTAGCCCGTACCGGAACGACTGACGGCATAGGCTCCACCTTGGGAAGATCAGGCTTTCGAGGGGGCGGAGGAGTCCAGCGCTCCTTCTCAACATCCCACCAATACGCACTGGCCGCCAACGCTGCAGCTCCCAGCAATGGCCCAAGATACCAAGCTTTCATCATGGGTTGGCCTTTTCCGGTACCAGAGGTGCCTCCAGTTGCAAGGTCAGTCGGGCATTCTGGGGGCCAGGGCCTGAGCTCATCCCTTCGCGGGTAACGTTGGCGGTACGCACCCAGAAAGGGGGACGGTGAACTTGGAGGCTTTCCATAAAGTTCACCAACTTGACCCATTCGCCACTGACCGTAGCAGTCAAGCGGATTCGCGGGATCTTGTCGTCCGCGCCAGGCTCCAACGCAACCTGCAGCGAGACGAGCGTACTGCCCGAAGCCATGATCATCTGGCGCAACTTCTGCTGCACTTCGTTCTGTGCAGCCTCCCCTCCCGAATGCAACAAGGGGGCTACCGTAGAGCTGGCTGCTCCGAGCAGCTCTTCGATTTGGCTGCCGGCGTTGACCACGCCCTCCAGGCGCTCGCTACGAGGCTCAAGTTGCAGTAAGGCATTGTCATAACGTACCCACAGAGCCCGGTAGACCAAAGCAGTCCCTGCCATGGCACCGATCAGCACTACCAATATGAGGGTCAAAGATCGAGCTCGCCATACATTCATTTTCATGGCTTGACTCCTTCACCCCGCCAGCGCATTTCAAAAGTAAAGCGCTCTTTATTCAGTGTGCCGTCACGCACGTTCGCCCCTGTTGACCGAACGTCAACCAGTCCCGGCGCACGCGCAATCGAGGAGGTGAGCTCGGTCGCATTGGCCGTAAGACCCGTTATCCGAATTTCGCTGCCATTGACCTCGATACGATCGAGCCACGTATCGGCGGGGATAGCGCCTGACAGTGCATCAATCACGCTGGCGAGCGGGACATCCGCGCTGACGTTCTTGCGCAGCTCTTCGGCCAGCAGGGCTTGCCGACGCAACTCGTCCATCTTTTGGCGCAAGGGTGCCGCCTGGGGCTCCAAAGCGCTGACATGCGATACGGCGCGCACCACCGCTTGGCGCTTGAGCACCAGCGGCATGAGGGCTGGCAGGGCCAACGCAGCTAGCAAAATCAACAGTAAAACAACACCTGCACAATCCATCAATCCCTGACGTCGGTCCTGCTTTCGCCAGGCATCGCCTCGCACGGGAAAGACAAATCCGTTGCGCATTAGATATACCTGCGCCGTCTCGGAAAGCCCCTGCCGCCCCAAGTGCTCCACCAGGGTATTGCGCCGGCACATTCCCCATTGCACAGACCACCCACCGTGCGCAAGAGGCTCCGCGTGCCAGGCTGCAACAATCTGGTCGGGAGGTAAGGGCGACACTCGCCAGAGCGTCTCCTCTACGCCGTTCGGCAAAGACCGCCGCGGCATATCAGGAAGTTGCACATTGCCCCAAAGGCATTCGGGCTCCGGAACCAGCAAAGCACTGGCCCTGCGGTCACCCTTCAGTCGGCGGGCACGTGTCCCAGTGACGGACCAGCGACCACCATCCAGCGCAATCGCCGTGCACGACGTCGCCGGCCACCCTCCGCGCTCCATAAGTGCACGCTTAAGGTCTCCCAGACCCCAAGCCAATCGGTCCAGCGCCGCGTGCGCACGAAGAGATAACTGCCTCCAAGCTGTCATGGCTTCAATTCCTGTTCTTGCGTGTTGAGACGGCGTGTGGGCTCCAGGGAGAGCATGGTCCAAGGCGTCAGGTTACCCGGGCGCTCACTCAGATCAACCCACGCTTCCCGCTGCCACCAGCGCTCACCCTCCAGCCTTACCGCAGCTTTCAGGCGCACCGTCGTTCCGCCGCCGCGCGCAGGCGAAAAAAAATCGGCTGCGGGCCCGGTCATGAGCACACTGCCCCTCGTTTCTGGTGGAGAGTTGTGAATGCGCGCTCCCAATCCCGGCTGTCCCGTCAGCGCGTCAATCAGTGCGGGGGGAGCTGAATCGATCTCGATGCGTTGCTGCCCATTGATACCCAAATGGGGCGCGATTATCTCATAGAGGCCAGAGGTCATTCCAAGGACCGAACGCAGCTCGGAGAGATCATCCAGAGCCCCATTGCGAGGCATGGACGGCCAGCCTGCAGCTCGGTACTGAGGTGCTTCTGCTCCTCCTACGCCACCTGGCGAATCGTCCGGATCGAGATAATCACGCACTCTCGACGTCAGAATCAACGCTTCGCCGGCGGACAGCCCTCCAGCTCGCTGGAACAAGGTCTGCAGCAGAGCATCGCTGGCAACGTTGACATCAACAAGCCCCCCAGAAGGCGTGATCTCCACCCACACGTCGCCCCCCCCCATGGACAGACGCTGAAAGCGATAAGCATTCCCAGCATTTCTATCGGCGAGCATCTGCTGAGCAGTCAACTCGATCGCGGAGTCCAACACCGACTCAACGCGCATGCGCTCAAGATCCAGCCCTACCCGCTGTGTCTGCTGGCGAACACTCCGTGCACTCGCCATGACGACGAGCGATAACGCTGCCACCAGCCACAGCACGAGGATCAACGCGGCCCCCCGACCACCCTTTAGAGCCGGTATCATCATTTCGCTCTCACCAGCGGGAACACCAGGGAAGGCCAATCTCCGAGGGTGTCTCCTATTTCAAGGCGGATGCGTGCGGGGTACTGACCCTTGGACGCGTCCCAGTCCTGAGTCCATTGGCCGGTACGACCATCCTGGTAGTGCCACTGCAGAGTACGAACGTTCGAAATGAGCGTTTCGCGCAAGGCACGACTCCAGTCCATAGCCATCAAAGCACCATCATAGGGAATGGCCTCCACAGTCAAATCCACCCGGCCGTCTGAATGGCGCAAAGGGGTGGTGCGGAAAACATAAAGCCCCCCGGCATCGCCGCGCTCGGGCAAGGGTGCAACCCAAATGGCACCCGCAGCATTTCCACTAAAGAAATTGACGAAGACACTGCCTTCGCGACGACTCAGCAAGCGCAGCGTATCGAATTTACGGCCCAACCATTGGCTCACAACCAACATGCGCTCGGCCCGCTCGCCCACACGCTGATTGCGCTCCTCGGTGCGGCCAATCAATCCTAAGGCTGCAAAAATCAAAGCCACCACTGCAGCGGTCACTGCCAGACCAATCAATAACTCCAGCAGCGTGAAGCCCTGGGTCAATTTGCGAGGTGCACGACTCATGGTGCGGACCTGTAGGGCTTCCAGGTGATCCAGGTCATGGCCGTGACGCCATCCCTGCTGACCTGCACCGTGACTTTGGCCGCACGCAACGGGCCCGAGGGTGCAGGACGCCCAGCCTCATCGCTCAGAAAAATCGGCTCTGGCGTTACGTCGACTCGCCAGTTCCACCCACCTGCCTGACCAGAATCTTGCCGCATGAGGTCTTCAGCAAAAATACCCGCAGCCAGCACGGACTTCGCCACCAATGCGGCCTCCACACGCGCTTGCACCCCCATCACGCTTTGCGAGCCCTGCCCCACACTGCGGTACAGACTTGCCAGTGCGATGGCAGCGATCGCCATCGCGACCAATGCCTCCAGCAGACTGAAGCCCAAAGGCTTTGTGAGACAGCGCCGCTGCCAAACAAAGCTCGCGCAAGGGGCATGCAAGCGGTTAATCGGCCGCATCATGGCTGCGCCACGGCCACAGATTGTTCAACCGTTCCGAGGAGCCAATTGACGCGAAAGGCAACACCGCTGCTACCCCTCAGTACAGAGATACGTCCTCCGCGAGCACCACCATCCGGATTGAAGATAAACAAAAGCTCGCCAGCCGGAACGACGGATTTTCCTGACCGCCCATCACCGCGCATTGCTTCCCACTGGATATTGACGGCTTCGTGAAGGTCCAGAAACAGCTTTCCGTCCACCGCCAGCCTACGCGCGTCCGGCAGGTAGGTCACCGATACAGGCCTCCCCTCCTGCACACTGAGCACACGCGCCTTGTTGAGCTGACTTGCCACGTCTCGCACTGCTTGGGTGTAGCGCGCACGCTCCAGAAATGCTTGACCACCCGCACCGACGACCGCCGTGGTGATGCTCGCGAGCACCAGCACTACCAGCAACTCCAGCAGGGTGAACCCGCAGGCGCCGCGACGCATGACTACGACGCGCGCACTAAGGCAGGAAATACCGCCAATAGACACAAATGGACCCCAGGCATCCACCGAAACGTCAGTTGTAAACGTCTGCGTTTTCGCCATCACCACCTGGCTTGCCATCAGATCCCAGAGTGAAAACATCGGGGCTGCCATTGCGGCCGGGATTTTTGTACAGGTAAGCAGCGCCCCACGGGTCCGCTGGCAACCCCTTCTTCAGATACGGGCCGTTCCAGCCTTGCGCCGTCGCAGGGCGCTCAGCTAGTGCACGCAAGCCCTCTGCATCGTTGGGATACCGCCCCACGTCCAGTTTGAACAAATCCAGACTCTGTTCAATTTCAGAAATTTGGATGCGTGCCGTCTTGGATTTGGCACCACCAAGCTGATCAAGGACTTTCGGGCCCACTAAACCCGCCAACAAAGTCAAGATCACCAACACCACCAGCAATTCAATGAGAGTGAAACCGGAGTTATTACGCGCTCGCGCATGGAATGGACTTTGCAGCTCTTTCATATTCATTTCAATATCTTCCAGAGGACTCAGAATCAAATAGTGTCATTGATAGACAAAACACCGCCCAAGATCGCAATAATGATGAACGCGACCAAGGCGCCTAAAACAATAATAATCAAGGGCTCCATGGCAGCCAGCACGCGCCCCATAGTGCGTCGCCCTTCATCCTCATAGCGATCAGCCAACCCCAACAGGGTTGCATCCAGCTGACCCGTCTCTTCCGCCACCCGGATCAGCTGGGGAGTGCTTGATCTACCCAGATACGGGGAAACAAATCCGGACGAGAGTCGCTTACCCGCCTTCACAATCCCGACCAGGGGCTCGATATCCTTGCGCAAGGCCGTATTGGTCAAGGTATCCACGGCAATGCGCAAGGCGTCTACCATCGGAACGCCTCTCTGCAACAAAATGCCGAATGTACGAAAGTAAATGGCGAACTGAAGGTTGCGCAGTACTTTGCCGAACAAAGGCAGATCCAGCAGAATGCTGTCCAAGCGCAACCTCCCCGATGGGGTGGCACTCCAGCGCGAGCCCAGAAACAAAATGACGGCCAAGACCAGGAGAATTGCCATCCAATGCAGGCGAATCATGTCGCTGAGATCAACGACAAGTCTGGTGGAAGATGGCAGCTTGTCACCCATGGAATCGAAGATTTCACGAAACTGAGGAACCACGAACGCCAACAGCAGAACCACCGAAAGCACGGCGACTATCAGCAAAATGACGGGATAGGTCATGGACGAGATGACATAGTTGCGCAGCTTGTCTTCTGCCTCCAGTTGCACGGTGAGCTCCTTGAGAACCACATGCAATGAGCCAGAGGTTTCGCCCGCACGGATCAGGACCAGATACTGCCGTCCCAGGTCACGCTCAAATGGCAGTAACGACTGGTAGAGCGACTTCCCCCCCCTTACGCCCTCCTCCACCTTCCCGACAAAGGCTCTCAGTCGATCTGTATTGGCAGTTTCCTTGAGCATGACCAGCGCCCTGTCCAAGGGCATGTTCGCCTGCTTGAGATGAGCCATCTCGCGGCTGAACAGCAGGATCTCGCTGCGCCGCAGCTTGCTGCCCCGGGCCTGCGGATCAGCCTGCACAGCCGCAGCCAAACTGTCGGTAATGCGCACTGGCGTCACCCCCTGGCCAATCAGCCTCAATCGGGCGGCTTCGACATTCTGCGCGCGCATCACACCCCGACAGGGCTTACCGTCCGACGCAATACCGTCATATTGAAATTCAATCATTTTGACGTGCAACGCGTAAGACTTCTTCAGCCGTCGTCAGTCCCTGGAATACCTTGGTAGCCCCATCCTGCAACAAGTTCCCGCCTGCATAAGAGCCATCGCCGCCCCCCAGAGAAGAGCCTCGCTCCAGTACGCCTTTTTTGACATCTTCCGTCATCAGCAGCAGTTCGTGGACCGCGAGGCGGCCACGATACCCTGTGCCCCGGCATGCAGGACAACCTACCGCCCTGTATAGGGTTTGGCCTTTGTCGAGGATCACCCCAAGCGAAGCCGCTGCCGCATCCGCCTGCTCGGCAGGTAGCGCCTGCTTGCACTCTTCGCACAGCTTTCGCACCAGCCGTTGGGCGAGTACGCCGATTACCGAGGCAGTAATCAGATATGGCTCGACACCCATGTTGATCAACCGCACGATGGCCCCCAGCGCACTGTTGGTGTGGAGCGTGGACATCACCAAGTGTCCCGTCAGCGCGGCCTGGACAGCGATCTCTGCCGTTTCACCGTCACGCATTTCCCCGATCATGATGACATCAGGGTCCTGACGCAGAAAGGAACGAAGCACCTTGGCAAAGGTAAGTCCAATCTGCGGCTGTACCTGGACCTGATTGAGCCATTGCAGCCGGTATTCGACAGGGTCCTCCACTGTGAGGATCTTGAGGTTCTCGCCTTCCAACTCCTGCATAGACGCATACAGCGTAGTGGACTTGCCCGAACCCGTGGGACCCGTCACTAAGAATATCCCGTGCGGCACGCTCAAAAGCTGTCGCATGGCCTTCAGAGTCGCCGGAGTGAAGTGCAGACTTTCCAGCGAGAGCAGGTCAAAATTCTTCTCCAGCAAGCGCATCACCACCGATTCGCCGAACATGGTTGGAATGGTGGAGACGCGGGAGTCCATTTCTTTGCCATGCACCCGCAGCTTGGTGCGCCCGTCCTGCGGCATGCGGCGCTCAGCAATATCAAGCTGAGACAGGATCTTGATGCGAGAAACGACAGCAGGTGCGTCCTTGTTGTCGATCTCATCGATCGGGTAGAGCTCGCCATCCACGCGGATGCGAACGACCGACTTTTCCTCGTACGTCTCAATGTGGATGTCCGAAGCCTGCGCTGCCACGGCCTGGGAGAGGATCTGGCTCACGCGTTGGATAATGGGCGCCTCGGACGCCATGTCCCGCAGGTGTTCGATGAATTCAGACGCCTCGAACTGGTCGGCTACGCCGTCACCCTGAGCTTCGGGATCCTCCACGTACCAGGCATTGAGCTGGGCAGCGATCTCCGACTCCAAGCCGAAAGAAATCCTGGGTACCTCGCCAAATACAAGCCGCAGCGCGTCGCACAAAGCACCGCTTTGAGGGTCCACCGAAGCGAAATCTGGCGCCGAATCCGCATCGCCCGCTTCGCCCAGAGGCAACAGGTTGTTGACGAGCAAAAAGCTGGTGTTCATCCGCGAGATGGCGGGCTTCTCCTTGGGAAAGGCGTCCTGACGTACAAGAGGCAAACCCGCTTGCCTTGCCAAAGCGGCATAGACATCCACTTCAGATACTAGACCCAGGCTGATGAGCAGCCGTCCCAGGCGCCCTCCCATGGAGCGCTGGACTTCCAGCGCCCGCTCCAAGTCATTGCGCGACAACTTCTGCTCTGCGAGCAACATTTCTCCCAGCCGGGGCGCAGCGACGTCAACGCTTTCCACTTCACCTACTTCCGCCGAGAACTTCATGACCAACGCCTTTGAACAATTTCCCACCCAACAGTGCTTGGCTGCGCTTCGCGCCACCCGGCACAACCATCATCTGCACCACAGCAGACAACGGCTCAACCGATCCAGCTCAGGGCCGATGTAATAACTGCGGTACCCCAGGAGCCTGCTCCGGAGGGGCGCGCCGCGCCAAGCAAGGTATTCTGACACGTAGCCCCCGGGATAGCCTCGGCTATCCAGACGCGATTGCAGGGCCTCGGCTTGGGCTTTTGTTGCACGGCCGAGGTTGAGCACGCGCCGCAGCACTCCGCGCCCATTCGTGACAAGGCGTAAAAGACGCATCTTCAGCCTTCGATCCTTGGCACCGAGCTGGTTGAATCCATGCTGCCGGTAGAGGATCAGCTGTTCGTCAAGGAAGGTGCGGCGCCCGCTGCTGCTCAACAGAGCGCACCACCAGTCATGCATGACGGTCTGATCAGGCAGAGGCAGCGACATCTCCAACAGCGCGCGGTTGATCATCATCGTACAACCCGTGACCTGATTGATACTGAGTAGCGCGGTAGGAGAACATGCCGCTGGATCCATGCGCTGGTGCTGCGAAAAAGAAGGCGCAATGACGTTCAGCTCTTCGTCCACAACGGTCAGATCGGAATGCACCAAGCAAGGTTGATGGACGCCCGTGGCTTGCTCCAACTGCATCAATACATGCAGGCAGCGCTCAACTTTTTCTGGCAGCCAGACGTCGTCCTGGTCGGAGAAAGCGATCCAGTGCGCATGGCAGCCTTGCAGGCTGGCTCGCATCAAATTTTCAAAGTTCTTGACAACCCCTTGTCCCATCCCAGGATGGGGCACCACGACCAAACGATCCCCGAGACGGGAACGATACGTCTCTAGCAGGGCCAGGGTGCCGTCTGTAGAACCATCGTCGCTAACCAGCAGACGAAAATTCTGATGCGTCTGCGCCAACAGAGAATCTAACTGGTCAGCCAGATACTTTGCGCCGTTGTATGTGGCCATAAGGATATCGACCAAGGGCTGCCCCGCTCGGGGCTGCAGCCCCTCGCTAGGTCGTACAGGATCGCGCGCTCCCCACACAGCCGTCACAGGCCCTCCGCCGGGTGGGGCAACGCAGCGGAGGACCGGCACTGCGCATACATCAACCTTTCATAGGCGTCGGTGATGCGCTCCCATGTGTAATAGGTATCCACGATGTCCCGGGCACGTCGACTGCGCTCAGGGTAAGCCAGTTGCCACTGGCCGACCAATTGATCCAAACGGCGCGCCAGCTCCTCCGGCGATCCGAAGTAGTCTGCAGCATCGCGTGCCACTTCTCGGTTGAACGGATTGTCGTGGGCCACCACCCAGTTGCCGCAGGCCATGGCCTCTAGCAAAGAGGGGTTGGTACCGCCGACCGAATGGCCATGGATATAGCAGGCCGCATGCGCGCGCACGCACGCCAGTTGCCGGGGATCGTAAATGCCGCCGACGAACCGCACGCATTCACTGGTGTACTGAAGCAAGCGCTGCTGATAAGCGGTGGCACCGGAGACGTCTCCCACGATCACGAGGGGCCACTCGCCGCCATGCAAGATATAGCCCTCAATGATCTCCAGGAGGTGGTTCTCCGGCTCGGGACGCGCCACTACGACCATATACTGAAACGGCACCAGTCCCCAAGCCGAGAGCGCTGAAGAATCCAGCGAGCCCTCGCGCACGGGCTCAGCACCATAGGCAATAAAACTGGAAGGCGCGCCCTTGGGATAAACGTTCTGCAGCCTCTGCGCAATAGCGTTGGCATCGGCAATCAGGCGTGTAGCAGTCAATGTCGCCACCCATTCCATGCAGCGCAGATACGCGCGCGCCGCCCAGCCCCACTTACTGCGGGCCCATTCCAGGCCATCCATATTGATCCACACAGGGGTCCCGCTGACCCGGGGCCACCAACAAGCCCAAGCGGCACCGTAGCCCAACATGTAAACCAGATCGTATCCGTGGCGGGCATCCCAAAGGCATGCACAGTCGTAGGCTAACACGGAGGCGGGCCCCCATTGCGGGCGACGCCGATAACGCACCCGAACGCCTTGGAACTGGCTATCCGCCACAGCATCCTGATCGGACTCGGCATACACCGTAACCGAGTGTCCCCGCTCTGCGAGGCGAACGGACAGCTGTTCGGCAAACGTCTCAAACCCCCCGTAGCTCGCCGGTATCCCTTTTGCCCCCAGAACGGCAATGCGCAGCGGGGCTGGACGCCCCTCCGAGCTACCTGCCTCCAACAACAATGTCAAAGGTCGGCCTCGGCGAGCAGACGGCCGGACTGGTCCTTGGCCGACAGCTGAATCTGCACGTCCAGCGTGGGCCATGCAATCGCAAGCCTGGGATCATCCCAACGGATACAGCGCTCGTGTTCGGGGCTGTAGTAGTCCGTGGTTTTGTACAGGAAATCGGCAGACTCGGAGAGCACTAAAAAACCGTGTGCCAGGCCTGGGGGAACCCAGAGTTGACGATGGTTGTCCTCCGTCAGCAGCGCCCCCACCCATTGACCAAAGGTCTGTGAGTCTTTGCGGATATCAACCGCCACATCAAATACAGCCCCGCGCACCACACGCACCAGCTTGCCCTGAGCGCGGGGCGGCAGCTGGTAGTGCAGGCCGCGCAGCACGCCCTGGCTGCTGCGGCTGTGGTTGTCCTGCACGAACGCGTCCTGCACGCCGGTGGCCTCGCGAAAGGCCTTCCCGTTGAAACTCTCGTAGAAAAATCCGCGGCTGTCACCGAACACCTTGGGTTCGATCAGTACCACGTCTGGGATGGATTGCCGTATAGCTTGCATGGCAGATCAATAAACCTTGTCGTTCAGCAGGCGCTGAAGGTACTGGCCGTAGCCATTCTTGGCCAGAGGCTTGGCCAGACGCTCCAGCTGCGCACTGTTGATCCACTGTGACCGCCAGGCAATTTCTTCCGGGCATGCGATCTTGAGGCCCTGACGGTGCTCCAGCGTGGCGATGAACTGGCTGGCCTCCAGCAGGCTTTCGTGGGTACCCGTGTCCAGCCACGCGTAGCCGCGGCCCATGATCTCTACATTCAGCTGCCCCTGCTCCAGGTACAGCCGGTTCAGGTCAGTGATTTCCAGCTCGCCGCGCGGAGACGGTTTGAGGCTCCTGGCCATCTGCGCCACCTGGCTGTCGTAGAAGTACAAGCCGGTGACGGCATAGCTGCTCTTGGGATGTGCGGGCTTTTCCTCCAGCGACAGCACCTTGCCGCTCGCATCGAACTCGGCCACACCGTAGCGCTCCGGGTCATGCACGTGATAGGCGAATACGCTGGCGCCATCAGTGCGCTGCTGCGCGTTGCCCAGCAGTTCGTGAAAGTCGTGGCCGTAGAAGATGTTGTCGCCCAGCACCAGCGCACTGGGCGCACCGGCCAGGAAAGCCTCTCCGATGATGAATGCCTGCGCCAAGCCATCCGGACTGGGCTGCACGGCATATTGCAGGTTCAGGCCCCATTGGCTGCCGTCGCCCAGCAGTTGCTCAAACCGCGGCGTGTCCTGCGGCGTGCTGATGACCAGGATGTCGCGGATGCCCGCGAGCATCAGGGTGCTCAGCGGGTAGTAGATCATGGGCTTGTCGTACACCGGCAGCAGTTGCTTGCTGATGGCCAAGGTGGCCGGATGCAGCCGGGTACCGGAGCCTCCGGCAAGGATGATGCCTTTGCGTTGCGTCATGTGAGGGTGCCGATCAGAGAATTTCAGCCAGCATGCGCGCCACGCCCGCTTGCCAGTGGGGCATCTGCAGGCCGAAGGTGGCTTGCAGCTTGCCGGTATGAAGGCGCGAGTTGTGCGGGCGCACGGCAGGAGTGGGGAATGCGCTCGTCGGGACGGGCGCAACTTCATTTGCTTTTATTTTGATAGCAGGCTGCGCTTGCTGCGCCTTCGCAATCACGAATTTTGCGTACTCGTTCCAGTTTGTTTCACCGGCTGCGACACAGTGGTACAGGCCTGCGTCCTGCGGGCGCTGCTGCAGGTGACGCAGCGCATGCGCCGTCACGTCGGCCAGCAGGTCGGCCCCCGTGGGCGCCCCCCACTGGTCGTCGATCACGGTCAGGCGATCGCGCTCCTGCGCCAGGCGCAGCATGGTCTTTGCGAAGTTGCCGCCGCGCGCCGCATAGACCCAGCTGGTGCGCAGAATGAGGTGCTTGGGGCACGCCTGCGCGATGAGCTGCTCGCCCTCGAGCTTGGTACGGCCGTACACGCTCAAGGGAGCAGGCATGTCGGTCTCGACCCAGGGGCGGCTGCCGCTGCCGTCAAAGACGTAGTCGGTGCTGTAGTGCACCAGCCATGCGCCGAGCTTCGCCGCCTCCAGCGCGATGGCGCCGGGAGTGGTGGTATTCAGCGTGCGAGCGAAATCGGCCTCGCTCTCGGCCTTGTCCACGGCAGTGTGGGCTGCGGCGTTGACGATGACGTCGGGGCGCAGGGTGCGCACCGTCTCAGCCACACCCGCAGTGTTGGCAAAGTCGCCACAGTGGTCCGTGCTGTCGTGGTCCAGCGCCGTGATCGTGCCCAGCACCGACAGGCTGCGCTGCAGTTCCCAGCCTACCTGACCGCCCTTGCCAAAAAGCAAAATGTTCATGCAGCAACGTCCGTGACGGCTGCAGTGGCGGCCTCCTGCGCATACTGGGTCTGCACCCAGGCGCGGTAAGCCCCCGTCTGCACGCTGGCCACCCAGTCAGCATGGTCCAGATACCACTGCACAGTCTTGCGGATGCCGGTATCGAAGGTCTCGGCGGGCTTCCAGCCCAGATCCCGCTCGATCTTGCGCGCATCGATGGCATAGCGGCGGTCATGACCAGGACGGTCCTTCACGTAGGTGATCTGGGTACGGTAGCTCTGGCCGTCAGCGCGGGGGCGCAGCTCGTCGAGCAGGCCGCACACCATGTTCACGATCTCGATGTTGGGCTTCTCGTTCCAGCCGCCCACGTTGTAGGTCTCGCCAGGGGCACCGGCTTCCAGCACGCGGCGGATGGCGCTGCAGTGGTCCTTCACGTAAAGCCAGTCGCGCACCTGCATGCCGTCCCCGTAAACCGGCAGGTTCTTGCCGGCCAGGGCGTTCACGATCATCAGCGGGATCAGCTTCTCGGGGAAGTGGTAGGGCCCGTAGTTGTTGCTGCAGTTGGTGGTGAGCACCGGCAGGCCATAGGTGTGGTGCCAGGCGCGCACCAGGTGGTCGCTGGCCGCCTTGCTGGCGCTGTAGGGGCTGTTGGGCTCGAACCCGCGCGTCTCCGCGAAGGCCGGGTCGGTGGGCGCCAGCGACCCGTACACCTCGTCGGTGGACACGTGCAGGAAACGGAAGGCCGCGCGCTCGCCCTCAGGCATCGCGCTCCAGTAGGCACGCACGGCTTCGAGCAGGCGGAACGAACCGACGATGTTGGTCTGGATGAAATCCTCGGGCCCGTGGATGGAGCGGTCCACATGCGACTCGGCCGCGAAGTTCACCACCGCGCGGGGCCGGTGCTCTGCCAGCAAGCGCTCCAGCAGGCCCGTGTCGCCGATGTCGCCCTGCACGAAGATGTGGCGGGGGTCGCCCTGGATGCCGTCCAGGTTGTGCAGGTTGCCCGCGTAGGTGAGCTTGTCGAGGTTGACGACGGGCTCGCTGGAGGCAGCAAGCCAGTCAAGAACGAAGTTGGCGCCGATGAAACCCGCGCCGCCAGTAACCAGAATCATAGGGAGGGCCGTGTGAAATGCCAGCTCGGCAGAACCCATGATTATCCCACCCCGCCCGGCCCCCGGGTAACAGAGTTCAACGCGGGTATTTCTGTCTGGGCCGGCGGGTCATCAGAAGTGGATGCCACGCATCATTTGCTGCAGCGCTACCGCCTCGGCGGACAACTGCGGTTTGGCATCCTTGGCGCCCTTGGCGGCGGTGGAATCCGGGAACATGCGGAAGCTCGTGTTCATGGTGATCTGCGCCACGCGCGGCACCAGGGCGTGCAGCAGTTGGCCGGTGATGCCCAGGCGCGTGGCGATGCGCACCGGCTTGAAGATGCAGGCCTGGGCGATCATGTCCGCTGCCTCTTCAGGACTCAGCGTAGGTACGTTGTTGTAGATCTTGGTGGGCGCGATCATGGGCGTGCGCACCAGGGGCATGTTGATGGTAGTGAAGGTGATGCCCTGGTCCGCGAACTCGCTAGAGGCACAACGCGTCCAGGCATCCAGTGCTGCCTTGCTGGCCACATAGGCCGAAAAGCGGGGTGCGTTGGTGAGCACGCCAATGGAGCTGATGTTGACCACATGGCCCTTGCGCTTTTCGACCATGCCAGGCAAGAAGCCCATGGTCACCCGCAGGCAGCCGAAGTAGTTCAGCTGCATGGTGCGCTCGTAATCGTGGAAGCGGTCGTAGCTCGATTCGATGGCGCGGCGGATGGAGCGGCCCGCGTTATTGATCAGGAAATCCACACCGCCATGCTTGTCGATGAGCAGCTGCACAAAGCGATCGCAGTCGGTCATGTCGGCGATGTCGGCCGAGTACGCGATGAAGCTGTAGCCTTTCGCCTTTGCCTCGGCACAGGCCTCGTCCAGCTTGTCCTGGTCGCGCCCGCAAATGATGGTGGTGGCACCCGCCTCGGCAAACTTGTGCGCCGCCGCCAGCCCGATGCCAGACGATCCACCGGTGATCAGCACCACCTTGCCCGCTACCGTGCCTTTGAGGGTGCGGTCGATGAAAAGCTCAGGATCCAGATTGCGCTCCCAGTAGTCCCACAGGCGCCAGGCGTAGTCCTTGAGGTTGGGGCAGGTCACCCCCGAACCCTTGAGAGCTGCCATGGTCTCGCGGCAGTCGAAGCGGGTGGGGTAGTTCACGAAGGTCAGCATGTCCTCCGGCAAGCCCAGGTCTTTCATGACGGCATTGCGCACGCGGCGCACGGGAGCCAGCGCCATCAGACTCTTCTTCACACTCTTGGGAATGAAGCCCAGCAGCGCTGCGTTGACGAACAGGTTCATGCGCGGCGCATGGGCGGCGCGGCTGAAGATGTCGAGCACATCCCCCACGCGGTAACCCACTGGGTCCACCAGGTGGTAACACTTCTTGGTGATGTCTTTTTGGTGGCTGATGACGTTCAGTGCGTTCACCACAAAGTCCACCGGCACGATGTTCACACGCCCGCCTTCCAGGCCCACGGTGGGCATCCAGGGTGGCAGCAGCTGGCGCAGGCGCTGGATGAGCTTGAAGAAGTAGTAGGGCCCATCGATCTTGTCCATCTCGCCGGTCTGGCTGTCGCCCACCACCATGGCCGGGCGGTACACCGTCCAGGGCACCTTGCAGTCCTGGCGCACGATCTTTTCGCTCTCGTGTTTGGTCTGGAAGTACGGGTGGTCCAGGCCCTCGGCTTCCTCGAACATGTCTTCGCGGAACACACCTTCATACAGACCTGCGGCGGCGATGGACGAGACATGGTGGAAGTGCCCGGCATCAATCGCCTTGACCAGGTCCACCGTGTTGCGCGTGCCCTCGATGTTCACGGCCACCTGGGTTTCCTCATCGGCAGCCAGGTCATACACCGCGGCCAGGTGGTAAAAGTGGTCGATCTGGCCCTTGAGCTTCTTCACGTCGTCTGCCGAGACGCCCAGCTTCTTGGCGGTGAGGTCGCCAAACACGGGGACGGCGCGTGCAGGGCCTACGCCCCAGAAGCTGCGCAGGTCGGCCACCTTGTCCGCACTTTCCTTGCGGATCAGGAAATGCACCACCGCCCCCTTGCGCTCCAGCAGCTTCTTGACCAGCCGCTTGCCAATGAACCCTGTTGCCCCCGTCACGAAATACTGCATGGATAACTCCTCTGAGATAGCTTCATTCTTGCCCAAGGCCTGCACACCCCGATTCAGCAGAAACCCGCGCCGATGCTAGGTGCCCAGCCGGCAGGCGCGCTAGATGGCACGCTCTACATTTTTAGGAGCGCGCGCCTACACCTTGCGCACCGTGCGGCGTACAGTGCGGCCATGCGTCGAAGGCAAAATCGCCCCGGCAACCCCAACCAACCGCACCATGGAGGCCTTATGGTCAAGAAACTGCAGAAACTCAGCGCTGACAAGAAGAAGAGCAACGCCCAACTGTCCAGCACCGTCAAGGACTCCGCCCAGCAGATCTGGCTGGCCGGTCTGGGTGCCTTCTCCAAGGCGCAGGAAGAAGGTGGCAAGGTGTTTGAAGCCCTGGTCAAGGAAGGCCTGACCATCCAGCGCAAGACGCAGGCCGTGGCCGAAGAAAAGATCACCGAAGCCACCAGCCGCGTGACCACCATGGCCAGCGACATCGGCTCCAAGGCCCAGGGCCAGTGGGACAAGCTCGAAAACATCTTTGAAGACCGCGTGGCCAAGGCCCTGGCCAAGCTGGGCGTGCCCTCGGCCCGCGACCTGGAAGCCCTGAGCGCCCGTGTGGACGCCCTGGCCAAGGGCAGCAAGGCTGCCCCCGCCAAAGCTGCTGCCAAGGCAGCCGCCAAGCCTGTTGCCAAGGCCCCTGCCAAGAAGGCGGCTGCAAAGAAGGCCCCGCCCGCCAAGGCAGCGGCAAAGCCTGCAGCCAAGGCCACCGCCAAGAAGGCTGTGGCCAAGAAGACCGCAACACGTGCCGCTGCCGACGCAGCCACCAGCACGCCGTCGGCCAGCTGATCACGGCTTGCCGGCGGCAAGCACCCAGCCCGCACCAAGCGGTCCGCGCGCCACGGCGCCTGGACCGCTTTTCTTTTTTTGGTGAAACCCGTGAAGTGCGCTAAAAGCGATCTGGGAGCGACACGCGCGTCCTCTTCTCATGTCGCACTGCAGCATGACTGCGTGGGTTAGAGTAGCCATCAGAGACAACGCAACAACGACACACAACGACGCGAAGGGGCCCACACACATGGTGAAGAAAGCGCCACGCCGCACCGCAGAACGCATTCTGGAAGTGACGCTGGACCTGTTCAACCGGTTCGGTGAACCCAACGTCTCCACCACCCTGATCTCGGCCGAGTTGCGCATCAGCCCTGGCAATCTCTACTACCACTACCCCGCCAAGGACGAGCTGATCAACGCGCTGTTTGATCGCTACGAAGGCTCGCTCACCGAGCTGCTGGCCGCAGCAGATGGCGTGCGCAATGTGGAGGACGCCTGGTTCTTCATGCACTCGCTGTTCGAGCTGATCTGGCAGTACCGCTTTCTGTACCGCGATCTCAACGACCTGCTGTCCAAGAACCGGCGCCTGGAAACCCACTTCCAGGCCATCCTCAAGAACAAGACCCGCGCCGTGCGCGCGATGCTCGATGGCATGGGCCGCGCAGACGCGCTGCACATCGACTCGCGCGAGCTGGAGGCCACCGCCACCAGCATGGTCGTTGTGCTCACCTACTGGCTCAGTTTTGAATACGTGCGCGACCCGCGCCGCGCGCTGGAGCCTGAAAGCGCCCAGGCCGCGCTGCTGCGCGGAGCCCACCATGTGCTGAACCTGCTCATGCCCTACCTCGAAAGCGGCCAGCGGGCCCACTTGCTGGAGCTGGTCGGCGCCTACGCCGCAGTGCCTGGCTGATACAGAGACGGCCCACCACAGACACCCAACCACAAGAACTTCCGGAGACACACACCATGGCCAAATGGACCCCCTTCCCCCACGCCGGCGACTACCAGTTCGACGCTGCGGGCGTCAAGAAGCAATGGGCACGACTGCATGGCGGTGATGCCGAACCCTGCCCCAAGGACGCAGCCGCGCTGGAAGCGTGGGCGCTGTTCCACAACGGCGACTTTGAGAAAGCGGCGGCTGCAGGCCTGGCGGCCGGTGGAGCGGGCATTACCGCAGCCAACAAGGCCACCTCCATCTACGCCAACTACCTGGAGCCCAAGGAAAAGACGCGGCTGGACCTGTTCATGCAGGTGGCCGAAAGGGCCGAGGCCCAGGCAGCCGCAGAACCGAACAACGCCAACGCCTGGTACTGGCATGCGTATGCGCTGGGCCGCTACAGCCAGGGCATCAGCGTGGCCAAGGCGCTGGCGCAGGGCCTGGGCGGCAAGGTGAAGGAGTCGCTGGAAAAGGCCATCGCCCTGTCGCCCAAACACGCCGATGCGCGCATTGCGCTGGGTGCCTTCCATGCGGAGGTGATCGACAAGGTGGGTTCGCTGATTGGCGGCATGACCTATGGCGCCAAGAAGGACACGGGCCTCAAGCTGTTCCAGGAGGCCCTCAAGCTCAACCCGGGATCGGCCATCGCCATGATTGAGTACGCCAATGCCCTCGTCATGCTGGAGGGCGACAAGAAGATGAAGGAAGCCACTGCGCTCTACGAAAAGGCCGCCACCGCAGAACCCATGGATGCCATGGAGCGGCTGGATGTGGAGATGGCACGGGCGGAACTGGAAGAAGAGTAAGAGGCATCCCCCTGAGCGGCTTTGCCGCTTCCCCCTTCTCTCGACTGGCTCCGCCATTCGGGAAGGGGGACGACACCCTCGCTGCGGGGCGGCCCTTGCTCGGTGTCTCTGGCTTGCGCAGCGCCAGTTTTGCACAGAGGTTTGCAGTAGATTGCAGTGTCGCGCTGCAATGGATGCGGAGCTCAAAAGCCCTCAGCCCCCAAACCGCTGCGCGGCAATCTCCAGAAGTCCGTCAAAAATCAGGTTGTCCACCAGCTCAAACGGCCGCGTCATGCTGGGCGCCATCTTCCAGCCGGCGCCGCCGGTCATGATGCAGGCAGGCTCCTGGCCGCAGTGCTGCAACAGATGCTGGTACATGCGCTCCACGGCCCCCGCGATGGCGTAGGTGCCGCCGCTGGTCAGCGCATCGCTGGTGTTGGTGGGGAACGGGCGCACTTCACCCGTAGGCACGTGCAGGCCGGCGGTGCCGGATTCAAGCGCACGCAGCATGATGCCGTGGCCGGGCAGAATCAGGCCGCCCATGAAGCGGCCCTCGGTGTCGATGCACTCCACCGTCACGGCCGTGCCCACCATCACCACCACCAGCGGCCGTGCAGGGCCGCTTGCCAGCACATGGTGGCGTGCGCCGATCATGGCCACCCACCGGTCCGAGCCCAGGCGCGAGGGGTGGTCGTAGCCATTGGTCAACCCCGCCTCTTGCGCCGATGACACCACCCACGAGGGGGTGACGTCCCAGATTTCCATCTGTTCCTGTACGCGGCGTTTGACGGCATCTCCCGCCACCACACAGCCCAGCATGCGTGTCGGATGGGGTAGCGAGGCCCAGCTGCCTTCGGCCAGGCGGTCGATGTGGTCGAGAAACTCGGCGCCATGCGCAATGAGCGCAGCCCCGGGGCGGGGAGCGTCGTACAACGCCCATTTGAGACGGGTGTTACCGACGTCGATGGCCAGAAAAGTCATGCGGCGGATTATCCCGAGTTTTGCGATGCGCCCCTGCCCGAGGGCGACAGCCACTGCAGCACCAACCCTCCCCGGCCCCCAAATTGTGAAAAATCGTGTCGCGCCCCTGTCCGACACGACGCAGCCGCCCGTACCCGCTACAGTGGTCCTTCCTGTTTCTGCAACATTAGGAGGTACGACATGGGTCTTTTCAGTTTCATCAAGGAAGCCGGCGAAAAGCTGTTCGGCGGCAAAGAAGCGCAGGCCGCCACGGCCGCCGCCCCCACGCAGGATGAACTCAACGCCAAGGCATCCAAGGCCATCGAGACCTACATCGCGTCCCAAAACCTGGGCGCCAGCAACGTACAGGTGGCATTCGACGGCACGCAAGGCAAGGTCACCGTCAAAGGCACCGCGCCCACCCAGGCCGCCAAGGAAAAAGTCACCCTGTGCTGCGGCAACGTGGCCAGCGTGACCAGCGTCGAGAACCTGATGGAGGTGACCAACCCCGAGCCCGAGGCCCAATACCACGACGTGGTGCGCGGCGACACGCTGAGCGCCATTGCCAAGAAGTTCTATGGCGACGCCAACAAGTACCCCGTGATCTTCGAGGCCAACAAGCCCATGCTGAGCCACCCCGACAAGATCTATCCCGGCCAGAAGCTGCGGATTCCGCCACTGACCAAGTAATCTCTCGCAGATTCAAGCCCTCTGAGCTGCCAGCGCTAGTAGAAAAAGCGCTGGCAGCTCTTTTTTTGATAGCGAATCAGCCCTGCTTCCACGGCAGGCCATGAAAGCGCCAGCCACCACGTTTGCCGCGCTGGCCTTGCGCATCCGCATCGCCCTCGAACCCTTCGAGGATGTTGTAAGCGGTGATACCCAACTCGGTGGCGCGGCGCGCGGCGGCGATGGAGCGCACGCCACTGCGGCACAGCAGCACGGCCCGCGCGCCCTCGGGCACGGCGGCGCGCATCTGGGCATCGAAGTCGGCGTTCATCGCCATGCCCGGCCATTGCTTCCAGGCGACCGCTGCGGCGCCGGGCACGTGGCCCACCCACTCGCGTTCGGCGTCGCTGCGCACATCCACCAGCACGGCGTCACCGGCCTGCACCCATTGCCAGGCCTGTTGGGGCGTCACGTCACCGGCATAGCCTTCGGCGGGAGTAACGATGGAGAGCGTATTTGTCATGGTTTCGATCCTTTCTGGGCACTAGGCAAAACGTTTGTACTGGGCGCGACCGGCGCGAGGGACGCAAGCCAAGGGCCGCCCCGCAGCGAGGGCGTCGTCCCCCTTGAGGGAAGGCGCCGAAGGCGACTCAGGGGGGATTCACCATAGAGGGGCGGGTTCATCACGGAGATGGCTGCGCAGCTGCGCGTAGTCCGGCACCACGGTGGCCACGGTGTCCCAGAAGCGGGGACTGTGGTCCATCACGCGCAGGTGGGCCAGTTCGTGCGCCACCACGTAGTCGATGATGGCCGGGCGGTAGTGCAGCAGGCGCCAGTTCAGGCGGATGGAGCCGTCGGCCTTGGCGCTGCCCCAGCGGGTATTGGCGCTCGACAGGCGCAGGCTGGCCCAGCGCACGCCCAGCAGCGGGGCAAAGTGGTCCAGCCGCTCGGTGAAGTGGCGGCGCGCGTCGCGCATCAACCAGGCCTGGACGGCATCGCGGACCTGTGCGGGGCTGGCGCTGTGCGGCAGGCCAATGTGCAGGCTGGGCGTCGTGGCTGCGCCGCCCGGCTCCACCGCCGCCACCAGCGCTCCGCCTTTGCCCGCAAAGCCGTGGCTCGGGTCCAGCACCAGCCTCAGCGGCTCCCCCAGATAGGGCAGCTCTGCGCCATGGGCCCAGACGATACGACCGCCTTCCATGCGCTGCTGGCGCTCGCGCGCCTCCGACAGCTTGCGCAGGATCCAGTCGGACTTCTCGCGCAGCGCGGCATCCACTGCGCCCAGCGTCACCCAGCTGGGGGCCCGCACCGACAGGCCATCGGCCCCCACGGTAAAGCCGATGCTGCGGCGGCGAGCGCGCTGCAGCGCATAAGCTACTACGGCATCTCCCAGCAGGACCTCGCGGCTGGCCTGGGGGTGGCGAAATTCGGCGGGCGACAACAGCGAGGGCAGCGGCACCGCTGGCGCCGAAGGCCGGCTCACTATAGTTTTAGGAGCTACCGGCGCTGGATCGACTAGCGCTTTTGGCTGATTGGGCTTGAAACCTGCAGCCACAGGACTGGGGCCTGCTGCAGGGGTCCCGGGCGGGTCAAACAGGTCCAGCGCCAGTTGCACAAGCCGCTGCATCACGGTCGGTTTACTTCCCGCTGGGGGCCGTGGTGTTGGCCGCTGGGTAAGCCTCTGGGTCCAGGCGACGCATCTCGGCCTCGATCCAGGCCTCCACCTCGCGCATCAGTTCGTCGGGCTGGCGCCCTACGCTGGAGATGGGCTTGCCAATCGACACATCCACCACGCCGGGGCGCTTGACGAACGCCTTGCGCGGCCACACTTTGGCCGAGGTCACGGCGATTGGAATCACTGGCGCACCGGTGTCAATCGCCAGGCGCGTACCGCCGGTCTTGTAGTTGCCCTTTTGCCCCCGCTCGATGCGCGTGCCCTCGGGAAACATGATGATCCAGATGCCCTTGGCCAGCAGGTCCTTGCCCTGCTGCACCACCTTGTTGAAGGCCTGCGTGCGCTGGTTGCGGTCGATGTGGATCATGTCCAGCCGCCCGATGGCCCAGCCGAAGAAGGGCACATGCAGCAGCTCCTTCTTGAACACGTAGGCCAGGGGGTGCGGCATGATCACCGGCATCAGGAAGGTCTCGTACGTGGACTGGTGCTTGACCAGCAGGATCGCGCCTTCGTTGGCGCCCTGCGGCAGGTTCTCCATGCCGGTCACCTCGGCGCGGATGCCCAGAACCACCCGCGCCCCGCTGATGCACAGCGACAGCCAGGCCCGGGCGATGCGGTACAGGGGCACACCCCGCACGCCCAGCAGCGTGCCCAGCATGATGGCCAGCGCGTAGGGCACCACGGTGATGCCCATCCAGAGAAGGTGAATGACAGAACGGATAAGAGCCATTGGGATGTCTTTTTGGCCGCAAGCGCTAGTGGAATATGCGCCAACAGCTATTAATTAAATAGCATCAAGATGCTGCTGCGCCCTGTCACGACAGCGGCAAGGGCGCTGCGGCCACGGCGGCTGCGGCGCTTGGCACCACCGGCAGCAACTGGTCCACAAAATCTCCGAGGCTGGCGTGCAACTGCGTACCCGCCGGCAACCCCGCAGGCAACGCCCCGCCCGGCCGCAACGCAGCAGACCGGCCGGTGCACACCAGGTGCAACTGGGCCCCCAGGGCGGCACCCGCCTGCAGGTGGGCCTCGCAGCTGCCGACCACACGGACCTCGTTGCGCTCCATGCCGTAGCGGTCGCAAATCTGCTCCAGCAGGCCCGGGGCGGGCTTGCGGCAGCTGCAGTCCTCGTCGGCCGCATGGGGGCAATAGAACACCGCGTCGATGCGCCCGCCCACCGCCGCCACCTGCCGGTGCATCTTGGCGTGGATGGCGTTGAGCGCCACCACGTCAAACAGGCCCCGGCCCAATCCCGGCTGGTTGGTGGCGACCACCACATGCCAGCCGGCATGGTTGAGGCGGGCAATGGCTTCGAGCGCGCCCGGCACCGCCGCCCACTCGTCGGCCGAAGTGATGTATTCATCCCCCATCGGGTTGAGGGTGCCGTCGCGGTCGAGGATGGCGAGTTTCATAGGAGGGGTTTGCCTTGTGAGAACCACCAGCCTACCAGCACCAGGGGTCAGGCCGCCAGACGGGACAAATCGGCCACGCGGTTCATGGCTTCGTGCAACGTCTTGAGCAGGCCCTGGCGGTTCAGGCGCAGGTCCAGCTGCTCGGCGTTCACCATCACGTCGTCAAAGAACGCATCCACGGGCGCGCGCAGCACGGCCAGGGTCTGCAGGCTGGCGGTGTAGTCGCCCGCGTCGAACTGGGCATTGGCCTCGGGCACAAAGCGCTGCAGCGCGGCGTACAGGTCCTGCTCGGCCTTTTCCTGCAGGAGCTCTGGGTTCACATGGGCATCCACGGGGCCCTCTGCTTCCGCCTTTTTGAGAATATTGCCGACGCGTTTGTTGGCTGCTGCTAGGGCGGGGCTTTCCGGCAAGGCCGCGAAGGCACGCACGGCTGCGAGGCGCTGCGGAATGCTGGCCCACTGTCCCAACTGGCGCGCGTAAATGGCAGCATCCACCTCCGCTGGGGAGAAGCCGCCATCCCGGAGATAGCCCTTGAGGCGCTCAACCAAGAATTCGTCCAACTCAACAGCCTTGTCTTGAACCAAGCCCGATGGGAAGGCAGCAAAAGCCAGCCGCGTTAGCTCGTAAAAATGCAAAGGCAGGCGCTGTTCAATCAGCATGCGGATCACCCCCAGTGCATGGCGGCGCAGCGCGAACGGATCGCGGTCGCCCGTGGGCAGGTTGCCGATACCGAACATGCCGACCAGGGTTTCTAGTTTGTCGGCCAGCGCCACCACAACGCCGGCGGTGTTGCGCGGCAGTGCATCGCCCGCAAAGCGGGGTTTGTAGTGGTCTTCGATCGCGTTCGCCACGGTCTCGCCCAGGCCGTCGTTCAGGGCGTAGTAGCCGCCCATGATGCCCTGCAGCTCAGGGAATTCGCCCACCATATCGGTCACGAGGTCGGTCTTGGCCAGTTGCGCGGCCAGATCGGCATCCTGCACCAGTTGCGCGTCGCCCAGCTGGGATGCAATCGCCTTGGCGATGGCGCGCACGCGCTCCACGCGCTCACCCTGCGTGCCCAACTTGTTGTGATAGACCACCTTGCCCAGGCCTTCGACGCGCGAGGCCAGCGTCTTTTTGCGGTCTTGGTCGAAGAAGAACTTGGCATCGGCCAGGCGGGGGCGCACCACGCGCTCGTTGCCGCCGGTCACAAAGCTGGTGTCTTCGGGGCTGATGTTGCTGACCACCAGGAACTTGTTGGTGAGCTTGCCCGCGGCGTCCAGCAGCGGGAAGTACTTCTGGTTGGCCTTCATCGTGAGGATGAGGCACTCTTGTGGCACACCCAGGAACTGCTCTTCAAACTGGCAGATGACCACGTTGGGGCGCTCCACCAGCGCGGTCACTTCGTCCAGCAGGGCTTCGTCTTCGATGGGGCGGGCGCCGTTGCCCACCTTCGCAGCAGCCGCAGCCAGCTGGCGCACGATCTCGGCCTTGCGCTCGGCAAAGCTGGCGATCACGGCGCCGTCCTTCTTCAGCGTGGCGGCGTAGCTGTCGGCATCGGCCAGCACCACGGGCGACACGGTGGCTTCAAAACGGTGGCCGGTGGTGCTGTTGCCAGCGGTCAGGCCCAGCGCCTTCACGGGCACCACGGTGCTGCCATGCAGCGCCACCAGGCCGTGCGCGGGGCGCACAAAGTTCACGCTGGTCCAGCCGGGCAGCTCGCAGTCGGTTTCGAGCTGGTAGCTCATGACCTTGGGGATAGGGAGCTTGGCAATGGCTTCGTCCAGAGCCTTTTGCAAGCCCGCTTGCAACGTGGCACCGGGCACCACGCTGTCGTAGAACAGGGCTTCGGCCTTGCCGTCCTGCGCGCGCTTCAAGACAGCCACAGCGGCTGCGGGGTTGGACACATCGGCGCCCAGCGCCTGCAGCTTTTTCAGCAGCGCAGGCGTGGCGTTGCCGTCCGCTTGAAGGCCCACGGTCACGGGCATCAGCTTTTGCTGCACGGCCTTGTCGGCGGCCTTGTCGGCCACGGCGGTCACATGCGCGGCCAGGCGGCGGGGCGAGGCAAAGGGCGTGACCACCGAGGAGGCAGACGCCAGGCCCAGGGCCTTGAGCTGGTCGCCCAGCACGGTGGCGAAAGCATCGCCCAGCTTCTGCAGCGCCTTGGGCGGCAGCTCTTCGACAAACAGTTCAACGAGGAGGTTTTGGGTTGTCATCGTCATTTCTCTCACGCAGCCTTCTTCGTCATCTGTTCCACCCACTCGCGCGGCGCCATGGGGAAGCCCAGGCGCTCGCGGCTCTCGTAGTAGCTTTGCGCCACGGCACGGGCCAGGTTGCGGATGCGGCCGATGTAGGCAGCGCGTTCGGTCACGCTGATCGCACCGCGCGCATCCAGCAGGTTGAAGCTGTGTGCGGCCTTGAGCACCTGCTCATACGCAGGCAGCGCCAGCTGCTGCTCCATCAGGTACTTGGCCTGCTTTTCGTGCGCGTTGAAGGCGGTGAACAGGAAGTCAGCGTCGCTGTGCTCGAAGTTGTAGGTGGACTGCTCCACCTCGTTTTGCTTGTACACGTCACCGTAGCTCAGGGTGTCGGTCCACTTCAGGTTGTAGACGTTGTCCACGCCCTGCAGGTACATGGCCAGGCGCTCCAGGCCGTAGGTGATCTCGCCCGTGGCGGGCTTGCAGTCAATGCCGCCGACCTGCTGGAAGTAGGTGAACTGCGTGACTTCCATGCCGTTGAGCCACACCTCCCAGCCCAGGCCCCAGGCGCCGAGCGTGGGGTTCTCCCAGTCGTCTTCGACAAAGCGGATGTCGTTCTTTTTCAGGTCGAAGCCCAGGGCTTCGAGCGAGCCCAGGTACAGCTCCAGGATGTTGGCCGGTGCGGGCTTGAGCACCACCTGGTACTGGTAGTAGTGCTGCAGGCGGTTGGGGTTCTCGCCGTAGCGGCCGTCCTTGGGGCGGCGGCTGGGCTGCACGTAGGCGGCCTTCCAGGGCTCGGGGCCGATGGCGCGCAGGAAGGTGGCAGTGTGCGAGGTGCCGGCGCCCACTTCCATGTCATAGGGTTGCAAAAGGGCGCAACCCTGCGCGTCCCAATAGGACTGCAGCTTCAAAATGATTTGCTGGAATGTCAACATGGCGTCTGTGGCTGAGGCACTGGCAAGCCAGGGCCTGGCAAGTAAGGGGAAAAAGAAGAAAACGCGGTGCGCGAGCCAAACCCAGCGCCCGCCGCCCCATGGGCAACAAGGACGGGCATCGCGCGCGCAAGCCGGTGATTTTACGGCGCGCAGCCGCGCGTGCTGCGGCAGCGCCAGCAACACCGGCCCGCGCCCATGAAAAAAGGCCGGAGCCCTTTTGGAGCCCCAGCCTTCCCAACCAGTCACGCGAGCTATAAGCCGGTGCGTACCGGTGGCCACACGGGTGTGGCCGTCAACGCATGCATCGCGTCAAAGCATGGCGTTCAAACCTCGAAAACAGGGATCAATACTCCCAGAAAATGCGCTGCAGTTCCTTGCTGTCGTTGGTCTTGGTCAAAGCGACCATGGCCAGGATGCGGGCCTTTTGGGGGCGCAGGTCATGGGCCACCACCCAGTCGTACTTGTCGTCGGGCTGCTCGGCATTGCGCAGCACAAAACCATCGGGCACGCGGGCCGAACGGATGATCTGCACGCCCTGGCCACGCAAGGCCTTGAGCGAATCGACCGCCTGTGCGGCCACCGAGCCGTTGCCGGTCCCGGCATGGATCAGGGCCTTGACGCCGGCCTTGCCGTAGGCCTCGATGCCCGTGGTGTTCATGTTGCCGTAGCCGTACACGATGTCCACGGCGGGCAGCGCCTTGATGTCGTCGATGTTGAACTCGGAGTTGGTCGTGTGGCGCTTGACCGGGGCGCGGAACCAGTAGTTCTTGCCTTCCACCACCATGCCCAGCGGGCCCCACTGGCTCTTGAAGGCCTCGGTCTTGATGTTGATGGTCTTGCTCACATCGCGACCGCTCTGGATCTCGTCGTTCATCGTGACCAGCACGCCCTTGCCGGCGGCGTCCTTGCTGGCGGCCACGGTCACGGCGTCGTACAGGTTCAGCGCGCCGTCAGCCGACAGGGCCGTGCCGGGACGCATGGAGCCGACCACCACGATGGGCTTGTTGGTGCGCACGGTGAGGTTCAGGAAGTACGCGGTTTCTTCCAGGGTGTCCGTGCCGTGGGTGATCACGATGCCGTCCACGTCTGCCTGCTTGGCCAGGGCCGACACGCGCTGCCCGAGGCGCAGCAGGTGCTCGTTGGTGAAGCTCTCGGAGGCGATCTGGAACACCTGCTCACCCGACACCTTGGCCACATTGGCCAGCTCAGGCAGGCCTGCCAGGAGCTTGTCCACCGGCACCTTGGCGGCGGCATAGGTTGCGCTGTTGGCGGCCGAGGCGCCCGCACCGGCAATGGTGCCGCCCGTGGCCAGCACCACCACATTGGGCTTGGCAGCCTGGGCCATGGCAACGGCGGAGGCAGCAGACAACAGCAAACCCGCGAGCCAGCGGCTGGCGGTGGGGGAGGAAGAAATGCGCATGAAGAAGTCTCCTGATTTTTTTGGGTGGCAGCACGCGTTGCGCCGCTTTATTCAAAACCGCCGGTGAAGCGGTGCCGCATCCTATGAGAAACCAGAACACAGTCATGCGGAATAATTGACCCACCCTTATGAATTCAGCTCACACCCCAGAACTGCCGTTCGAAGGCCATGAAGTGCCCACCGGCCACCGCCACAAGACAACTCCGCCATGAACTTGAGACAACTGGAAGTTTTTCAGGCCGTGCTGCAAACCGGCAACATGAGCGCTGCGGCGCGGTTGCTGTGCATCACCCCCTCAGCAATCAGCAAGGCCGTGGCGCACACCGAGCTGCAGCTGGGCTACCGGCTGTTCAACCGCTCGCCCGCAGGCCTGACCCCGACGCCCGAGGCCCAGGTGCTGGCCACCGAGTCCACCGGCATCTACCGGCAGCTGGATGCGCTCAAGCGCACCGCGCGCAACCTGGCCACCAGTGACTCGGGCGATGTGCGGCTGGGCGCCATACCGTCCATCACGCACGAATTTCTGCCGCGTCTGCTGCAGCACCATGCCGAGCAGCATCCGCAGGTGGGTGTGGAGGTGCGCACCATCCACCAGGACCAGATGACGCAGGCCCTGCTCACGCGCAGCGTGGACTTTTGCCTGGGTTTCTACAAGCACCCCCACCCACAAATCGCGAGCGACCTGCTGGTCAGTGGTCGCTTGTACCTGGCGGTCGCGACCAGCGTGTGGGCGCGTGCTCCCCGTGCCGCCAGCCCCGGTGCGCGGCTGGCGCAGGTGCCCGTGATCCGCCTGGTGGGCGACGACCCCATGCGCCAGGCGATTGACGAAATCGCACACCGCCTCGGTTCCCCCGCCGGGCCCGGCATCCAGGTGCAGACATCACGCCTCGCTTTGGAGCTGGTGCGCCGGGGCATGGGCTGGACGGTGGTGGACTTTCTCACCGCCAAGGGGCTGGACCCTGCACAGATGGTGGCGCAGGAGCTGCACGAGCTGGCCCCCATGTCGCTGTACAGCTATCACGCGCGCGCCTTTCCGCCCGGTCTGCAGGCCACCCGCATGCTGGGCATGTTGCCAGCCTTGCTGCACGAGGCCCTGCAGCCCAACCCCAAGGCCCGTCAGGCGCTGACGGGCCGATAGAGCCCATGAAAAACGGCCTGCATGTCCAGAGACAGGCAGGCCGTTGCGGTGGGGAGTCCGCGGTCAGTGGTTCCAGCGGCGCAGCACCAGGCTGGCGTTGGTGCCACCAAAGCCGAAGCTGTTGGACAACACCGTGTTCAGCTGCGCATCACGCGTTTGCGTGACCAGAGGCATGTCGCCCAGGGCCGGGTCAGGTGTCTCGACATTGGCAGAGCCAGCGATGAAGCCCTTGTTCAGCATGATCATGCAGTAGATGGCCTCCTGCACGCCCGTGGCGCCCAGCGAGTGGCCGGTGAGCGACTTGGTGGACGAGAACGGTGGCACCTTGTCGCCAAACAGGGCACGCATGGCGCGCACTTCCTGCATGTCGCCCACGGGGGTGGAGGTGCCGTGGGTGTTGATGTAGTCGATGGGGGCGTCCAGACCTTCCATGGCTTGCTGCATGCAGGCAATGGCACCGTCGCCCGACGGGGCCACCATGTCTTCACCGTCGCTGGTGGCGCCAAAGCCCACCACTTCGGCCAGGATGGTCGCGCCACGGGCCTGGGCGTGCTCCAGGCTCTCCAGCACCACGGCACCGCCGCCGCCAGCGATCACGAAGCCGTCGCGGTTCGCGTCGTAGGCGCGTGAGGCCTTCTCGGGCGTTTCGTTGTACTTGCTGGACATGGCGCCCATGCCATCAAACAGCAGCGACATGCCCCAGCTCAGCTCTTCGCCACCGCCCGCAAACATCACGTCCTGCACACCCCAGGCGATCTGCTGCGCGGCCGCGCCGATGCAGTGGGCGGACGTGGAGCAGGCCGATGTGATGGAGTAGTTGATGCCCTTGACCTTGAAGTTGGTGGCCAGGCACGCAGAAACCGTGGAGCTCATGCAGCGCGTGACCTGATAGGGCCCCACGCGGCGGATGCCTTTTTCGCGCAGCGTGTCGGCCGCTTCGATCTGGTTGGCGGGCGAGCCACCGCCCGAACCCATGATGAGGCCGGTGCGCGGGTGGCTGACTTGGCTTGGCGTGAGGCCTGCTTGCAGGATAGCGTCTTCCAGTGCGATCTGCGCATAGGCCGCCGCATCGCCCATGAAGCGCAGCTGCTTGCGGTCAATGCGCGCTTCGATATCGATCTCCGGGGCGCCGCCCACCTGACTGCGCAGGCCCAGTTCCTTGAACTTCTCCACGGCCTTGATGCCGCTGGTGCCCGCACGCAGCGAAGCTTCCACGGAGGCCAGGTCGTTGCCAATGCACGAGACGATGCCCGCGCCGGTGATGACTACGCGCTTCTTGGTGGTCATGCTGCGTCCTTACCGTCTTCCTCGCGCTTGAACAGACCCACGCGAAGGTCGTTGGCCACATAGATTTCTTTGCCGTCGGCCAGCAGGCGGGCATCGCCAATGGCCATGACCAGCTTGCGCTTGATGACGCGCTTGATATCGATTTCGTAGGTGACCAGCTTCACGTCAGGGCCGACCTCGCCGGTGAACTTGACCTCGCCCGCACCCAGCGCGCGGCCCCGGCCCGGCAGTTGCAGCCAGGTCAGGTAAAAACCGATGAGCTGCCACATGGCGTCGAGCCCCAGGCAGCCAGGCATGACCGGGTCGCCCTGGAAGTGGCAGGCAAAGAACCAGAGGTCGGGTTTGACATCGAGCTCGGCGCGGATCTTTCCCAGCCCGTGCGCGCCACCATCGCTGTCGATGTGCGTGATGCGGTCAAACATCAGCATGGGTGGCAGCGGCAGACGCCCGCTGTCAGCGCCGAACAGCCGGCCCTCGCCGGAGGCGATCAGTTGTTCGTAGGAAAAGGAATCTGCCATTTTCAGTCGTGCTCCAGAACGGCGGATGGCCCGCCTCAAATCATCGTTTTACGCAACACCAGCCCCCGGTTGCGGGCCTCTATTATCAAGGCATAGGGAGCCGCCTCTAAACACGGGGGTGCGCAGGCCCCTGCGCCGTCGGGCGCAATGCCTGACCTGGATCAATTGCCACGTGGCCTGCGGCCCCTGCTGGCGACCATGGCCCCTATCAGCACCAGAGCCCCCAGCGCCCACAGCGGCCACAGCCCCCAGCGGGATACCCACCACGCGTAAGGCGTGATGGCCCAGCCACTTTGTGCGTCCAGCCCCCGGCCCTGCACCTCGCCCTTGAGCACGCCGCGCGTGTAGCGGGCCAGCTGGTGCGTGACCACGCCCCGGTGGTCGATGATGACCGTGGCACCCGTATTGGTGGCGCGCACCATGGGCCGCTCGAATTCGAGCGCACGCATGCGGCTGATGTGCAGATGCTGGTCGATGGCCAGGGTGTCGCCAAACCAGCCGATGTTGCTGAAGTTGACAAACACCGTGGGGGCCTGGGCGGGGTCGATGAATCGCGCCCCCAGCTCCTCGCCGAACAAGTCTTCGTAGCAGATGTTCGGCGCGATGCGCTGCCCCGCCACGGCAAACGACGCCTGGCCCACGGTCCCCCGGTTGAAATCGCCCAGAGGGATGTTCATCATGGCCGTGAACCACTTGAAAAACGGCGGAATGAACTCTCCAAACGGCACCAGGTGGTGCTTGTCGTAGCGGTAGGGCGCGGCTTGTGTGGCAGCACTCATGCCCAGCACGGAGTTGGTGTAGCCCTGCGCTTCATCCCCCAGCGGAATGCCCACCATGGCGGCCTGAGCCCCTTGCGCATAGCGTTGCTGCATGCCCTCCAGATACCCCGGAATGAGCTGCTGCGGCAGCAGCGGTATGGCGGTCTCGGGCGCCACCACCAGGTCAGCCTGGGCGTTGCGCAGGGCCTCGGCATACCACTGCAGGGCCACGGGCACGCCGCTGCCGGATTGAAACTTTTCGTCCTGGGGGATATTGCCCTGCAGCAGCTCCAGGCTCAGGGCGGGCGCTGCGCGCCGTGCCGGGGTGTGGCACAGATTGACCGCGCACAGCCGGTCCACCGTGGCCCAGGCCAGCAGGCCGCCCGCCGCCAGCACCAGCGCCCACCAGCGCGCGTTGCGCAGATCGGTGGCACGCACCTGCACCACGCCCATCGCCAACGCCGCAGCCACCGCGCTGATGCCATACACCCCCATGTGGCGGGCCAGCACGGCGAGCGGCCCATCCACATGCGCGTAGCCGCCAGCACCCCACGGGAACCCCGTCCACCAGACGCCCCGTGCCAGTTCGGCCAGCAGCCACAGCGCTCCGAAAAGAAGAGCACTCCCGGCACGATTCACCGGCGCATACCGGCAAAACAAGGCCAAAGCCGCTGCATAGTAGCTGGCCAGAAAGGCAGCGAGCCCCAGCACCGCTGCCACGGCCAAAGGCGCGGGCAGGCCGCCATAGGAATGCATGGAAATGAACAGCCACCAGAAAGTGCCTGCCAGCCAGGCGGTGGCAAACAACCCACCCACGAGCGCACCGCGCCGCCAGGGCGCAGCGACGCGCGGGTGCTCCACAGCGAAAGGCCGCACCATCCAGGCGAGCGCAGCCATCGAAGCCAGCTGCAGCCACCACAAGGGTTGGCCGCTGCCCGGCCAGGCCAGCGAGGCCGCCTGGGCCAGGCCCGCCGCCAGTGCCAGCAGCAGTTGCGGCAGCAGCGGCCCGCCCGCCATCCGAGAGCGCCGCGACATCAGCCGTCGGAGGGAGTGTCTTCGACCCTGGACACCTTGAACCAGCGCACCGCCCCGCCCTTGGTGTGCAGCACCACAAAATGCAGGCCGCTGAGCTGCAGATGCTCACCGCGCTTGGGCACATGGCCCATTTCGTGGGCAATCAGGCCGCCGATGGTGTCGAAATGCTCGTTGGGGTCGCTACCCACGATGGCCACCTCAAAGGCCTCGGCCACACGCTCGATGGGGGTGTCACCACTCACACGGTAGGTCCGGTCGGCCAAGCCAAAGATGTCGCCATCGTCTTCGGGGATGTCGAACTCGTCCTCGATCTCGCCCACGATCTGCTCCAGAACGTCTTCGATGGTGATGAGCCCGGCCACGCGGCCAAACTCGTCGATCACGATGGCCAGGTGGTTGCGGTTGCCACGGAACTCGCGCAGCAGGTCGTTCAGGCCTTTGCTTTCGGGCACAAACGCTGCCGGGCGCAGCAACGCACGGATGTTCAGCTCGGGCGCCCGCTGCAGCTTGAGCAGGTCCTTGGCCATCAGGATGCCGATGATGTTCTCGCGCTCGCCCTGGTAGACCGGAAACCGTGAATGCGCGGTGCTGATCACCAGGTGCAGCAGCTCATCGAAAGGCGCGTCAATGTTGACGAGGTCCATGCGCGGTGCTGCCACCATCACATCGCCCGCCGTCATGTCGGCCATGCGGATCACGCGCTCCAGCATCACGCGCGATTCGGCGCCGATGACCTCGTTGTCCTCGGCCTCGGCCAGGGTTTCGATGAGTTCTTCCGTGGAGTCCGGCCCAGGATGGATGAACTCGGCCACTTTCTGCAGGAAGGTGCGCTTGTCTTCCCTCTCGGGCGGTCGCCCGGGGTGCGCGGGGTGCGGGTCAGACACTGTCTGGAGTGCAGGACGTGCGGTAGTGAATCAGGCCCCTAGGATAGCGGATTGCCGTGACAACCGGCCACCACCGGCGTCACTGCCGCGGGTGCGACCGCAACGGATCACTCGGCCGACTGGTGGCGCGCGTGTTGCACGCCGCTGCGCACTTCCTGCACATTGGCCAGAAAGTCCCAGAACTGCTTGGCCTGCTTTTTGAGCTGGTAGTCCACCTCGGCGAACTGCTGCTCGACCATCTCGGTCATGCGCGTGTCGAGGCTGGCGGGTGGTATCTGCAGATAAGCCTCGGACTCGGACCCGTCGCGGCGCACGGTGGCACCGGCGTTGCGCGCGATCTTGAGCATGGCGGTGTTTTCAGACAACGCATGGATGAACACCATGTTCACGCCCTCATTGCGCGCATGCATCACGGCACGCTCGAACAGGCGCGCGCCAAAGCCTCGACCCCGTGCTTGCTTGAGCACGGACACACCGAATTCAGCACACGGCTTGTGTTCGGGGTTTTCCGAAAACGCCAGGTGGGCCATGGCGATGAGCTCAAGGCGGCGGTTGTAGATGCCAAAGATTTCATCGCGCTCGAAGTTGAGCTGCTCGGCGTAGCGGCGGATCTGTTCGTCGTTGGCGGCATAGCCAAAGCGCAGGTAGCGGTCTGCAGGCTCCAGCTGCAGCAGGTGCTGGGTGATCCGCTCCCGGTAGGAGGGGCCCAGGGAGCGGATAGGAACCATCACGGGCGTCTCCTGCTGGTGGATGTGAATGTCAGAGGCAGAAGAGCCGCTGGTTACCGGGCGCAGCAGGTCCCGGCCTGCGTACCAGGATGCCTTGAGCCAGTCTTTGGTTGCGAACATGTCGCCAAATATAAGGGTTTTCCCTCATCTTTTCCAGTCCAAATTGCTGCGCCGCAACAAAATAGTGATCCTACTCAAAATGCGGAAAAATCGGCTCCAAGCGCTGGAAGATCATGCCTCAATAGCTATCAATTTGAGAGTATTCATGCCCTGGATCTCCTCAGCATGGGTCGCAGACGCGACGGCTGGGGTGGCTGCACCCCCATCTGCGCCAAGCCTTCTCTGCACGGGCCAGAGCGTAAAGCGCGGACCGCCTTACAGCAACCTCCACCACATCAACAGGCGCCACAGGGAGTCACGCCTGTGACGTGCCCCATCCCAGCCAAGGGCGAAGGCCCGCGCTGGACTACACTGGCACAGCCGTCGTCGCCTTCACGCGGTCGAGCACAAAGCTGGTCTTGCAGTCCTGCACGCTGGGGTGCTTGAGCAGCGTGTCCATGATGAAGCGGCTGTAGTGCGCCATGTCGGCCACCACCACGCGCAGCAGGTAGTCCATTTCGCCGGTGAGCGATGCGCACTCCACCACCTCGGGCCAGGTCTGCACGCTGGCGCGGAACAGGTCCATGGGGTTGCGCTTGTGGCTTTCCGTGTGTTTTTCCAGCCGCACGTTCAGGTACGCCGTGAGCCCCAGGCCCACCGCTTCGGGCTGCACCAGGGCTACGTAGCGGTGGATCACGCCGCTGTCTTCCAGCCGCTTGACGCGGCGCAGCACCGCGCTGGGCGACAGGCCCACCTGTTCTCCGATGACGTCGTACGTCTCGCGGCCGTTGTCCTGCAGGCGGCGCAGGATGGCGCGGTCCAGCTTGTCGAGTGCGTCAAAGGCTTTCATGGCGCAGGATTTTACGAACAACTGCGTGATTTCTGCATGGTGCGGCGCACACACGGGTATGTCCCGATAGTGACTCTATGGCCCGAATACAAAAATTGATCTCGCAAAAAAGAACGGTCGTTCGTTTTTGCGAGCATAAGAAACCATACCAACGGAGACAAACACATGACCGGATTTTTCAGCTGCTTTTTGCGGCGACTGGTGCTGGCAGCAACGGCGGGGTTGCTGCTGCTGGGCGTGGGCGCGCAGGCGCAGACGGGCTACACCCAGACGCGCTACCCCATCGTGCTGGTGCATGGCCTGTTCGGCTTTGACTCGGCCCTTGGGATCGACTACTTCTACGGCATCCCCGACGCACTGCGCCAGGGCGGCGCCAAGGTCTACGTCGCCCAGGTCTCGGCCGCCAACAGCACCGAGGTGCGCGGCGAGCAATTGCTGGCACAGGTCAAGACCATCCTGGCGCTGACCGGTGCCCCCAAGGTGAACCTGGTAGGCCATTCGCACGGCGGCCCCACCACCCGCTATGTGGCGGGCGTGGCGCCGCAGCTGGTGGCATCGGTCACCTCGATCGGCGGCGTGAACCGGGGTTCGCGCGTAGCCGACATCCTGCGCGGCGTAGCGCCCGCGGGCTCGGTGTCCGAAGCCGTGGCCAGCGCCGCCGCCAAGGCGCTGGTGGGCCTGATCAACCTGACCTCCGGCGGCACCGGCCTGCCCCAGATGCCCACGGCGGCGCTGGACTCGCTGACCACGGCCGGCTCGGCCAAGTTCAACAGCCGCTTTCCGCAAGGCGTGCCCACCTCCGGCTGCGGCAGCGGCGCCGAGCAGGTGAACGGTGTGCGCTACTACTCCTGGACCGGCACCCTGCCCCTGACCAACGTGCTCGATGCCAGCGACGCCCTGCTCGCCACGCTGAGCCTGACCTTTGGCGAAGCCAACGATGGCCTGGTGTCGGCCTGCTCGTCGCGCTTGGGCAAACACCTGGGCGACTACCGCCAGAACCACCTCGACGAAGTCAACCAGCTGCTGGGCCTGCGCGACTGGTTCTCCACCGACCCGGTGACGCTGTACCGCCAGCACGCCAACCGCCTCAAGCAACAAGGCCTGTAAGCCATGGCCCAGCCCTCGCGCACCTGGGCGGTTGCCGCCGCAGTCCTGGCCCTCACCACGGTCGCCGTGGTGTGGTGGCTGGGCGGCCCTGCCGGGTTGGGCGCGGGGGATACCCACCCATCACCGGCGGGGGCGGCCGCCGCCTCCGCCGGTGCCCAGGTACAACCCTCGCTAGCACAGGGCGCGGACCACAGTTTTTTTGCACGCCGCCGCGCCATCACCACCGACGGCCCGGCCGACCCCCTGCTGGTGCACGGCCTGCGCGACACGCTGGAAGCCCTGCTGATGGAAGCGGGCGACGCCAGCGACCCAGCCACGCTCAAACAGCGCCTGGCCGCGCTGGTCAACCGGCATTTCCCCGCCGCCCTGGCCACGCGAGCCCTGGCACTGGCCGAGCGCTACGTGGACTACCGTGTGGCCCTGGGCAGCTTGCGTGCGCCGCAGGACCTGTCCGACCCACGCGCACTGCGCGACGCGCTGGAGGCGCGCCACAAGGTGCGCCTGCAGTTTTTTGACGACGCCGAATACGACGCCCTGTTTGCCCGCGAGGCCGACCTGGACCGCTACACCCTGGCGCGCCTGGAGATTGAGCGCAACACCCAGCTCAGCCCCGAGCAGCGCGCCCAGGCGCTGCAGGCGGCCGACAACGAACTCTCCACCGAGCGCCGCGCCGAACGCAGCGCCGCCACCGAACACATGACCGCCGCCGCGCAGACGGCCGCCTTCAACGCCAGCAACACCGACGAGCGCAGCCGCTACGCCACCCGCAGCGCGCAGTACGGCCCGGCAGCCGCCCAGGCCATGGCGCAGCTGGACAGGGACGAACAGCACTGGAACCAGCGCCTCGACCAATACAGCCAAGCCCGCACCCAGCAGGGCGAGGGCCCCGGCCTGCAGCAACTGCGCCAGCAGCTGTTCTCGCCCGAAGAGCAACAACGCATTGACGCCGCCCTGGCGCTGCGCCAGCTCAACGCGGGCACCTCGGGCTCATAGGGACCTTCTGCCGACCGCGCAGCGCTGCGGCGGCAAGCCCCGCCCAGCGCGCCGCCAGACTGCGCAAAATTTTGATCATTCACAAAATTCCTGCAAATCAAAGGCCAAAGCCTCTTGATTTCGCCAGAAACATGAGGCAGGCCGCGCCTACAGTCCATGACATTCATCAACGAATGCCGGAGACACCCCATGAACGCCGCCTTGCCGCAAGAAACCACCGCCCAGCTCGCTGCCTGGGACAACCCCATGGGCCTCATGGGCTTCGAGTTCGTCGAATTCACCTCGCCCCAGCCCGGCGTGCTGGAGGCGGTGTTTGAAAAGCTCGGTTTCACCCTGGTCGCCAAGCACCGGTCCAAGGATGTGGTGCTGTACCGCCAGAACGGCATCAACTTCATCCTGAACCGCGAGCCCCACAGCCAGGCCGCCTACTTTGGTGCCGAGCATGGCCCCTCCGCCTGTGGCCTGGCCTTCCGTGTGAAGGATGCGCACAAGGCTTACAACCGCGCGCTGGAGCTGGGCGCCCAGCCCATCGAGATCCCCACCGGCCCCATGGAGCTGCGCCTGCCCGCCATCAAGGGCATTGGCGGTGCGCCGCTGTATTTGATTGACCGGTTTGAAGACGGCAAGTCCATCTACGACATCGACTTCGAATTCATCGAAGGCGTGGACCGCCGCCCCGTGGGCCACGGCCTGAACCTCATCGACCACCTCACGCACAACGTGTACCGCGGCCGCATGGGCTTCTGGGCCAACTTCTACGAGAAGCTGTTCAACTTCCGCGAAATCCGCTACTTCGACATCCAGGGCGAATACACGGGCCTCACGTCCAAGGCCATGACCGCGCCTGACGGCAAGATCCGCATCCCGCTGAACGAAGAGTCCAAGCAGGGTGGCGGCCAGATCGAAGAATTTTTGATGCAATTCAACGGCGAGGGCATTCAGCACATCGCGCTGATCTGCGACAACCTGCTGGACGTGGTGGACAAGCTGGGCATGGCCGGCGTGCAGCTGGCCACCGCGCCCAACGAGGTCTATTACGAAATGCTGGACACCCGCCTGCCCGGCCACGGCCAGCCGGTGCCCGAGCTGCAGTCGCGCGGCATCTTGCTGGACGGCACCACGGCCGACGGCACGCCCCGCCTGCTGCTTCAGATCTTCTCCACGCCCATGCTGGGCCCGGTGTTCTTCGAATTCATCCAGCGCGAGGGCGACTACCGCGACGGGTTTGGCGAAGGCAACTTCAAGGCGCTGTTCGAGTCGCTGGAACGCGACCAGATCCGCCGTGGTGTGCTGAACACGTAAGACATCGGACATCCAGGGTTAACCCTGCACAGGTGCCTATACTGCGCGCTCTCCGGAACTCAAAAGGATCCCGATGTCGCTCCGTAGCACCCTGTTCAGCACCCTTCTGGCTGGCGCGGCCACTGCCGCGCTGGCGCAGAACCCGTCTGCCCCGCTCACCATCGTGGTGCCCTACCCCGCTGGTGGTCCGCTGGACACCTCGGCCCGCATCGTGGCCGATGGTGCTGCAGCCCAGTTGGGCTCCATTACCGTGGAGAACAAACCAGGGGCAGGTGGCAATACCGGCGCCGACCAGGTCGCCAAGGCCGGGAAGACCAGCAACCAGGTGCTGATGGGCGCCGTGGCCACGCACGCGGTGAACCCCTGGCTGTACAAGAATTTCCCCTACAACGCACTCAAGGACTTCAAACCCCTCGTCCTCGTGGCGCGCACGCCCAATGTGCTGGTGGTGAACGCGGAGCAGGCGGCCAAGCTGGGCATCAAGACCACGCCCGACCTGGTGCAGTACCTCAAGAAGAACCCGGACCAGGCCAAGTACGGCTCGGGCGGCAACGGCAGCATCGGCCACATCTCGGCCGAGATGTTCAAGTCGCTCACCAACACCCGGATGGGCCACACGCCCTTCCAGGGCTCGAAGCCCGCGCTCGCCGCGCTGGAATCAGGCCAGGTGCTGATGGTGTTTGACAACCTGGCCTCGGCGCTGCCGCAGATCCAGTCGGGCAAGCTGCTGGCGCTGGGTGTGACCACCCTCAGCCGCAACGAGGCGCTACCCAACGTGCCCAGCATCAACGACAGCGTGCAGGGCTTCAACGTGTCCACCTGGTTCGGCCTGTTCGCGCCGGCCTCGCTGCCCGATGCGGATGCACGCCGCTATGCCAACGCGTTCAGCGCCGCAATGCACTCGCCTGCGGGCAAGGAGAAGTTCAAGAAGATGGGCATCACCCCCGAAGAGCTGACGCTCGACGGATTTGCGCAGTTTGTGCGCTCGGAAAACAGCAAGTACGAGCTCCTGATCCGGGCCGCAAAGATCAAGATCGATTAGCAGCCGCGTGGGCTGGTGCGCACCCCCGTCGCGGTGCGCCGACCATGGCGGCAAAGGAGAAAAAATGGGACAAGCCCCTGTCGTCTATGGCCAATCCACCCGCCCACCGCGTGGCGACTATTCGCGCGCCAACGCGGACTACACCTGCCCGCAGGACTACGCGGCCTACACCGCCGCCGACCACGACACCTACCGCCGTCTGTACGAGCGCCAGCGCGCCCTGCTGCCGGGCCTGGCCAGCCAGGCGTTCATCGACGCCCTGCCCTCACTGGGCGCGAGCGACCGCATCCCGCGCTTTGAAGAGGTGAACGAGCGCCTCTACAAAGCGACCGGCTGGGAGCTGGTGGGCGTGCCCGGGCTGATCCCGGAGGTGCCGTTCTTCACCCTGCTGGCCAACCGCAAATTCCCGGTGACGGACTGGATCCGCAAGCCCGAAGAGTTCGAATACATCGTCGAGCCCGACATCTTTCATGACCTGTTCGGGCATGTGCCGCTGCTGTTCAACCCGGTGTTTGCCGACTATGTGCAGCGCTACGGCCAGGGCGGGCTGAAGGCGCAGGGGCTGGGGTCGTGCGAGATGCTGAGCCGCTTGTACTGGTACACGATCGAGTTCGGGCTGATCCGCGAGGCGGGGCAGTTGCGGGCCTATGGCGCGGGCATCCTGAGTTCGTCGGGCGAACTGGCGTACTCGGTGCAGAGCCCAGAGCCGCAGCGCATTCCGCTACAACTGGAGCGCACCATGCGCACGCGCTACAAGATCGATACGTACCAGCAGACGTATTTTGTGATCGACAGTTTTGAGCAGCTGTTTGAGATGACGGCGGCGGACTTTGCGCCGATCTATGAGCGGCTGCGGGGGTTGCCGGAGTTTGCCGCGGATGAGCGGGAGGCTGTTGCGGCTTGATGTTTTGAAGAAAATGGCTGCCAGCGTTAGTGAATCATGCCCTGAAAGCTACGCTTTTAATAGCAACTTGCATCCAGGAATGCGGGGCTGGGCTGGGGTTGTTGGGCCTTTTGGATGAATCGGTCTCTGTGCCTGGGTTGAGGGCGGGGGCCGGGAATCGCCCGGCAGGCGAGGCACTTTTCTTTGCTTCGCCAAAGAAAAGTACCCAAAAGAAAGGCGACCCCACTGTCTGCGTCCCCTGCGCTGACGCTACGGGGCAACCTGCGGTGCTCGGGTTTGGCGGGGTCTCGCTCAACTCGCGCCGCTGCGCGTCGCTCAGACACACGCGAGCCCTGATCCGCCAAACCCTGCGCTCCTCGGCGCATCCAGAGGGGCACGGCGAGCAGAACATCATCGCTGCGCTCGGCACCGAATCGCGGGCGCAAGCGCCACGCGCTGCGCAGCCTGGGCCGAGCGAAGCAATGGCCCGTGGGGCTGTTGGGATGTTCGGCTGTCCCACCCCTGCGGGCTGCGCCTGCGGCGGGGCGGCTGCGGGGTGGCACGCGCGTCGGAGCGTGCGTGCTTCGTGCTCTGACTCGCCGTGGATGTCTGAACGAAGCTGCAACGCAGCGCAGTGAGTTCCACGGCGCACCCCGCAACCGACACGACGCAGGTCTGCCCCGTAGCGAAGCGCAGGGGTCGCAGACTGGGGGTCGCCTTTTCTTTGGTGACTTTCTTTTGGCGAAGCAAAAGAAAGTTACTCGCACGCCGGGCGACTCCCGGCCTCCGCCCTACAACCAAACATGCAGTCCGATGTGCAACTCACGCCCGATGTAGCCATCGAAAACACACTACAAAATCAATAGCTACCAGCACCTTGCATACGAGCGCTAGCAGCCAAAAGGCCTCAAAGAATCACCCTCGACTTACCTCCTCCAGACAAGCCTTCATCACCCCAGGGTCAAACGCCATCTGCACATGCGCAACCCCTTCCACCAACCGGTGTTCTGCCCCCGCCAACGCCGCTGTGGTCGCCGGAAACACGATGTTGTCGCAGTTCGAATACCAGCAGGTAAACAACGCTGCCCGCCCCGCAGGCTCCGCCCGCTGCAAGGCCACCACCCAGTCCCCCGCCAAGCTCATCTGCCGCCCATTCACCGCCCGGCTGAAACGCCCCAGCCATGTGCCCCCATGCGGCGTGCCCAGCGTCAACACCCGGTGCACCCGCCCATCCGCCTGGTGCGCCCGCAGCCACGCCCGCACCGCCAAGCCACCCATGCTATGGCACAACAGCACCGGCGCCTGGCCCGTGGCCGCCGTCACTTGGCGCACAGCGTCTTCAATGATGTCCGCGTACTCGTCAATCGAGCCCATCACCGGCTCCAGATTCACCGCCACATAGGCATGCCCCCGCGCCTGCAAAGGCGCAAACCACGGCAGCCAGAGCCCCCGGTTGCACATGAATCCATGCACCAGCACCACGCCCCGCTTTCCGGTCGGCTGCACAGGCAGCCAATCGGGCAATGACTGGTGGCGAAACGGCTGGCGCCAGCAAAACACCATCAGCGCCACCCACCCCTCGGCCCACCAGGCACCCACCACCTGCGACAGGCGGGCACGTGGCGCAGCGTCGGTGCGGTTGGTGATGTGCATCAGCACAAACTCCAGCGCCATCACCACCAGGTACAGACACAGCGGTACCAAGGCCCCCAGCACGGCACGCCAGGGTGAATGGGGCCACTGCCACACCAGCCAGGCGGCCATGGTCAGCAGGATGAACAGAAGCAGGGTTCGTTGCCAGCGCGCGATCATGGTGGTGATGGGCAGATGTTGTAATTGACCAGCCGCATTGTGCGGTCTGACCACCGCCCGACACCGCACCCCGCAGAACGCAGAAAGGACCCCGCCCCATGGATGCCGCCCAGACCATCCGCGACTGCATCGCCGACGTGACCGCCCTGCGCCTGCACCGCACGGGCGACCCGGCGCTGGGGGCGGCGGTGGGCAGCGTCAAAAGCCTGCAGGCCCGGCGCTTTCGCGGCACCTATGCGGACCTGATGGGCTCGCCCGCGTTCGGGCCCGCAGCACAGTTCTTTTTGGAAGAGCTGTACAGCGACACCGACTACACCGACCGCGATCTGCAGTTTGGCCGCATCGCCGGCACGCTGCAGACCATGTTCCCCCAACCGGTCGTGAACACCGCCGTGGCCCTGGCGGTGCTGCACGCACAGACCGAGGGACTGGACCAGGACATGGGCCGCGCGTGGTTGCTGCACGAAGCCGATGCGGCCAACGTTGCCGCCCGCTACACCGCCGCCTGGCGCACTGTGGGCCAGCGCCATGCGCGCCAGCAGCAGCTGCAGCGCGTGCTGGCCATGGGGAATGACCTGGCGCGCCTCACGCGCACCCCCGGCCTGCGGATGATGCTGCGCATGATGCGCGGCCCGGCCAACGCCGCGGGCATGGGCGCGTTGCAGAAGTTTCTGGAGGCGGGGTTTGACACCTTCGGCCAGCTTGCGCGCCAGCGCGGCGGGGTGGAGCAGTTTCTGGCCACCATCGAGCAACGGGAGCGGGCGCTGATGGAGCAACTGTTCGATGCCGATCCTGTCACCTGCGGGACCCAGCTCGCCAGCACACTAGGACAAGCCCGATAGCCCGCAACGCGCCCGCCTTCCACAATCTGTGCCCACCTATCAATGGCATTTGGCGAGCACAAGGAAACAAGCGCATGGAAAAGATCTGGCTCAAGAGCTACCCCCCGGGCGTCCCACACGACGTGAAGCCCGAGCAATACCGCTCTGTGGCCCACCTGCTGGAAGAGTCGTTCCGCAAACACGCATCGAGCCCGTTTTCGGTCTGCATGGACCAGTGGATGACCTACGGCGAGCTGGATCGCCGCTCGGCCGCTTTGGGTGCCTATCTGCAAAGCCTGGGCCTGGAGCCCGGTGCGCGCGTGGCCATCATGCTGCCCAACATCCCCCAGTTTGGCGTGACCATGGCCGCCGTGCTGCGCGCAGGCTATACCTGCGTGAACGTGAACCCGCTGTACACCGCCCGTGAGCTGGAGCACCAGCTCAAGGACTCTGGCGCCACGGCCATCGTGATCCTGGAGAACTTTGCCCACACGCTGGCTGAGGTCATTGACCACACGGCCGTCAAGCATGTGGTGATGGCCTCCATGGGCGACCTGCTGGGCTTCTGGTTTGGCAAATGGATCACCTTCGCCGTGCGCCACCTGGCCAAGATGGTGCCTGCGTATGACCTGCCGCTGTCGAATGGCCGCAAGGTCGTCACGTTCAAGAAGGCACTGTCGCTGGGCGAGCACAAGTCGCTCGCGCCCAGCCAGGCCACGCTGGATTCGATTGCCTTTCTGCAGTACACCGGCGGCACCACAGGCCTGTCGAAAGGCGCGGTGCTGACCCACCGCAACATCGTGGCCGCCACGCTGCAGGCCGAGGCCTGGTTCACGCCCGCGCTGTCCAAAGTGGGCGACCTGAGCAAAGCCAACAGCATTGCCGCACTGCCGCTGTACCACATCTTCGCGCTCACGCTGTGCCTGCTGGCCATCCGCCAGGGCTCCAGCCTCACGCTGATCCCCAACCCGCGCGACATTCCGAAGTTCGTGGCCGAACTCAAGAAGCGCCCCTTCCACATGCTGCCTGCGGTGAACACGCTGTTCAACGCGCTGCTGCAAAACCCGCAGTTCAAGACGCTGGACTTCTCCCACCTGTGCGTGTCGCAGGCCGGGGGCATGGCGGCCAGCGAGGGCACCGCCAAGCAATGGCAGAAGGTGACTGGCAGCACGATGATCGAAGGCTGGGGCATGAGCGAGACCTGCGCCATCGGCACCAACAACCCGGTGATCAGCACCACCTTCAGCGGCAACATCGGCCTGCCCTTGCCGGGCATCGACATCGCCATCAAGGACGACGAAGGCAACAGCCTGCCCCAGGGCGAGTCGGGCGAGATCTGCATCCGCGGCCCCAACGTGATGGTGGGCTACTACAACCAGCCCGAAGAAAACGCCAAGGCCTTCACGCCCGATGGTTTCATGCGCACGGGCGACATCGGCATCATGGACCCGCAGGGCTACACCCGCATCATCGACCGCAAGAAGGACATGATCCTGGTGAGTGGCTTCAACGTGTTCCCCAACGAGCTGGAGCAGGTCATCAGCCTGTGCCCCGGCGTGGTCGAATGCGCAGCCATTGGTGTTCCCGATGAGAAGCAGGGCGAGGCCATCAAGGTGTTCATCATCAAGAACGACCCGGCCCTGACCGAGGACGAGGTGGCCAACTACTGCCACCAAAATCTCACCGGCTACAAGCGCCCCAAGTACATCGAGTTCCGCGACGAGCTGCCCAAGAGCAATGTGGGCAAGATTTTGCGTCGCGAGCTGCGCAAGGCTTGAGGCCGTTGTTCCTAAGGGCAGAGCGAAAAACGCTGCCCTCCATCACCTCCCCCAGGGCGCTTCGGCGCCCTTTTTCTTGGGCGTAAACCCTGCAGATCGCCCCACTGCGCCGGTAGTCCAATGTCTGCATCTTCGGGTTTTTACTGATTAGCAAACGTTTGCGCAAACGTTTGCTTTCGTTATCATCCCGTTCGCGACAAGGCACCGGGCATCCGTAGCCGCTCCTTTTTGGGGGCGCTGCCGGGGATTTCCCTCCACGCTGTCGGTCGCCTTAGGGCGACGCTGGATAAGTCTCCGCGATGCGGCGGGCCCTGGATCGGCATGGACTGCAAGGCGCAAACCAGAGTGATAGCCGTAGCTATCGCGAGGATTTGCAACGCTGCAGACCGTCTGAGCCATGGATGCGCCGGGCGCGAGAGGCTTGTTCAGCGTTGCCTTTGTCCACATTCCAACCTGGAGACAACACCCATGCAGTTCACCCGCCGTTCCGTTCAGACCGCCGCCGCCCTCGCCGTTGTGGGCAGCCTGCTGGCCAGCCCTGCCTTCGCGCAGGACAAGCCGAAGATCGCGCTCATCATGAAGTCGCTGGCCAACGAGTTCTTCCGCACCATGGAAGACGGCGCCAAGGCGCACCAGAAGGCCCACGCCAAGGAATACACGCTGGTGGCCAACGGCATCAAGAACGAGACCGATACGGCAGCCCAGATCAAGATGATCGAACAGGCCGTGGCGCAGAAGGTCAGCGCCATCGTGCTGGCCCCCGCCGACTCCAAGGCGCTGGTGCCCGTGGTCAAGTCCGCCATCGACAAGGGCATCCTCGTGGTCAACATCGACAACCAGCTCGATGCCGATGCGCTGAAGGAAAAGAACATCACCGTGCCCTTCGTGGGCCCGGACAACCGTGCTGGCGCCAAGCTGGTGGGCGACCACCTGGCCAAGACACTGAAGGCCGGTGACAAGGTCAGCATCATCGAAGGCGTGTCCACCACCTTCAATGCGCAGCAGCGCACCCTGGGCTACCAGGACGCCATGAAGGCCGCCAACATCACCGTGGTGGGCGTGCAGTCCGGCAACTGGGAGATCGAAAAAGGCAACACGGTAGCCGCCGGCATGATGCGCGAGCACCCTGACCTGGTGGCCCTGCTGGCTGGCAACGACAGCATGGCCCTGGGCGCCGTGGCCGCCGTGAAGGCCGCCGGCAAGACCGGCAAGGTGCAGGTGGTGGGCTACGACAACATCGGCGCCATCAAGCCCATGCTGGCCGACGGCCGCGTGCTGGCCACCGCCGACCAGTACGCCGCCAAGCAGGCCGTGTTCGGCATCGAACTGGCACAGAAGGCCCTGGCCGCCAAGACGCCGCAGAACCAGCTGCCCGCCACGGTGAAGACGGATGTGGTGCTGGTGACGAAAGACAGCAAGTAAATCCGAGAGCGGCGAACAAGGCCCTTCTGGCGTTGTTCGCCGCTCAACAGATAAACACCGCCCTGCAGCCGCCCACTTCAAGCCCCATGCCCAGTCGCTCGCCCGCTCCTCAGTCCCCGCCCCTGCTCGCCATCCAGGCCGTGGGCAAGGACTACACCGCCACCGTGCTCGACGGCGTGAACGTGGAGCTGTTTGCGGGCGAGGTGCTGGCGCTGACTGGGGAGAACGGCGCGGGCAAGAGCACGCTGTCCAAGATCCTCTGCGGGCTGGAGCAGCCCACGCGCGGCGGCATGCAGCTGGCGGGGCAGGCCTACGCCCCCACGTCGCGCCGCGATGCCGAGCGCCACGGCGTGCGCATGGTGATGCAGGAGCTGGGCCTGGTGCCCACGCTCACCGTGGCCGAGAACTTGTTGATGGGCCGCCTGCCGCACCGGCTGGGCTGGCTGCAGCGCGATGTGCTGCACGCCGCCGCCCGTGCGCAGCTGGCCAAGATCGGGCTCGACACCATCGACCCCGCCACCCCGGTCTCGCAGCTGGGGATCGGCCAGCAGCAGATGGTGGAGATTGCGCGCAACCTGCAGGACGATACACGCATCCTGGTGCTCGACGAGCCCACGGCCATGCTCACGCCGCGCGAGACCAATTACCTGTTCGAGCAGATCGCGCACCTCACCGCGCGCGGCGTAGCCATCATCTACGTGTCGCACCGGCTCGAAGAACTGCGCCGCATTGCCGACCGCGTGGCCGTGCTGCGCGACGGCCGCCTGGTGGACGTTCGCCCCATGGCGGGCATGAACGAAGACGACCTGGTGCAGCGCATGGTGGGCCGCGTGGTCAGCGACCTGGACCACCGCCCGCGCCGCCCCGTCGGCCCGGTGGTGATGAGCGCTGAAAACCTGGGCCGGGGCACCGCAGTGCAGGACGTGAGCCTGGAGCTGCGCGCGGGCGAGATCTTCGGCATTGCCGGGCTGGTTGGATCGGGCCGCACCGAGCTGGTCCGCCTGCTGTTCGGCGCGGACCGGGCAGACCGCGGCAGCGTGACGCTGCACCCATCTTTTGAGCAAAAACAACCGCAAGCGCTAGTGAATCATGCGCCAGCAGCTACACAAAACATAGCAAATTCACCCACACTAGCACCCACCGCCCCCCGCACCTGGCAGCGGGGTTTCGCGTCGCCGCTGCAGGCCATCGCCGCCGGTGTGGGCCTGGTCACCGAAGACCGCAAATCCCAGGGCCTGCTGCTCACGCAGCCCATCCGCATCAACGCCACGCTGTCCGACCTGTCGGCCGTGTCGCGCGGCGGCTGGCTGCAGCGCGGGCTCGAAAGCCGCCTGGTGCAGGGCTTTGTGCGTACGCTGGGCATCCGCTGCCGCAGCCCCGAGCAGCCCGTGGGGCAGCTGTCGGGCGGCAACCAGCAAAAGGTGGTGTTTGCCCGCTGGCTGCACCGCGAAGGCCGCGTGCTGCTGCTGGATGAACCCACGCGCGGCGTGGACGTGGGCGCACGCGCCGAGCTGTATGGCGAGCTGGATCGCATGGCCCTGGAAGGCCGCGCGCTGCTCATGGTGTCGTCCGACCTGCGCGAACTCATGGCCATGGCCGACCGCATCGGCGTGATGAGCGCGGGCCGCCTGGTGGCCGTGTTCGAGCGCGGCGAGTGGTCCGAGCAATCGCTGCTGGCGGCCGCGTTCTCCGAGCCCGGCGGGCGCACCAGCACCACCCCTTCAACTTCTTCTCCTGTGACCGCATGAACGCCCCCACCCCATCTGCCGCGCCCGCTGCGGCGCCTTCCTCCGCTTCGGTCTGGCGCAGCCAGCTGGGCACCTACCTGGGCCTGCTGGCCGTTTTGGCGGGCATGGTGGCACTGTTCTCGTCGCTGTCCGAATATTTCTGGAGCGCCGAGACCTTCATCACCATCGCCAACGAAATCCCGGCCCTGGCCGTGATGGCGGTGGGCATGACCTTTGTGCTCATCATTGCGGGCATCGATTTGTCGGTAGGCTCGGTGATGGCGCTGGCCGCCGCCACCTCGGCCGCTGCCATCCTGCAGTGGGGCTGGACGGTGCCCGCCGCCGCTGCGCTGGCCCTTGCCACGGGGCTGGTGTGCGGCACCATCACGGGCACCATTTCGGTCGCATGGCGGCTGCCCTCGTTCATCGTGTCGCTGGGCATGCTCGAAGCCGTGCGCGGCAGCGCCTATGTGGTGACCGACTCGCGCACGCAGTACGTGGGCGATGCGATCTCGTGGCTGTCGGCACCGTTTTTTGGCGGCATCTCGTTCGCGTTCTTGCTGGCCGTGGTGCTGGTGGTCGTGGCACAGCTGGTGCTGTCGCGCACGGTGTTTGGCCGCTGCGTGGTGGGCATTGGCACCAATGAAGAAGCCATGCGCCTGGCCGGTGTGGACCCGCGCCCCATCCGCGTCATCGTGTTTGCCATGACCGGCCTGCTGGCGGGCCTGGCGGGCCTGATGCAGTCGGCACGGTTGGAAGCCGCCGACCCCAACGCCGGAACCGGCATGGAGCTGCAGGTGATTGCGGCGGTGGTGATTGGCGGCACCAGCCTGATGGGCGGGCGCGGCTCGGTGGTGAACACCGCGTTTGGCGTGCTCATCATCGCGGTGCTGGAGGCAGGCCTGGCCCAGGTGGGCGCCAGCGAGCCCAGCAAGCGCATCATCACGGGTTTTGTGATCGTGGCGGCCGTCATTGTGGACACGCTGCGCCAGCGCCGCGCCGCCCGCTGAACCTGTTTCAACACACCGATTTTTCTTCTTCCTGCATGGCTACTATCAAGGACGTTGCGCGCCACGCTGAGGTGTCGGTCACCACGGTGTCGCACGTTGTCAACGGCACGCGCCGCGTGAGCCCCGAGGGGCGCGAGCGCGTGGAGGCCGCCATCCGCGCCCTGGGCTATGTGCCCAGCGCCATCGCGCGCAGCCTCAAGAGCAACAACACGCGCACGCTGGGCATGCTGATCCCCAACAGCTCCAACCCCTACTTTGCCGAGATCGTGCACAGCGTGGAAGACCGCTGCTTTGGCGCGGGCTACAACGTCATCCTGTGCAACACCAACGACGAGGCGCACCGCCAGGGCACCTACCTGCAGGTGCTGGCCGAGCGGCGCATTGACGGGCTGATCGTGGTCTCTACCGGGCACGACGCCACGCTGGCCACGCAGCTGGCGGGCCTGTCCATCCCCACCGTGCTGGTGGACCGCGAAATCGACATCGCCGAACAACAACCCTGCGACCTGGTGGAAACTGCCCACATGCAGGGCGGCCTGCTGGCCACGCGCCACCTGCTGTCGCTGGGCCACCGCCGCATTGCCTGCATTGGCGGCCCCGACGGCATTGCCCCCAGCGAGCAGCGCATTGCCGGCTGGCGCACGGCGCTGGCCGATGCGGGCTGCGGCGCGGGTGAGGGCCTGCTCTGGCATGGCAACTTCACCAGCCAAGGCGGCTACGAAGCCATGCACGCGGTGCTGCGCGCGCCCGAGGCGCCCACTGCCGTCTTCGTGTGTAACGACCTCATGGCCATGGGCGCGCTGTGCGCCGCGCACGAACGCGACCTGCGCGTGCCCGAGGCACTGTCCATCGTCGGCTTTGACGACATCGAACTCACTGCCTTTACCAGCCCGCCCCTCACCACCGTGGCCCAGCCCAAGCAGCGCATCGGCGCACTGGCCGTGGACATGCTGCTGGAGCGCATCGACGGCAAGCGCCAAGACGCGCGCAAAGTGATGCTGCAGCCCGAGCTGCGCGTGCGCGCCTCCACGGCCCATGCGCCCGGAGGTGCGGCATGAGCCCGACCCACACGCCCCGCATCGCCGTCGTCGGCAGCCTGAATATGGACCTGGTGCTGCAGGTGCAACATGCGCCCGGCCCCGGCGAAACCGTGCTGGCCGACGCCCTGCACCTGTTGCCCGGCGGCAAGGGCGGTAACCAGGCCGTGGCCTGTGCGCGCCAGGGCGCCCGGGTGGCCTTGTTCGGCCGCGTGGGCGACGACGGCTACGGCCACACGCTGCGCGCCGGGCTCGAAGCCGACAGCATCGACCACAGCGGCGTGCAGACCGACACCGACACCACCACCGGCGTGGCCGCCATCACGGTGGAAGCGACAGGGCAGAACCGCATCGTGGTCGTGCCCGGCGCCAATGGACGTTTCGTGCTGGACGCTGCCGCGCTGGGCGCTGCGCTGCACGGCGCAGGCGGCCTGGTGCTGCAGTTCGAAACCCCCCTGCCCCAGGTACTGGCCGCCGCCGAGATGGCCCATGCGGCGGGCTGCCCGGTGGTGCTGAACCCCTCGCCCATCCAGCCCCTGCCCGATGCGATGTGGCCGCTGGTGCACACGCTGGTGGTGAACGAGGTGGAAGCTGCCGCGCTGGCGGGCCAGAGCGTGGCCACGCCCACTGATGCCGCGCAGGCGGCACAGGCGCTGCGCGCCAAGGGCCCCGCCCAGGTGGTGGTGACCCTGGGCGCTGCGGGCGCCGTGGCCGCCGATGCGGCAGGCAACCGCTACCACCCCGGCCTGCTCGTGAAAGCCGTGGACACCACGGCCGCTGGTGACACTTTCCTGGGGGCACTGGCCGTGGCGCTGGCACGCGGCGAGGCGCTCGATGCCGCCGTGCGCGAAGGCATCCGAGCATCGGCGCTGTGCGTCACCCAGCCGGGCGCCCAGCCCTCCATCCCCACCCGCGCCGCCGTGGCGCGCAGCCCCCAACCGCCCGCCTGGAGCCCCCTGTGAAACGCACCGCCCTGCTGCACGCCGAACTCTCCCACGCCATCGCCACCCTGGGCCACGGCGACATGCTGGTGATTGGCGACGTGGGCCTGCCCATTCCGCCCGGCCCGCGCCGCATCGACCTGGCCCTCACGCCCGGCATCCCGGCCGTGGCCGATGTGCTGCGGGTGGTGCTGGAAGAAATGCAGGTCGAGAAAGCCGTGATCGCCACCGAAGCCATGGAGCGCAACAGTGGCCAGTTGCCCACGTGGTGCCAGCTTCCGGTAGTCCCTGGCACCGTATCGCACGAGGAGTTCAAGCGCCTGACCCAGCAGGCCCGCGTGATGGTGCGCACCGGCGAATGCACGCCGTATGCCAATGTGATCCTGGTGGCGGGCGTGACGTTCTGACACAGCCTGGGCGGCCAGGCTGCGGGTTTTGGAGGACTTCGGGCAGGTGCGACCTGCGGTACGCTGGGCAGCAGCCCACGGCGCGGCGTTAAAGCCCGCCACCGAAGCCCCGAATTCCTGCACCCATGCCCACCACAGCGCCCCACGATCTCCTGCCCCCTGAAATCACCGTTCTCGAACGCGGCTGGCTGTCGGCCAACAACATCCTCTTCATCGGCCAGCACGACACAGCCATCGTGGACACCGGCTATTGCAGCCATGCCGAGCAAACCGTGGAGCTGGTGCGCGATGCTCTCGCGGGCCGCAGGCTGGACCGCCTGCTCAACACCCACCTGCACAGCGACCACTGCGGCGGCAATGCCGCGCTGCAAAAGGCCTGGCCCGGCGTGCTCACGGCCATACCGCCCGGCCAGGCCGACCATGTGCGCCAGTGGGATGCCTACGCGCTGAGCTACACCCCCACAGGGCAGGAGTGCCCACCCTTTCGGGCCGACACGCTGCTGGTGCCGGGCTCGTGCGTGCTGCTGGGCGACAAGCCCTGGCAGGTGCATGCCGCGCCGGGGCACGACCCGCACTCGGTGGTGCTGTTCGAACCCCAGGGCCGCGTGCTGATCTCGGCCGATGCGCTGTGGGAAAACGGCTTTGGCGTGGTGTTCCCGGAGCTGGAGGGCGACGATGCCTTCGCCCAGGTGGGGGCCACGCTGGACCTGATTGAAACGCTGTCGCCCCAGGTCGTGATCCCGGGCCACGGGCCGGTGTTTGCCGATGCGCCCCGCGCCATCGACGGCGCCCGCCGCCGCCTGGACGGCTTTGTGCACAACCCAGGCAAGCACGCGCTTTATGCGGCCAAGGTGCTACTCAAGTACAAGCTGCTCGAATGGCAGCAGATCGGGATTGCCGACCTCACGGCCTGGGCGCAGGCCACGCCGTATTTCGGCATGCTGCGTGCACGGCACTTTGCAGCGCAGACCGAGGCCGAATGGCTGCAGAGCCTGGCAGATGAACTGGTGCGGTCAGGCGCCGCGGCGCGTCAGGGCGAGGTGCTGCACAACGTGTGAGGCCTGGCGCCTCGGCATCACTGGGTGCCGGTGCGTGCCCTGACGGAGGGACCCCGCCGCTGGCGCAAAGCGCCTGGGCGGATCAGCACAACGCCGTCAGTGTTTGTATTGCTTGTCGCAGCCCGTCACGTGGTTCTTGCTGCTGGACATGCACTGGTAGAACGACTTCTTGTTGCCCGAGGCGCCCTGACAGTCCGACACGCTGTACTTGCCCTTGGCCTCGCGGATTTTGGGGGCGGCGGAATCAAACGCTGCCTGCGTCATGTAGCCATCGCGCACGTTCTTCTGGCCCACCTCCAGCATCAGGTCGGCCTGGTAGTGGATGTTGTCCACGGCCACGGCGCAGTTCAGGGGTGCCTGCTGGCTGTCCACGGTGCCCAGCGATTTCTTGAGCCCTTCGCCAAACTCCTCCACGTCCTTGGAGACCTTTTTGGTGCCATCGGGGTTGTACTGCTGGCCCGCCTTGGCGCTGGCGCCCTTGTTGCCGGATGAGGTGCTGCCGCCACTGGAGCCGTTGTTGCTTTGCAGCTTCAGCGGCTCGGCGTCCTGTTTGGCGGGCGGGGGCTGCGAGCCATAGTGGGTCTTGCCATCGGCATCCACCCACTTGTACACGGGTTGCGCCTGAGCACCCGCGCCCCACGCCCACACTGCGGCCACACAGGCCATCCATGCCAGTTTGCCCATCACACCCTCTCTCTTTTAATTAAAACCCACTGAAGCGCCAGTTGAACATGCGCCTTCAGCTCCTCTATTTATAGCAAACCTACTACCCCTCACTGCCTGTCAGCTCGGTGAGCGAAAGAGCCTCAGGGCAAGTCCTTGTTCACCTCGGGCAGGTTCGCGTCGCGGGGGCCAATGGTGCCCAGGCGGCTCTTGAGCGACTGAGGCAGGCCGGTGAGGATGGCTGCGTAGTTGGTGGTGTTGGAAAGCACCTTCTTCACGTAGTCGCGCGTCTCGGCAAAGGGCACGTTCTCGGCCCAGATGGCGGCGTCCAGCACCGGGCCGTTGCGCCAGCTGCGCGGGCGGCCAGGGCCCGCGTTGTAGGCGGCCGCGGCCATGGGCATGGAGCCCGCGAAGTCGTCCAGCGCCAGCTTGAGGTAGGCCGTGCCGATGGTGATGTTGGTGTCGCGGTCGGTGATCTGGTCGGGCGTGAAGTTGGTGAGGCCAATCTTCTTGGCCGTCCAACGGGCCGTGGCGGGCATCACTTGCATGAGGCCCGAGGCCCCGACATGCGAGCGGGCATCCATCACAAAACGGCTTTCCTGGCGGATGAGGCCGTACACATAGGCCGGGTCGATGCCGATGCCTTGGGCACGCTCCACCACGGTGCTGCGAAACGGCATGGGAAAGCGCTGCGTGACGTCCACCACGCCCTTGGTGCGTTCGCTGGTGTTGATGCAGCGGTCCCACACCTCGCGCTGGCAGGCGAAGTCGGCGGCGGCCAGCAGTTCGCGGTCGGGCATGCCGCCGCTCTGGTGCAGGTTGGTGGTGTAGTTCCACTCGCGCACGCCTTCGCTGCGAAGACCCAGCAGGATGGCGTACAGGGCGCGGTTGAGCCCCGGGTTGGCGCGGGCGGCAGCCTTTTCTTCGGCGGTGAGGGGCGCGGGAGCGGGGGGTGTGGTGATGCGCTGGCCCAGCTCTTCGAGCGCCAGCTGCTCATAGAAGCCGCGCGTTCCGGCAATGCCTTCGAGCAGTTGCCGGGCTTCGGCGCGTTCGGCATCGCTCACGCGGCCCGCCAGCAGCGAGCGTGCCTTCCAGTACACCCAGGTGCTGTCCTGACGGCCTTCAGGGCCCATGGCATCCACCGCCTTGCCCACGGCCTTCCACTGGCCGGCGCGCAAGGCGGCACGCACCTTCCAGCCCAGCAGGTCGTCGTTGAGGTCGCTGTCCTTGGTCACATTGGCGAAGTAGCCGTGGGCGTTGCTCGCCAGTTTCTGCGCAGCGGTCTTGCCGATCACGCCCCAGGCCCAGTTGCGCTCTTCGGCCGAGAGGTGCACGCCCCATTTGTTCTCCAGCTGGTAGGCCGCGCCGTCCGGGTCGCTGGTGGCCAGCTTCAACAGGGCGAGCAGCACCAACTCTTGCCGGGCCTTGCCGGCCGCCGTGGCGCGCGAGAGCAGGTATTTGCTGGGCGCATCGAGCACATCCTTGAGCTGCGGCAGCGATTCGGGCGAAACGATCTCGACCGCCGAGCGCACCACGCGGGGGCGGTTGGCCTCCACGCCCAGGCGGGCCTTGCGCCACACGTCCAGGGCCGAGAGCTTCTTGTAGCCATACAGCTCGCGCGCGGCGTGGGTGCAGCCATCGTCGGCGTCGCGGATCGCATACCAGTTGCTGCGCACGTCCTCGGCCACGGTGGCCGGTGCCGTGCCCTTGATCTGGTCGATCAGCAGCGCGTAGCAGCGCACTTCGCGGTCGTCCGACATGCGGTAGCTGGGGTGTTGGTCGGCAAACTGGCCCCAGTCGCGCCGCTGGCCCAGCAGCAGCAGCCAGTCGTTGCGCAGGCGGTCTTCCTGGTAGGTGCCGGCGTAGCGCTGCATGAAGGCCTGAATCTCCTGTGACGAGGCCTCGCCCAGACGCACGCGCAGCTCCCAGTAGGCGGCCCAGGGCTCGAGCGCATGGCCGCGTGCCGCTGGCAGCAGCTGCGCGAGCTTGTTGCGGTCGCCCTTGCGGAACGCCTGCTGCATCTCCAGCAGGGTATCGTCACCACGGTTTTGCGCCATGACAAGGGGCGCGGTGGCGGCCAGCAGGGTGGCGGCCACAAGGGGTGTCAGAATCGCTCTGAGAAATTGCATGGGGGAATTATCTGATGGACAAAGCAGCCCTTCGGCGCACATTGATAGAAGAACGCCTCAACCTGCCCGACCGCCTACAGCGGGCCGACCTGTTACAGCAGGTGATGCGCATCTGGCTGGTGAATCGGCCGGATACGGTGATCGGCGCCTACTGGCCCATCAAGGGCGAGTTCGACCCCCTGCCCGCCCTGCACCGCTGGAAGGAAGATGGCGAACTGCTGGACGAACCCCTGCGCCGCCGCATCGGCCTGCCGGTGGTCAACAAGCAGCACAAGACCCTCACCTTCCACGCCTGGTACCCCGGCTGCCCCATGGAAGAAGACGCCTATGGCATCCCCAAGCCCAAGGACACCGAGGTCATCGTGCCCACGCTGCTGTTTGTGCCCTGCGTGGGCTACGCACCGGGTGGCTACCGGCTGGGCTATGGCGGCGGCTTTTACGACCGCACGCTGGCGACGCTGCAGCCCAAGCCGTTCACCGTGGGCCTGGGCTTCACCCATGGCTACCTGGACGACTTTGAGCCCGAGGAGTTCGACCTGCCACTCGACGCCATCCTGAACGACAACGGCGTGGTCTGGCCCATCTGATCCCCGGCCAGGCAGACCTGCACGATGGCCTGTGATGCCGGCAGCGCATCATTCAGGCCAGTTTTTGGCATCGCTGACGCGCCCGGCAGCCGCTAGCATGGCGGGCTGACCTCTTCATCTCAGGTGCCCAACATGCTCAAGCTCTACATCGGCAACAAGAACTACTCGTCCTGGTCCATGCGCCCCTGGGTGCTGCTCAAGCAGGCGGGCATCGTCTTTGAAGAAGTGCGCGTGCGCTTTGACAGCTTTGACGCGCAGTCGGAATTCAAGCGCACCATCGGGGCCGTGAGCCCCACGGCCAAAGTGCCCGTGCTGGTGGACGGCGACATGGTGGTGTGGGACACCCTGGCGATTGCGGAGTACGTGGCCGAAACCCACTCCGACAAAAAGCTCTGGCCCACCGACGCCAAGGCCCGCGCACGCGCCCGCAGCGTCTGCGCCGAGATGCACAGCGGTTTCACCGCCCTGCGCAGCCACTGCCCCATGAACATCGAAGCAAACCTTGCCGACACCGGCGCCCTGATCTGGCGCGACCAGGCCGGCGTGCGCGCCGACGTGCAGCGCCTGGTGGAGATGTGGAGTGCGCTGCTGCATGAGCACGGCGGTCCGCTGCTGTTTGGCGAATTCACCGTGGCCGACGCCTACTTTGCGCCCGTCTGCATGCGCCTGTATACCTACGCTCTGCCCGTGCCTGAGACCATCCAGGCCTATGTGGATCGCGTGCGCGCCCTGCCCGGCGTGCAGGCATGGATCGACGAAGCTCTGGCCGAGAAGGACTTCCTGGACTTCGAAGAGCCCTACCGCCTGCGCCATACCGAAGGCTGAGCACCACCATGGCCGTCACCATCTACCTGCGCTATGTGCTCAACACCAGCAAGCTGAAAGAGTTTGAGCACTACGGAAAGCTGTGGATTCCGCTGGTCGAGAAATTCGGCGGCCAACACCACGGCTACTTCATGCCCAGCGAGGGCGCCAACAACATCGCGCTGGCGCTGTTCACGTTCGAGAGCCTCGCAGCCTACGAGCGCTACCGCGAGGCGTCGATGCAGGATGCGGACTGCCAGGCGGCCTTCCGCTATGCCGAAGACACGGGGTGCATCGTGAGTTATGAGCGGAGTTTTTTCCGCCCCGTGTTCCGATGAACCGGCGGGGCCGTGCAGCCCCGTTACCGGAACTGCTTGCGCAAGAACGCCTTGTGCCGCGCGATGTGCGCCAACTGGGCGGGGGCGATGGTGCCGCCCAGGTCTTCGTCCTCGGTGTTGAGCACCTGGTTCGCGTAGGCCATGGCGCGGGCCACCACCTCTTCCTCGCTCACGCCCTGGGTGGATGCAAGGTCCATCGCCACGCGGCGCATGGCGCGCTGCGACAGCATCCACATCGCGCCGAATGAATCCCATGCGGCCGCCACCTCCTTGAACTTGTCGTGTTCAGCCAGGATGTCGTTGAGCGGCTTGGCCAGGATCTCCTGCAGCGCCTCCACCTGGGCCTTCAGGGCCTCGAACTCCGCCTCGCGCTGCAGGGCCTCGGCGGCCGCGTTGGCAGCGGCGTCGGGCGCCTGGGGCACGGGCACGCTGCCGTCGGGGTTGAGCTGGGCAATGGTGAGGTCGGACGATAGGGACATGGTGGCGGGACTATACGACCCTCGTCCTAAACTACGCCGATGCAAATCTACATGGTGGGCGGCGCCGTCCGCGACAAGCTGCTGGGCCGACCGGTGAATGACCACGACTGGGTGGTGGTGGGCGCGACGCCGGAGCAGATGCTGGCGCAAGGCTACCTGCCCGTGGGGCGCGACTTCCCCGTCTTTTTGCACCCCGAAACACGGGAGGAATACGCGCTGGCCCGCACCGAGCGCAAGAGCGGGCGCGGCTACCGGGGCTTTGTGGTGCAGAGCTCGCCCGATGTGACACTGGAGGAAGACCTCTCGCGCCGCGATCTCACTATCAATTCAATAGCATCCAACACAGATGAATCCGGCGCCACCCGCCTTTTTGATCCCTACCACGGCGAAAAAGACCTCCGTGCGCGTGTGCTGCGCCATGTGACCGACGCCTTCCGCGAAGACCCGGTACGCATCCTGCGCGTGGCGCGGTTTGCTGCGCGCTTCACCGACTTCACGGTGGCGCCCGAGACGATGCAGCTGATGCGCGAGATGGTCGCGCATGGCGACGTGGACCACCTGGTGGCAGAGCGCGTGTGGCAAGAGCTGGCGCGCGGGCTGATGGAAGCACAACCCTCGCGCATGTTCGAGGTGCTGCGCGAGTGTGGCGCGCTGGCCGTGCTGCTGCCCGAGGTGGAGCGCCTGTGGGGCGTGCCCCAGCGGGCCGAGTACCACCCCGAGGTGGACACCGGCGAGCACCTGATGATGGTGCTGGACATGGCTGCGCGGCTGCAGGCGCCACTCACCGTGCGCTTTGCCTGCCTGGCGCACGACCTGGGTAAGGGCACCACGGCCGCCGATGTACTGCCGCGCCACATCGGGCATGAGGAGCGCAGTGCCGAGCTGCTGAAAGACGTGGCCGAGCGCCTGCGCGTGCCCGTGGACTGCCGCGAGACCGCCGAAGTGGTGGCGCGCGAACACGGGCACATCCACCGCAGCGCCGACCTGTCTGCCGCTGCCCTGGTGCGCCTGCTGGAGCGCTGCGACGCCATCCGCAAGCCCGAGCGGTTTGCCGAGGTGCTGTTGGCCTGCGAGTGCGATGCGCGCGGGCGGCTGGGGTTTGAAGAGTCCGCGTATCCACAGCGCCCCCGCCTGCTGGCCGTGCTGGCCGCCGTCCAATCGGTCGTCACGCGCGAGATTGCGGCCCAGGCCGCCGCCAAGGGCCAGAGCGGCCCGCAGGTGGGTGCGCTGATCCACCAGGCACGGGTCGAGGCGGTGGCGCAGTGGCTGCACACCCAGGCGCACGGCGCTACCACCTGACCGCGTGCGCTGCGTCGCCAAGATCGGTCCAACCCTCCCTACAATCCGCGTCCGCTCGCACCCTGGGAAGGGTGCGCCTCTTGGCTATTTTGCGATCACGACGCCGCTATGACCTCTGTGCACATCCGCCCCGCCACCCCGGCAGACGCCGACACCATCGCGCCGCTGTTGGATGCCTACCGGCAGTTCTACGAACAGGCACCAGACCTGGCCGGAGCGCGGGCCTTCATTGCAGAGCGGTTGGAGCGCGAAGAGTCCGTGATCTTGCTTGCGATGGATGGGGCACAGGCAGCGGTGGGCTTTTGCCAGCTCTACCCCACGTTCTGCTCGGTGGAGGCAGCGCCCATCTACACGCTGTACGACCTGTTCGTGGCGCCCGCAGCGCGCAAGACAGGGGCCGGGCGCAGCTTGCTGCTGGCGGCAGAAGCGACGGCCCGCGCCCATGGCAAGGTGCGCATGGACCTGACCACGGCCCATACCAACACCACGGCGCAAAAGCTCTACGAATCGCTGGGCTGGACGCTGGACACAGTGTTCCGCGCCTACAACAAGCGTGTCAGCGCCTGAAGCTCCATTCCCCCACCAGCGCTACCAGCGCAGCAGACGCGGCCCCAGCACAGCCCCCAGAGCAGTCGGGATGGCCATGCCCGCCAGATACCACACCGCCAAAAACGGGGTGGCCATCTCGGGGCAATGCAGGGCATACACCAGCGCCCCCAGCGCGCCTGCCAGCAAGCCAGCGCCCGCTCCTGCCCACGCCAGCCGCGTGGGCGCAGCGCCCTTGAGCGCCCAGAAGCCCCCAACGAACGCAGGAACCGACAGCAAGGCGATATTGAAGGGACAAGTCCGCCAGGTGCTGCCCAGAATCAGCGGCACACGCTCCGCCGCAGGCACCTGCCACAGAGCCCCCAGGGCCATGGCCCACAGCACCAGCGGCGGCACCGCCAGCCACAGGGCTGCGAGGCCCAGCGGCATGCCCGGGCGGGCCATGCGGCGCAGCAGCGCCAGGCCAGCGGCTGCCAGGGCGGCCGCAAACACCAGCTTGCCCCAGAACATGGGCAACGCCATGGTCGCCAGCAGGTCAGGGCGCAGACCGAACAGGGCCAGCATCAGCCCCCCGGCACCGGCAATGCCCACAGCGCTGGCGACAGCAAACCGTCGTTCAATAGCGACGGGCTGCACCGGCCGGTCATCGGTGGCCAGCAGGTGGATCAATTCATCGGTTTTCATGACATTCCCCTGATCTTGGCGGCCAGGGCCTTGAGCCCCCGGTGCACGCCGACTTTGACGGCCGACTCCGACAACCCCGTGAGGCGCGCCGTCTCGACCACCGACAACCCTTCCAGCTTCACATACTCAATGGGCAGCCGCTGCTTGTCTGGCAGCGTGCGCAACAGTTGCCCCAGGTCTCGACGGGCTTCGGCAGCCTCGCTGTCGCTGGTGGCAAACAACTCGTCGGCATCGTCCAGCGGGTCGTTGCGGCCCTCCTTCACGGCATGCGAGCGCAGCCAGTCGATGAGCTTGTAGCGCGCAATCGCATGCGCCCAGGCGGTCACCGGCATCTCGGGCCGGTAGGTGTGGCGCTGGTTGTGCACGGCCAGCAGCGTCTCCTGCACCAGGTCTTCCACCTCATCGGGCCGCTGCGCCAGGCGGCGGCGCAGGAAGGCGCGCAGGTGGGCGCTCAGCTCCTTCAAAAAACGCTGGTAAGCGGCTGCATCGGCATCCAGCCCCTGCATCAGCAAGCCGCGCAGGCGCTCTTCCACTATCTCCATGGTGTCTCCCTGCAAGGAATTCGTATGCCGGGGCCAATGGGTTACAGGCAACACAAAAAATATTTGCGCAACGCCGCCACGATTTTTTGAGCAGTGCTGTAACCCGCCTGCTGCACAGCCCGAATTACAACGCAGATCGGGCCACTCAATGCGACCTCAGTGCCGCCACCCGGTCGGATTCAACCTTTATCCAACCCTCGGAGAACCGTACCATGACCACTCGCACCCTCAGCCTCGGCGCCCTCGCACTTGTTGCCCTGACCTCTGGCGCCGCAATGGCCCAAACCAACGCCGCCCCCATGGACGGCGCCAAGCCTGCCATGGAGAAGTGCTACGGCGTCTCGATGGCTGGCAAGAACGACTGCGCTGCAGGTCCCGGCACCACCTGCGCGGGCACGTCCAAGATGGACTACCAGGGCAACGCCTGGAAGTTTGTACCCGCAGGCACCTGCACCACCATCAAGACGCCCAAAGGCATGGGCATGCTGACGCCCATGAAGAGCTGACCATGGCATCCCCTCTCACCGCCGGCCTGGGTCTCAAGCCCCAGCACTACGACGAGGCGCTGCGGTGCACTGCCCCCGGCCTGTGGTGGGAGGTGCACCCCGAGAACTACCTGGCCGACGGCGGCCCGCGCCTGGCTTGGCTCGAAGCCATCCGCTCGCGCCATCCGGTGGCACTGCATGGCGTGTCACTGTCGCTCGCGGCCGATGCGCCGCCCGATGAGGCCTACCTGGCGCGCCTGGCCGCCCTCGCAAGGCGCGTGGAGCCCGCCATCATTTCGGAGCACCTGGCCTGGTCCACCTGGCGCGGGCAGTATTTGCCCGACCTGCTGCCGTTTCCACGCACGCACGCGGCACTGCACCGCATCGCCGGCAACATCGCCCGCACGCAGGATGTGCTGCAGCGCCCCATCGCCATCGAGAACCCCACGCATTACCTGCACATCGACGGCCACGACTGGGCGGAAACCGATTTTCTGGCCGAGCTGGTGCTGCGCACTGGTTGCACACTGCTGCTGGACGTGAACAACGTGTACATCAGCGCCAACAACCTGGGATTTAGCGCGCAAGCCTACCTCGAAGCTTTCCCCCTGCACGCCGTGGCAGAGATCCACCTGGCAGGCCACCATGCCGACCCGGTGCATGGCAATGCTCTGCTGATCGATAGCCACGATGCGCCCATCGCGCCAGCGGTGTGGGCGCTGTACGAGCGAGTGATGGCGCGCACCGGCCCCGTGCCCACCCTGATCGAACGCGACGACCAGTTGCCTACCTTCAATGAACTGCTGGCCGAGCGGGAGCGTGCCCACCGCGCGCTCACCCATACACAGCCCCGGGAGGTTGCATGCAGCTGAGCACCTTTCAGGACGGCTTCTCTGCCGCTCTGCTCGGCCATGCTGCAGATGCACCATGGCTGTCCGCATTGGAAGCTCAGCCCGGTTTTGCCGTGTACCGCAACACCGTGCTAAAGGGCTGCATCGATGCGCTGCAGGCCAATTACCCCACGGTGTGCCAGCTGGTGGGCGAAGACTGGTTCCGCGCCGCTGCGGCGGTGTTTGCCCGCGCGCAGCCGCCGCGTGACGGCTTGCTGGTGGACTATGGCGCCGGGTTTGACAACTTTCTGGCCGGTTTTGCACCGGCGGCCGAACTGCCCTACCTGAGCGCCGTGGCAAGCCTTGACCGCTGCTGGACCGCATGCCATCTGGCGGCAGACGCCACCGCCGTGGACCGCCACTGGCTGGCACAGCAGGCCCCTGGCACCGTGCCCCACGCGTCACTGCAGCCGCACCCCGCCGCACGCTGGGCCTGGTGTGAAGACTTTCCCGCCTATGCGCTGTGGCACCACCACCGCGAAGGCCTGGCCCTGCCCGAGGCCTTGGACTGGCACGGCGACGGAGCACTGCTCACCCGGCCCCATGCGGACGTGATATGGCGGCCCCTGTCCCGCGCCGGCGTGGCGTTTCTGGACGCGTGCGCCCAAGGCCTGCCACTGGAGACTGCCGCCACCCGCGCCCTGGTGGCCGAGCCGGCGACCGACTTTGCCACCCTGATGACCAGCCTGCTTGACGCGGGCGCCTTGACGATCACCAACCCACACACCACCCACACCGGCTGAGGAGCCCACCATGCACATCCCCAACACCCCGGCCACCCACTTCCCCACGCCCCCAGCCACAGGCCCGCGCATGCTGTGGGCGCGCCTGGCCGATGCGGCCACATGGCTCACGCCCCACAGCCTGCTGGCACTGGTCAACCGCGTGGCCATTGCAGGCATCTTCTGGCTGTCGGCCCGCACCAAGGTCGAGGGCTGGTTCACCATCTCCGACAGCGCGTATGCGCTGTTCCGCGACGAATACAAGCTGCCCTTGCTGCCGCCCGAGCTGGCGGCGCAGATGGCCACCGTGGCGGAGCACCTGTTTCCGGTGCTGCTGGTGCTCGGCCTCTTCACACGCCTGTCGGCCCTGGCGCTGCTGGGCATGACGCTGACAATTCAACTGTTTGTCTACCCGGACGCCTGGCCCACCCACCTGTCATGGGCGGGGCTGATGCTGTACCTGGTGGGGCGCGGCGCCGGCAACGTGTCGCTGGACCGCGCGTTCGGAGTCCGTTGATCCGTTGAAGCAACAGTCTCTTCAACCACCGGCCGTACGCACCCAGCGCACGATGTCTGCCGCCCCCAGCGCGCCCGAGATGCGCGCCACCTCACGCCCCTGCTGGAACAGGATCATGGTCGGAATGCTGCGGATGGCGTAGCGCGCCGCAATGGCCTGCTGGTCTTCGGTGTTGAGCTTGGCCAGGCGCACGCGGGGTTCCAGCTCACGGGCAGCCTGCGCAAAGGCGGGCGCCATCTGGCGGCAGGGACCGCACCACGGGGCCCAAAAATCCACCAGCACCGGGATGTGGCTGCGCACCACATGCTTGTCAAAGCTGGTGGCATCCAGCTCCAGCGGCGCCCCAGCAAACAGGGGCTGATGGCATTGGCCACAGTCGGGCGCGCTGCCCAGGTCGGCGCTCTGCACGCGGTTGGTGGTGTGGCAATGGGGGCAGACGATGTGCAGGGCTTCGGTCATGGCGTGGCGGGGGCGTTGGGATCTCTGAACACATTGCGGCACTGGCTCTCCGTTTCAAGAGGTCGCAAACCTTGCGCGCGTTTACCAGCCCAGAATCCCCCTGGTCGCCATATCTGCATTGCAGCGTCTGCTATGGTTTCGTGCATGCAGCTGCTCCCCACACTGACAACTGCCCATGCGCTTTTTCTCGACTTCGATGGCACGCTCACCGAGCTGGCACCGCGCCCCGAGGCGGTGCGCATCGCGTCGGGGCTGATTCCGACGCTGTCATCGCTGCATACCCAGCTGGGTGGCGCGCTGGCCATCGTGACTGGCAGGCCCGAGGCCGACATCGACGGATTTCTGGCACCGCTGCACCTGCCGCTGGCGAGCGAACATGGGGCCCAATACCGTCTGGGCGAGACTTCCGTTCCCGCCACCGAGCCACCCGCCCTGGAGCCCGTGTTACAGGCCGCCCAAGACCTTGCAGCACGACACCCCGGCCTGCTGGTGGAGACCAAGCGTGTGAGCGTGGCCCTGCACTACCGCCAGGCGCCCCACCTCGAATCCCTGTGCCACGACACGCTGGTGCGGGCCATGCGCGAGGTGGAAGGTGTGGAACTGCTGCGTGGCAAATGCGTCTTTGAAGTGAAACCCCGTGGCGTTCACAAAGGCCAGGCCATCGTCGACTTCATGACACAGCCACCCTTTGTGGGCCGCACGCCGGTCTTTGTGGGCGATGACGTCACCGACGAGGCCGGCTTTGCCGCTGTGCAGACGCTCGGCGGCTGGGGCATCAAGGTGGGCGAAGGGCCCACCATGGCACAACACCGCTGCATGACATCGGCCGCACTGCGGGGCTGGCTGTCGTCTGCACGCACAACGCTGGAGCGCGAACGATGAACACAGCCGCCACAGCCCCCCAGACGGGCTCGCTCAACCTCGGGATGATCGGCAACTGCGCCATCAGCGCACTGATCGACGACCACGCCCGCATGGTGTGGTGCTGCCTGCCGCGCTTTGATGGCGACCCGGTGTTCAACGCCCTGCTGCAGCCCGGGGATGAGGGCAGCCACTTTGCGATCGAGCTGGAAGACCTGGCATCGGCCCACCAGTGGTACGAACCGAACACCGCCATCCTGCGCACGCAGTTGTTCGACAAGGCGGGCCACGGCATCGAGATCACCGACTTTGCGCCGCGCTTTTACAGCCGGTCACGTTACTTCCGGCCCATGACGCTGGTACGCCGGGTGCGCCCCATCCAGGGGTCGCCGCGCATCCGTGTGGCGCTCAAGGTGCGCTACGACTGGGGCCAGACCACCCCCGAGATCACGCGCGGCAGCAACCACATCCGCTATGTGGGCGAGAGCATGACGCTGCGCCTGTCCACCGATGCACCGGTGTCGCATGTGCTGTCGGGCCAGGCGTTTGTGCTCACGCGCGAACACAACTTTCTGCTGGGCGCCGACGAGACGCTGGTGGACGGTATTGCCGATACCGCCCGCCGCTTTGAACAGGAGACCACGGCCTACTGGCGCAGCTGGAGCCGCGCCCTGGCCATTCCACTGGAATGGCAGGACGCGGTGATCCGTGCGGCCATCACGCTCAAGCTGTCGCTGTACGAAGAAACCGGTGCCATTGTGGCCGCCATGACCACCAGCATCCCTGAGTCGGCCCACAGCGGCCGCAACTGGGACTACCGCTACTGCTGGCTGCGCGATGCTTTTTTTGTGGTGCGCGCGCTCAACAGCATCTCCGAGGTGGGCACCATGGAGGACTACCTGCGCTGGCTGAGCAATGTGGTGGTCGAAGGCGGCGACGGCCACATCCAGCCGCTGTATGGCATCGGACTGGAGAAAGACCTGCCCGAAAGTTTTGTGCCCCAGCTGGCGGGCTACCGGGGCATGGGCCCGGTGCGCGTGGGCAACCAGGCAGCCGAGCATTTTCAGCACGACGTGTACGGCAACATCGTGCTGGGCGCGGCCCAGGCCTTTCATGACCACCGCCTGCTGCACCGCGCGGGCCTGGCCGAATTCAAGCGGCTGGAACAGGTGGGCGACAACGCAGTGCGTGTGTACGGTCAGCCCGATGCCGGCATGTGGGAGCTGCGCACGCGCGCCCGGGTGCACACCTCGTCCGCACTGATGAGCTGGGCCGCCTGCGACCGGCTGGCCAAGATCGCCGCCACGCTGCAGCTGGCCGACCGTGCCAGCCACTGGCAGCAACATGCCGACCGCATGCGCGCGGAGATCCTCGACAAGTCGTGGTGCGAAGAACGCCAGGCGTTTGCCGAGAGTTTTGGCGGGCATGAGCTGGATGCCAGCGTGCTGCTGATGGCCGAGGTGGGCCTGATCGACCCCAAGGACCCACGCTTTGTGAGCACCGTGGAGGCCATGGAAAAGAGTCTGTGCGATGGGCCCTACATGCGCCGCTACGAGGCGGCCGACGACTTTGGCAAGCCCGAAACGGCCTTCAACATCTGCACCTTCTGGCGCATCGACGCGCTGGCGCGCATTGGCCGCAAGGCCGAGGCACGGGCCATCTTTGAGACCATGCTGGCCGCACGCAACCCGCTGGGCCTGCTGTCGGAGGACACCCACCCCGAAACCCGCGAGATGTGGGGCAACTTCCCGCAGACCTATTCGATGGTGGGTGTGATCAACGCCGCCGTGCGCCTGTCAGCGCCCTGGGACAGCGTGATTTGAGGCGCTGTCCGACACCGGCCGGGGGCGGTCAGCACGGATGATTGCCCCCATGAGCCGTCTTGTCGTCATCTCCAACCGCCTTGCCGATCCGCGCAAGCCCGCCGCCGGTGGCCTTGCTGTGGCCCTGGGCGAAGCCCTGAACCAGACCGGAGGACTCTGGTTTGGCTGGAGCGGCACCGTGGTCGAAGACGGCACACCCGGCGAGAGCGAACTGCACACCCGCCAGGCCGGCGCCGTCACCCTGGCCACCGTGGACCTGTGCCGCGAAGACCATGACAGCTACTACCACGGCTACAGCAACAGCGTGCTGTGGCCGGTGTTCCATTACCGGCTGGACCTGGCCGACTTCAACGCCCGCTACATCACCGGCTACCGGCGTGTGAACCAGATGTTTGCGCGCAAGCTGCTGCCCCTGCTGCGCAACGACGATGTGATCTGGGTGCACGACTACCACCTCATTCCCCTCGCCGCCGAGCTGCGTGCCATGGGCTGCAAGCAGCGCATCGGGTTCTTTCTGCACATTCCCATGCCGCCGCCGCTCATCATGGCGGCCATTCCGCAGCACGAGTGGCTGATGCGCTCTTTGTTCGCCTACGACCTGGTGGGCCTGCAGAGCGAGGCCGATGTGTCGCATTTCACGCGCTATGTGCGCAACGAGGGCAGCGCCGAAGCGGTGGACGAAAAGCGCGTGCGCGCCTTTGGGGCTACCGTGGTGGTGCAGTCGTTTCCCATCGGCATCGACGTGGACGAATTCACCCGCCTCACACACGCCCCCGACGCGATGGAGACCTACGAGAACATGCGCGACGAGTATTCGCGCAGGCGCCTGCTGCTGGGCATTGACCGGCTCGACTACTCCAAGGGCATCCCACACCGCGTGCGCGCATTCCGAGAGCTGCTGGATCGTTACCCCGAAAACCGCGACAGTGCGACGATGATCATGATCGCCTCGCCCAGCCGCGACGACGTGCACGCCTATGCCGACCTGCGCCAGGAACTGGAGGGCCTGTGCGGCTCGGTCAATGGCGACTACGGCGAACTGGACTGGATGCCCGTGCGCTACATCCACCGCATGGTGGCGCGCAAACGTGTGCCGGGCCTGTGCCGCGCCGCTGCCGTGGGCCTGGTCACGCCACTGCGCGATGGCATGAACCTGGTGGCCAAGGAATACGTGGTGGCGCAAGACCCGGACAACCCCGGCGTGCTGGTGCTGTCACGGTTTGCAGGTGCAGCAGAACAGTTGAAAGAGGCGCTGCTGGTGAACCCCTACGACCCCCAGGGCATGGCCGACAGCATCCAGCAGGCGCTGCAGATGCCGCTGGCTGAACGGCAGGCGCGCCACCAGAAGCTGATGGCGCGCATCCGCGAGCACGACGTGCACTGGTGGCGCAAGGCGTTTCTGGACGCGCTGCAGACGGCGGGCTAGCAGGCGCAGCGGCCGCGGTGATGGCGGCCCTACAACAGCTTGGTGATCAGGCTGACCACAAAGCTCAGCAGCAGCGTGGACGCCAGTGGCACATCCCAATCGCGCCCCAGCCAGCGAAACCGGAAGTCCCCGGGCAACCGCCCGAAGCCCATGCGGCGCAGCAGCGGCGACAGCCAGCTGATGAACATCAGGGCCAGGAGAATGACGAGGAGCCAGCGGAACATGGTGCGCCCAGTGTAGGCGCCACCGCATTCGACTAGGCGATGGCGGTTTCGGCCAGTTGGGCCAGCGCCTGGGCATGCAACTGGGGCGTGGCAGCCGCCACCACCCGACCATCCGATGCCACCGTGAGCGCGCGGCCCTGCCAGTCGGTAATGCGCCCGCCCGCGCCCTCCACCAGGCAGACCAGCGAGAGGTAGTCGTAGGGCTGCAGCCCTGCCTCCACCACCAGGTCCACATGCCCCCCCGCCAGCTGGGCATAGGCATAGCAGTCGCCGCCAAACCGGCGCAGCGCGCACTGGCGGCTCAGCGCGTCAAAACGCTGCCAGTCGGCCGCACCAAAGGCGTCCGGCGACGTGGTGTAGATGCGGGCCTGCGCCAGTTGCTCGCACCCGCTGGCCCGCACGGGCTGGCCATTGCACTGCGTCAGCTGGCCTGCCAGCCCCGTCCAGCGCTCACCCAGCACCGGCAAATCCATGAGCCCCAGCACGGGCAGCCCCTGGTGCAGCAGTGCAACGAGCGTGCCCCACAGCGGCGATCCGGTGATGAAGCTTTTGGTGCCGTCGATGGGGTCGATCACCCACACGTACTCGGCGTCCAGCCGCTCGCGGCCATGCTCCTCGCCCAGGATGCCGTGCGTGGGCGCCTGCGCCCGCAGCACCGCGCGCATCGCAGCCTCGGCCTCGCGGTCGGCAATGGTGACCGGGCTCTCGTCCGATTTGGTCAGCACATCCAGCGGGGTGCGGAAGTACCGCAGCGAGTGGACGCGGGCCGCATCGGCCAGGGCGTGCGCCAGGGCCAGGAAGGGGGAAACGGGGGTTGGCAAAGTGTTCATGGGAATGGTCAAGGAAAGAGGTCCGGGCAGTGTTTGGGCAATGAAGAAGGGCCTACCGCTCGGCATGAACGGGTTGGCATATTTAGTGCTTGTGTATTTTCGTGCAAAAACAATAATTTGCACAAGTGCAATAAAACGCACAATCTTGGTGAACAAATTCCCTGGCCTGCGGCGACCCCGCACTGTTTTTTGGCAACGCACCGTTCTGGAGAAATTCATGCGCACTCGCTCCTCCCTCTTTGCCGCCCTGCGCCTGCTGCCCGTGCTGGGCGCCTTGGCCTGCGGGCTGACCGCAGCCCAGGCGGGCACCGTCACGGCCTACACCGCGCTCGAAGAAGACGAGATCAAGGAATACCTGGCCGCCGCCAAAAAGGACTTGCCCGATGTGGATGTGAAAGTGCTGCGCCTGTCCACCGGCGACCTCGGCGCGCGCATCCTGGCCGAAGCTGCCAACCCGCAGCACGACGTGATCTGGGGCTGGGCACTGACCAACACGCTGGACCCGCGCATCACCGCCCTGCTGGAGCCCTACAGCCCCAAGGGCAGCGACAAGCTGGCTGCCAAGGACAAGGCCGCCGATGGCAAATGGTTCACCACCACCGGCTACATGGCCGCGTTCTGCGTGAACACCGAGGTGCTCAAGGCCAAGAAGCTGCCCATGCCCACGTCGTGGAAGGACCTCACCAACCCCGTCTACAAGGGCGAGGTGGTCATGCCCAACCCTGTGTCCTCGGGCACGGGCTACCTGCAGATTGCCGCGCTGATCCAGTCGCGCGGCAATGACGAGGGCTGGAAGCTCATCAAGGCCATGGACGGCAACGTGGCGCAGTACATCAAGTCGGGCTCGCGCCCCTGCAAGGCGGCGCGGGCGGGTGAGTTTGCGATTGGCACCTCGCTGGCGTTTGCGGCCATGCAGTCGGTGGACGAGGGCTACCCGGTCAAGATGGTGATCCCCACTGACGGCGCGGGCTATGAGCTGGAAGCCTCGGGCCTGATGGCCAGCTCCAAGAACAAGGCCGACGCCAAGCGCTTTCTGGACTGGACGCTGTCGCCCGGCGCGGCGCAGCTCTACACCAAGTACAAGGAAATCGTCACCGTGCCCGGCGTGCCGCAATCCAAGGCGGCTGCAGCGGCAGGCCTGCCCGCCGACCTCTCCAAGGTGCTCTACCCCATGGACTTTGCCAAGTCCGCCAAGGAACGCGACGCGATCCTGAGCGCCTGGCAAAAGACCATCGGCCGCTGAACCGCTGTACCGAACCGCTGCACTGAACCGCACTCCCCGAGGACCACACACCATGTCCCTGCAGATCACCGACCTGCACAAGAGCTTTGACGGCCAGGTCGCGCTCGAACGCATCCACCTCGCCGTGGGCGCCTCGGAGTTCGTGTGCCTGCTCGGCCCCAGCGGATGCGGCAAGACCACGCTGCTGCGCATCATCGCGGGGCTGCTGCCTGCCGATGGCGGCCGCATTACGCTTGGCGGCCGTGACCTGGCCACGCTGCCGGCGCGCGACCGGGGCTTTGGTATCGTGTTCCAGTCGTACTCGCTGTTCCCGCACATGACGGTGGCGCAGAACGTGGGCTACGGCCTGGCCATCCGCCGCACACCGCCCGACGTGGTGCAGGCGCGCACGGCCGAGCTGCTGGACATGGTGAAGCTGGCCGACTATGGCGGGCGCTACCCGGCGCAGCTGTCGGGCGGCCAGCAGCAGCGTGTGGCCATTGCGCGGGCACTGGCGGTGAACCCTTCGCTGCTGCTGCTCGACGAGCCCCTGTCGGCGCTGGATGCGCGCGTGCGCGCCGACCTGCGCCATGAGCTGCGCGAGGTGCAGCGCCGCCTGGGCATTCCCACCATCATGGTCACGCACGACCAGGAAGAAGCCCTGGCCATGGCCGACCGCATCGTCTGCATGCAGGGCGGGCGCATTGCGCAAGCGGGCTCGCCGCGCGAGCTGTACCTGGCGCCGCGCACCCGCTTCGTGGCCAACTTCATGGGGCACAGCAACCTGCTGCCGCCCGCCCAGGCCCGGCTGCTGCAGCCCGCGCTGGGCGGTGCCCCCGAAGGCATGGCGCCCGAATCGGCCCTGCTGTGCATCCGCCCCGAACGCTTGCAGCTGCAAGCCAGCGCGCAGGGCGCGGGCCGCGTCACCGGCACCACCTTCCTGGGCAGCATCCAGCGGGTGCAGCTGCGCTGGAACGACCTGGACCTGCTGGCCGAATCCAGCAGCGCCAGCACCTGGGAGGCTGGCCAGAGTGTGGACATCTCGGTGAGTGCACAGGACTGCGCCTGGGTGCACGCATGAGCACCACTGCCGCCCCACACCTGCCGCCCATGCATGCCAGCGAGCGCTGGCTGCTGCGCGCCTGCCTGCTGCTGCCGCTGGCCGCGCTGGTGCTGTTCTTTGGCGTGCCCATGCTGGCCATTGCCTGGCGCAGCCTGGTGCAGGACACGGGCGGCATCGGCTGGGGCAACTACGCCGCGCTGCTCGACACCCCGGGCGTGTGGCGGGCCCTGGCCAACAGTCTGCTGCTGGGCGCCGTAACCACGGCCGTCACGCTGGTGCTGGCCTTTGTGGTGGCGTTTGGGCTGGAGCGCACCGGCATGCCGGGCCGCCGCTTTGTGGCCGGTGCGCTGGCCCTGCCCATGCTGGCGCCCTCGCTGGTGCTGGGGCTAGGCATCATCTTTTTGCTGGGGCGCAACGGCATCGTGGGCAAGATGCTAGGCGTGCGGCCCGAAATCTATGGTTTTTGGGGCCTGCTGATTGCGGACGTGCTCTATGCGCTGCCGCAGGCCGTGCTCATCGTGCGCACCGCGCTGCGCCAGGGCGATGCCCGGCAGTACGACGCCGCCGAGGTGCTGGGCGCCACGCCGTGGCGACAGTTTTGCGACATCACGCTGCCGCAGGCCCGCTACGGCCTGCTGAGCGCGGGGTTTGTGGTGTTCACCATCACCATCACCGACTTTGGCAACGCCGTGGTCATTGGCGGCAACTTTGCCGTACTGGCCACCGAGATCTACAACCAGGTCAGCGGGCAGATGAGGTTTGGCATGGGCGCGGTGGTGGGCATGCTGCTGCTGGCGCCCGCCGCGTTGTCGGTGTTCATCGAACGCATGGCCGCACAACGTGCCGGGGCAGGTGCCGAATCGGCCCTGCCGCCCACGCCCACCCGCCGCCCGGGGCGCGATACCGCATTCTTCATCGCCTGCATGGGCATTGCGGGCAGCATCGTGGCCCTGGTGCTCACGGTGGTGGTGGCCAGCTTCATCCGGCTGTGGCCCTACCGGCTGGACCTCACGCTCAAGCACTACGACATCACCATTGCGGGGGGCTATGCGCCGCTGTGGACCTCGGTGTGGGTTTCGGCCCTCGCCGCCAGCGTGGGCACGGCGATGCTGTTTGTGCTGTGCTTTGGCATCCGCCGCCTGCCGGGGCGGCTGGCGCAGGCGGCCACGGCGCTGTCGGCCCTGCCGGTGGGCGTGCCCGGGCTGGTGCTGGGGCTGGCCTATGTGTTCACCTTCAACACCGCCACCTGGCCCTGGGGCATGCTGTATGGCACGGCCATCTTGCTGGCGCTGTGCAACTACTACCACTACCACACGCAGGGTTTCATGACCATGATGACCGGCATGCGCAACGTGCCCACCACGCTGGAAGACGCCACCACCGTGCTGGGCGGCAGCACCGCCCGCGTGCTGCGCGATGTGTACCTGCCCGCGCTGCTGCCTACGTTGCTGGCGGTGCTGGTGTTCTTGTTCATGCGCTCCATGGTCACGCTGTCGGCGGTCATCTTCCTCATCACGCCCTCGCTGCCCATGGGGGCGGTGACGGTGATGCGGCTGGATGAAGCGGGGCTGACTTCGCAGGCGGCAGCGTTCTCTACCTGCATCATGGCGGTGGTGGGGTCGCTGGCGCTGCTGCTGCACTTTGGCACGCAGCGCCGCGTCCGACGCGCCCCAGGCTCCAAGCCCGCCTAACATCGCCCCATGCTGCAAGAAGAACGTTTCCTCCGCATCCGCACCCTGCTGTCCACGCTCTCGCGGGTGAGCACGGAGCGCATTGCGCAAGACCTGGATGTGTCGCGCGAGACCGTGCGCCGCGACATCCTCGCGCTGGAGTCGCAGGGCATTCTGCGGCGCGTGCACGGGGGCGTGGTGGCCCAGGGGCCAGAGCCAGAACCCCCGCTGGCCGTGCGCCAGGCGGTGCGCGAGCGCGAAAAACGCGCCATCGCCCGCGCCGCCCTGCAGCTGCTGCAGCCGGGGCAAACGCTGTTCATTGATGCGGGCAGCACCACCACCCTGCTGGCCGAAGCGTTGTCCAGCCTGTCGGGCCTGACCATCATTACCAACGGGCTGAACGTGGCGCTCAAGCTCGCTGCAGCCGACGCCGGGCGCAACACACGCAACGACGTGATCCTGCTCGGTGGCCGCACCGACCCTGCCGTGCAGGCCACGCACGGCGACACCACCGTGGCCGAAATCCACCGCTACCGCGCCGATGTGGCCCTGCTCTCGCCCGTGGGCATCAGCGTGCACAGTGGCGCCACCAGCTTTGAACACCACGAGGCCGCCGTGGCCCGCGCCATGGCTGCGCAGGCCAAGGAGCTGATCTTGCTGGCCGACCACAGCAAGGTGGGACAAGCCAGCCGCGTGACCTATGCCAGCCTGGCCGACGTGGGCACGCTGGTCACCGACGCAGGTGCCCGGTCCTTGCCCGCCTTCTCGGCACTGCAGGCAGCGGGCTGTCACATCGTAGTGGCCTGAGGCATTCACAGGGGGCAGAACGCACCATGGCCTACCAGCACACCATTGGCGGCGAGCGCTGGCAGTTCAGCGATCTGCGCGAAGTGATGGCCAAGGCCACGCCGCTGCGCTCGGGCGACGCCCTGGCAGGCGTGGCAGCCACATCGGCTGTGGAGCGCATGGCCGCGCGCCTGTGCCTGGCCGACATCCCTCTGACGCGCTTTCTGAGCGAGGCGCTCATCCCCTACGAAAGCGACGAGGTCACGCGCCTGATCCTCGACACCCACAACGCCGCCGCGTTCGCGCCCCTCGCCCATCTCACCGTGGGGGACTTCCGCAACTGGCTGCTGGCCCACAGCACCGACAGCGCCATGCTCGCCGCCGTGGCACCCGGCATCACGCCCGAGATGGCGGCGGCCGTGAGCAAGCTCATGCGCAACCAGGACTTGATCGCCGTGGCGCGCAAGTGCCGCGTGGTCACGCGGTTTCGCAACACCATCGGCCTGCCGGGCCACCTGGCCGTGCGGCTGCAGCCCAACCACCCTACGGACGACCTGCGCGGCATTGCGGCGTCGATGATCGACGGCCTGCTGTACGGCGCGGGCGACGCGGTGATTGGCGTGAACCCGGCCACCGACAGCATCGCCGCGCTCACCGGGCTGGTGCACATGCTGGGCGATGTGATCGAGCGGCTGCAGATCCCCACCCAGTCGTGTGTGCTCACGCATGTGACCAACACGATCCAGATGGTGGAACAAGGCGCGCCGGTGGACCTGGTGTTCCAGTCGATTGCGGGCACCGAGGCGGCCAACGCGAGCTTTGGCATTTCGCTGGCGCTGCTGAAGGAGGCGCGCGACGCGGCGCTTTCACTGCAGCGTGGAACCCTGGGCGACAACGTGATGTATTTCGAGACCGGCCAAGGCAGCGCCCTGTCGGCCAACGCCCACCACGGCGTGGACCAGCAGACCTGCGAGGCGCGGGCCTACGGCGTGGCCCGCGCGTTTGCGCCGCTGCTGACCAACACGGTGGTCGGTTTCATCGGGCCCGAGTACCTGTACGACGGCAAGCAGATCATCCGCGCGGGCCTGGAAGACCACTTCTGCGGCAAGCTGCTGGGCGTGCCGCTGGGCTGCGATGTCTGCTACACCAACCACGCCGAGGCTGACTCCGACGACATGGACACGCTGATGACGCTGTTGGGCACGGCGGGCCTGACTTTCATCATGGGCGTTCCGGGTGCGGACGACATCATGCTCAACTACCAGAGCACCTCGTTCCACGACGCGCTCTACCTGCGCGAGGTGCTGGGCCTGCAGTGCGCGCCCGAGTTTGGCGCCTGGCTGCAGCGCATGCACATCACCGATGCAGGCGGACGCCTGCTGCCTGCCCACGATCAACACCCGGCGCTGGCACAAATGCGGCAATGGAGGCTGGGCGCATGACACACGAACCAGCGCCACACGGCATCCCTCCCGACCCCTGGGACGACCTGCGCGCCCACACCCAGGCGCGCCTGGCCCTGGGGCGTGCGGGCGCAGCCCTGCCCACGGCCGAGCTGCTGCGTTTTGGCCTGGCCCATGCGCAGGCGCGCGACGCCGTGCACATCCCGCTGGCCGCAGAAGCGCTGGCCGCCCAACTGCAGGCCCAGGGCTGCGCGACGCTCCCCGTGCACAGCGCCGCCCCCGACCGCGCCACCTACCTGCTGCGCCCCGACCTGGGCCGCCGCCTGTGCGACGCCGATGCGCAGGCGCTGCGCGTCCTGGGCGATCAGCACAGCGGCGGCCGCCCCGTGGACCTGCTGCTGCTGGTGGCCGACGGCCTCTCGTCCCTGGCCGTGGCGCGGCAGGCGCCACCGCTCATCGGCGCGATTTGCCAACAGGCGCCCGCAGGCTGGCAGCTGGGCCCCGTGGTGATTGCCCAACAGGCCCGCGTGGCACTGGGTGACGAGGTGGGCGCGCTGTTGGGCGCGCGCCTGGTGGCGGTGCTGATCGGCGAGCGGCCAGGCCTCAGCTCGCCCGACAGCCTCGGCATCTACCTCACCTGGCACCCGCAGGTGGGGCGCCACGATGCGCAGCGCAATTGCATCTCCAACGTGCGGCCCGAGGGCCTGCCCCCGGCCGCCGCCGCTGCGCGCCTGTGGTGGCTGTGCCAGGAGGCGCGGCAACTGGGGCTGACGGGGGTGGGGCTGAAGGACCGCAGCGATGCGGTGACGCTAGCGGCAGACCAAGGCGGCGACGCAGCGCAGCTGCGTTGAGCCCCCTCAAGGCACACCGCGCAAAGCAGTCCCAAACCGACCGCGAGCCTCTGAACCCGCGCAGCAACGCCTTCCCATCTCTGCCCTAGGACGGGACGGCAAGGCCGCCATCGCGCCGCCTACAGCCGGTGCGAGCGGTCTCCGTGGCTGAACCCCAGCGGCTCCCATGGCTCGCCCGCGCCCACAGCCAGCACCTTGAACAGCTCGCCCATCTCGTGTTCCATGATCAATTTGGCCGCTGTTGCCCGCTGGGCTTGCGGTAACTGCTCCATCTTGGGTAACAAGCCGCAATTGATCAAAAAATGCGCCTGCGTGGTGTAGCCCAGCACATTCAGGCCCGCCTCCTGCGCGGCCAGTGCCATGGCGGTGAAGTTGACGTGGGCGGTGATGTCTTTGAGCCCCACCGCCACCAGCGGGTCGCCATCGGCCAGGTGGCCCTGGTGGCACATCACGGTGCCCATGTGGCGCTGGGGGTGGTAGTACTCATCTTCGCCAAATCCATAGTCCAGCAAGAAGGCTGCGCCGCGCGTGAGCCGGTCGGCCAGCATGCGCATGAAGCCTTCGCCCTGGGCGTGGATCTCGGTCAGGTAGTCCTGCGGGCCTTCGATGTCGATGGGCGGGCGCAGGTCGGTGGGGCGGTCGGCCCAGACAAAGTGGCCGTCTTCGGCCACCACCACACCGCGTTCGTGCCACACGCCGCCCTGCTGGCCGCCGTGGCGCGCCAGCAGTTGCACGGGCATGGCGTCCAGTACCTCGTTGCCCACCACCACGCCGCTGAACTTTTCGGGCAAGGCGTCCACCCAGCGCAGCTTGTGGGCGTGGGCTACCAGCTTGGCCTGCTGGCGCGCGCGCAGGCTGCCCGACAGATCAACGATGGTGTAGCGCTGCACCTGATCGCCCAACGCATCCAGCAACTGCAGCGCCAGCGCGCCCGAGCCCGCGCCGAACTCCCAGACCTCGGAGGTAGCAGTTTGGACCAGCGCCTCGCCCACCTGCACGGCCAGGGTCTGGCCGAACAGTGGGGTCATCTCGGGCGCGGTCACGAAATCGCTGCCGGACTCCGGCATGGCGCCGAATTTGGTGGAATAGTTGGCGTAGTAGCCCAGGCCGGGCGTGTACAAGGCCAAGGCCATGAAGCGATCAAAACCCAGCCATCCACCCTCGGCGGCAATGGCCTGGGTGATGTGCTGGTGCAGGGCGGTCGTTAAACTGTCGGGTCTTTGGGTCACGGCCCGCATTGTCCCCCACATGTCCACCCCTTCCCTTCCCCACCGCCCCCGCACCGTGCTGGTGACCGGTGCCGCCAAGCGCCTGGGCCGCAGCATTGCGCTGGCCCTGGCTGCCGGCGGCTGGCAGGTGGCAGTGCACTACCGCTCGTCAGCGCAAGATGCTATCAATACAGTAGCTGAATGTGCAAGATTGACTAGCGCAAGCGCCCATTTTGAGGCCGATTTTGATGACGAAGCCGCCGTGCGCGGCCTGCTGCCCCGCGTGGTGGCGCACTTTGGCAGCGTGGACGCGGTGGTCAACAGTGCTTCGCTGTTCGAACACGACAACGTAGGGACCTTTGGCTTTGCCGCGCTCGAAAAGCATCTGCGCAGCAACACCGCCGCCCCCGTGCTGTTGGCCCAGGCCCTGCACCAGCATGTGGCCGACCGGGTGGCGGCGGGTGAGGCCGATGCGCAGGGCGCCGTGGTCAACCTGCTGGACCAGAAGCTCTGGAACCAGAACCCCGACTTCATGAGCTACACGCTCTCCAAGGCCGCGCTGGAAGCCGCCGGCACCATGCTGGCGCTGGCCCTGGCGCCGCGCGTGCGTGTGGTGGGCGTGGCACCCGGCCTCACATTGACCAGCCATATGCTGAGCGACGAAAAGTTCGCCCAGCTGCATTCCCTCAGCCCCCTGGGCCGCTCTTCCACCGCCGAGGACGTGGCCGCCACGGTGAAGTTTGCGCTGGAGAACCGTTCCATCACCGGCACCACGCTGCTGGTCGATGGCGGCCAGCACCTGATGAAGTTTGACCGCGACTTCTCGTTGATGTGAGCCCAGCGCTTGCGCACACAACGAGCCCCCACCATGACACAGACCCCTTCCCAGATGACTGGCACGCAGATCCTGACGCTCACCGGTTTGCGCTTCGATGCCAACCTGGGCATCCTCGACCACGAGAAGACCGACCCGCAACCCATCCAGGTCGATGCCGAACTGAGCCTGGGCGTGCAGCCGCTGGCCCCGCGCGACGACGACATTGGCCATGTGCTGGACTACCGGCGTGTGCGCCAGATCATCATCGACGAGTGCACGGCCGAGCATGTCAACCTGCTGGAGAGCCTGATCGGCAAGCTGGCCAACCGCCTGATGCAACTGCCCGGCGTGCTGGGCGTGCGCGTGAAGATTGCCAAACTCGAAATTTTTGACGACTGCGAAGTGGCCATTCGCGTCGAGACAGGACAGTGGTGACCCCATGAGCACCGTAGTGAACGAAGCCCCAACCACCAACCCCGCTCTCTCCGCCCCCGTCGGCTGGGCCGACGAGCCTGCTGAAGCAGCCGCCAGCGGCGCCGCCCGCATGAAGATCGAGCGTGAAACCCACAAGCTGGAAAAGCGCCTGTGCCGCGAAGTCGGCAAGGCCATCGTCGACTTCAACATGATTGAAGAAGGCGACAAGGTCATGGTGTGCATGTCGGGTGGCAAGGACAGCTACGCGCTGCTGGACATCCTGCTCAAGCTCAAGGCCCGCGCGCCCATCCACTTTGACCTGGTGGCCGTGAATCTGGACCAGAAGCAGCCGGGGTTTCCTGAGCATGTGCTGCCCGAGTACCTGGCCAGCACCGGCGTGCCCTTCCACATCGAGAACGAGGACACCTACAGCATCGTCAAGAAGCTGATCCCCGAGGGCAAGACCACCTGCAGCCTGTGCAGCCGCCTGCGCCGAGGCATTCTGTACCGCGTGGCCGATGAGCTGGGCTGCACCAAGATCGCGCTGGGCCACCACCGCGACGACATCCTGCAGACGCTGCTGCTCAACATGTTCTTTGGCGGCAAGATGAAGAGCATGCCGCCCAAGCTGGTCAGCGACGACGGCAAGCATGTGGTGATCCGCCCACTGGCCTACGTGGCCGAGAAAGACACCGCCCGCTGGGCTGCGCACCGCAACTTCCCCATCATCCCGTGCAACCTGTGCGGCAGCCAAGAGAACCTGCAGCGCAAGCAGGTGGGCGAGATGCTGCGCGAATGGGAAAAGCGCTTCCCCGGCCGCGTGGAGAACATGTTCAACGCCCTGCAGAACGTGGTGCCCTCGCACCTGCTGGACGGCAGCCTGTACGACTTCAAGAACGCCAAGGCCACCGGCATCGCCAGCGAAGACGGCGACAAGGCCTTTGACAAGGAAGAGTTTGCGGCGTCATCGCCATCGCTGCCCGGCGTGCAGGTGGTGCAACTGTCGTGAACTGCCGGGGCCAGCGGCACTCTCACGGAGATCCTTGTTTCAGGACACTCTGACCATGACACAACGCCGATGGATTCCCGCCCTGCTCCTGGGCCTCACCGTCACCCTGCTCGCAGGCTGCAGCACCACCCGCGTGGTGGAGGGCCAGGTGCAGAGCTTCTCAACGCTGGCGGCAGTGCCCGCACCTGCCACGTACCGCATTGAGCGCCTGCCTTCGCAGCAGGCCCCTTCGTTCGACACCATCACCACACTGGCCGAACAGGCCCTGGCCCGCGCGGGCCTGCAGCGCGACGATGCTGCGCCCCGCCTGCTGGTGCAGCTGGGCGTGCAGGCCGACGCCGTGCCGCGCTATGACCCGTTCCGCCCGTACGGCCCTTACGGCCCCGGCCCCTGGGGCATGGGCGGCTGGTATGGACGGGGCTGGGGGGTGCATGGCATGTGGCGTTTTGGCGAGCCCACGCCCCTGCACCGCCGCGCGGTCAGCATCGTGATGCGCGACGCCAGCACCCAGGCCGTCGTGTACGAAACCTCCGCCGTGCACGAAGATGTGTGGGTGAGCGATCCGGCCGTCTATGGCGTGCTGTTCGACGCCGCACTCAACGGCTTTCCGAAGCCGCCCGAGGGGCCACGGCAAGTACGCCTGCCATTGGTTCCGCCCTCACACTGATTCCCTCTACGCCTGTCTATTGCATGCACGCCACCCGCATCGTTGCCATCCGCCACGGCGAAACCGCCTGGAACGTGGACACCCGCATCCAGGGCCACCTGGACATCCCGCTCAACGACACCGGCCTGTGGCAGGCCGCCCAGGTCGCGCAGGCCCTGGTGGGCGAGCCGATTGCAGCCATCTACTCCAGCGACCTGCAACGCGCGCACGCCACCGCCCAGGCCGTGGCCCACACCACAGGCGCCCCGTTGAAGACCGAGCCCGGCTTGCGCGAACGCAGCTTCGGGCACTTCCAGGGCCGCACGTTTGCCGAGATCGAGGCCGAACTGCCCGAGGACGCATTGCGCTGGCGCAAGCGCGACCCCCACTACACGCCCGAGGGCGGCGAATCCCTCGTCACCTTGCGTGACCGCATCGAACGCACCGTGACCGCGCTGGCGCAACAGCATGTGGGCGAGCAGGTGGTGATGGTGGCGCATGGCGGCGTGCTCGATGTGCTGTACCGCCTGGCCACGCGCCAGGACATCCAGGCGCCACGCACCTGGCAACTCTCCAACGCCGCCATCAACCGCCTGCTGTGGACGCCTGACGGCCTCACCCTCGTCGGCTGGGCGGACACCCAACACCTTGACCAGATTGTCGTGCGCGATGAAAACCACGCCTGAATTGCAATCCACCATCGGCCAGCGGGTGGACGCTATCGACACCCCCGCCCTGGTGGTGGACCTGGATGCCATGGACCGCAACATCCAGCGCATGGCCGACTTCGCGCGCAAGCACCACGTGCGCTGGCGCCCCCATGCCAAGCTGCACAAGAGCGCCGAACTCGCGCTGCTGCAGCAACGCGCTGGCGCCCAGGGCGTGTGCGTGCAGAAGGTCGCTGAGGCCGAGGCGCTGGCCGCTGGCGGGGTCGATGACATCACCATCACCAACCAGGTCATTGCCATGCCCAAGCTGCACCGCGTGGCGCGGCTGGCGGCGCTGCTGGCGGCACACGGCGGTCGCCTGGGCGTGGCCGTGGACCACATCGACGGCATCGAACGCCTGGCCGAAGCCATGGCGCAGTACGGCAGCGACGCGGGCATTGATGTGCTGGTCGAGATCGACGTGGGCCAGGGCCGCTGCGGCGTGCCGCCGGGCGAGGCCGCCGTACCGCTCGCGCTGGCCGTGTCGCGCAGCCCCCGCCTGCGGTTTGCGGGGCTGCAGGCCTACCATGGGCGCGCCCAGCACCTGGCCAGCAGCGTGGGTCGGCGCGAGACCATCGCCGCTGTCGTTCGCGCGGCGGATCACACGCGCCAGCTCATCGAAGCCGCAGGGCTGCCCGTGCCGCTGATCACCGGATCAGGCACAGGTACCCTGGTTCATGAGGCCGCCAGCGGCGTGTTTGGCGAGTTGCAGGCGGGCTCGTTCTTGTTCATGGACGCAGATTACGCGCGCAACGAACGCGATCCTGCGCAGCCCGCGTTTGAACATGCGCTGTACGTCAAGACCCAGGTGGTGTCGGTGCGCGACACCCACGCGGTGTGCGACGCCGGTCACAAGAGCCACGCCATTGACTCCGGCCTGCCCACGGTGGCCCTGCTGCCCGCCGACCGCACCCTGCGCTATGCCAACGGGGGCGACGAGCATGGCTTGCTCTACGCAGACGCTCCCGATGCCCGCCTGCCCAGCCTGGGACACATGCTCTGGCTCATCCCTGGCCATTGCGATCCCACGGTCAATCTGCATGACTTTTTGATCGGCGTGCGCGGCGGTTTGGCGGCCGGCACGGTGGAGCGCATCATCCGGGTGGATGCACGGGGAGCGCTGACATAGGCGCAGCCCTCTAAACACCGGCGCTATAGGGGTTCACCTGCCCCGGTGTGAGCTGGCTGCTGGACCACAATCCGGCAACATGAGCCCCAGCCAGATCATCGTCCTTGCCACACCCGTCTTCTTCCTGCTGATCGCCATTGAGCTGGCCATTGGCTTCAAGCGCCAGCGCAACACCTACCGCCTGGCCGATGCCGTCAGCAGCATCAGCCTGGGCATGCTGAGCCAGACCAGCGCAGTGTTCACGCGGCTGCTGCGCATTGGCATCTACACCGCCCTGTTCGAGCACGTGGCGCTGTGGCGCAACGATGCGTTCTGGACCAGCCTGCCCGGCTGGCTGCTGGCGCTGGTGTTCTACGACTTCTGCTACTACTGGCTCCACCGCATGGGGCATGAATCGGCGGTGCTGTGGGCCGCGCACGCGGTGCACCACCAGAGCCAGGACTACAACCTCAGCACCGCGCTGCGCCAGACGAGTTCGGGCGCGCTGCTGGGCTGGATCTTTTATGTGCCCATGGCACTGGCGGGCGTTCCGCCGCTGGTGTTCGGCGTCGTGGCGCTGATTGACCTGCTCTACCAGTTCTGGGTGCATACCGAGCAGGTGGGACGCCTGGGCTGGTTCGACCGCTGGTTCTGCAGCCCCAGCAACCACCGCGTGCACCATGCCGTCAACGACGCCTATCTGGACAAGAACTACGGCGGCATCCTGATCGTATGGGACCGGATGTTCGGCACCTTCAAGGACGAAGACGACCAGGAAAAATGTGTGTATGGCACGCGCGGCCTGCTCAATAGCTGGGACCCACTGTGGGCCAACGCCCAGGTGTACGCGGGGCTGGCGCACGACAGCTGGCACGCACGCAGCTGGCTCGACAAGCTCAAGGTCTGGATCAAGCCGCCGGGCTGGCGGCCTGCGGATGTGGCGGAGCGCTTTCCCAAGCCGGCCTTCAGCATGGCGCAGATGGCGCTCTACCACCCACCGATGTCGCGCGCCGTGCAGTGGTTTGCACTGGTGCAGTTTGTGCTGCTGCTCGGGGGCGTGGCGGCCTTTTTGTGGCAGGCCGATGCGGCGCCGCTGGCGCACAACGCCGTCTGGTTCGCCGTGCTGCTGACAGTGCAATGGTCGCTGGGCGCTGTCATGCAGGGGCGCCTTCGCATGCTGATGGCGCTGATGCTGCAAAGCGCGGCACTGGCCACGGCCACCAGTGCGCTGGAGTTCACACAATGGCATTGGCTGTTCAAACCGCTGACCATGGCGATTGCTATTATTTTAGTAGCTTTCAGTGCATATTCGACCAGCGCAAGAGATGCACCAGGCGCAAAAACTCCCTGGGTCTTGCTGATCGCGGCCCTGGGCGGGTCATTGGCAGGGGATGTGTTCCTCATGTTCCAGGGCTTCTTCATCCCCGGCCTGGTGAGCTTTCTGGTGGCGCATCTGTTTTATGTAGCGCTGTTCAAAAGTGGACAGGCATGGTTTCCGCACCGGGGTGCGCTAGCGGCCACGCTGGGCATCGGCGCGGCCATGTACGCCTTTCTGTGCACGGGCGGCCTGCCGCCTGCACTCCGCGCCCCCGTCGCGGCCTATGTGCTGGTGATCGCGCTGATGGCGGCCCAGGCGGTGGGCCGTGCCACCGTGTTGCGCGACACCGCTTCGCTGTGTGCCGCCATCGGCGCCGGGTTTTTCATGCTCAGCGACTCGCTGCTGGCCACCAACCGGTTTGTGACGCCCCTGCCCATGGCGCAGGTCTGGGTGCTGGCGACGTATTACGCTGCACAGGCGCTGATCGTGGCAGGCATGCTGCGGGGCACAGCCCGCGCAGAGCCCGGCTCTGCCACGCCCCTCACACCCCAAACAGATCTTGCCCGCTCGCCTTCGGGGGCGTGACCCCCAGGTGGCGGAACGCCGCCAGCGTGGCAATACGTCCACGCGGCGTGCGCTGCAGGAAGCCCTGCTGGATCAGGTAGGGCTCGATCACGTCCTCGATGGTGCCGGCCTCTTCACCAATGCTGGCCGCGATGTTGTCCAGCCCCACGGGGCCGCCATCGAAGCGGTGGATCACGGCTTCGAGCAGCTTGCGGTCCATCACGTCAAAGCCTTGCGGGTCCACATCGAGCATGGCCAGCGCCTTGTCGGCAATGGGTTTGGTAATGCGCCCATCACCCTTGACCTCTGCATAGTCGCGCACCCGGCGCAGCAGCCGGTTGGCAATGCGCGGTGTGCCGCGCGAGCGGCGGGCGATCTCGAAGCCACCTTCCTCATCCATCGGTGCATGGAGCAACCCGGCACTGCGCTGGACAATGCGCGCCAGCTCCTCGGCCGTGTAGAACTCCAGCCGCGCCACGATGCCGAAGCGGTCGCGCAACGGGTTGGTCAGCATGCCCGCGCGCGTGGTGGCGCCCACCAGGGTGAAGGGCTGAAGGTCCAGCTTGATGCTGCGCGCTGCCGGCCCCTCGCCGATCATGATGTCGATCTGGTAGTCCTCCAGCGCGGGGTAGAGGATTTCCTCCACCACGGGTGACAAGCGGTGGATCTCGTCGATGAAGAGAACGTCGTTCTTTTCCAGGTTGGTCAGCAGCGCCGCCAGGTCCTTGGGCTTTTCCAGCACCGGGCCGCTGGTCTGGCGCAGGTTCACGCCCAACTCCGCCGCGATGATGTGCGACAGCGTGGTCTTGCCCAGGCCGGGCGGGCCGAACAGCAGCACATGGTCCAGCGCCTCACCCCGCTTCCTCGCCGCGCCGATGAAGATTTCCAACTGCTCCCTGGCCTTGGCCTGCCCCACATACTCCTGCAAGAGTTTGGGGCGCAGGGCACGTTCGATGGCCTCCTCTTGGGGGGAAACGGGAACTGCGGAGATGACGCGTTTGGCGGGGGCGGGGGTGAAGTCGTCGGTCTGGATGGTCATTGCCGTAGCTTACTTACTGGTTCGCCCAGGCGTAGTAAGCGACTCCTTCGTAGCGGTAGTCAGGCATGCTGGCCTGGATGAAATCCCGCTCTGAGGGGCTGGTCGTATAGAAATGCACGCCTTTCGAGAGACGGTAGAACCGATAGACAGGAATCCCACCTCCTGCTGCGCTGGGCATTGCGTACCAAGCGATGCCCTCCAGCTGGAAATCCGGGTTACTGCGTTGCACGCTATCCCGCTCTGCAGGATTGATGGTGTAAAAATGTGCCCCGCCGGTGAGGCCATAAAAGCGGTACACCGCACTGTTACCCGACTGCAGCGCCGCTTGGGCATAGAACGCAATGCCCTCGTAATTGAACACCGGAAAATTCACGATGGTGTTGTCGCGCTCTGCTGCGCTGGTGGTGAAGAAGTGGGCCCCCGTGGTGCCGTTAAAAAAACGGTAGACGGGCACACGCACTCCGGACGACGGTGTCTGCGGCTGGCCAGACGACAGCCAGTTTTTCAGCGCCGTGTTGTATGCGACATCAAAGCGGCCATAGAACTCGGGAGACGAGATGGAGGTGCAGCTTGCGCTGCCACCGTACAGTGTCCCAATGACCTGGGTGCCGCCTTTGAACAGAGCTGAACCGCTGCTACCGCCTTCGGTGGTACCTTGGCTCCAGTTCACACGATAGAAATTTCCCGACGAACCCACGCACTGGAATTGGGTTCCACTGGTGGCCGTGCAGGAAGTCAAGCTGTTCAATGCGCCAATACTCACCTTGAGCAAATCACCCCGGGGATGATGCAGGCCCACCACCGACGCGCCCGTGGCCTGCGTGCTGGCATCCCACCCGGCAAAGAAGGCCCCCGCTGGCGGCGTGTCGTTGAGCTTGAGCAACGCCGTGTCGGTAACGTCCGTCGCGTAGAGCAACACCGCACCATTCAGACGCTTGGTGGTTGCGCTGGAAAGGGTGCGGCTGTTGCATGTCGGAGCACGGTAAAACCAGTCGGTCTGCAGCGAAGACGCCTCTGTCTGGGTGGATATGCAATGGTTGGCCGTCAGAAAGTACGGTGTGCCAGAAGACTGCGCGTCATTGAGCAACGTACCAGTACATACATAGGTCCCACCACCGGACGTAAAGATCATGCGGGCAACGGCGTTGCGCTGGTTGGCATAGGCCTCATAGCAACTGGCGTCCAACTGGCACGAAGCCGATTCGTTGATCTTGGCAGTCAGTTCACCTTCTGTGGGAATCGACAGATTTTCGAAGATGTGGGAGACGCGTGGCACCGAGATATCCACTGCGTCCGGGGCTACGCCAGCGGGCAACTCCAGCTCCAGGGTCACCTCGTGCGAACCCAGGTCCGGGGACCACCAGGTCTGGCCGTCGATCGAGGTGTCGCCCGCCTGCGCATTACGTTCAATGCGCTGCATCACTTCATGCCCGGCAATCTGAAAAACTGAGGCTGCATCTGCTTGGCTGTACACACGCAGTACAGCGCCTGGAGGCAGCTTTCGGGCGACCACCCCCAGGCGCAGGCCATAGGCCCCCTCGGCGGAGAAGCTGATAGCGGCCACCTGACCGCCGCTGGAAGTGGGGGTCCAACGGAACTGCTGCAATGTTTGCGGTGCGGCTCGGGTAGCTGCTACGTCACGCGCAACGCCCACTTGGCGCGGACCGATGCCACCGCCAGCGGGAGTTGCCTTGGCCTCGGCCAAAGCGCCCAGGCTCACCAATGAGTGTACAGGCGGGGACGCCAGCATACTGCGCGACTTGACGTTGGACACCCCCTGGTCCGCGCTGGCAGGCTGCACCCACCCATCCACCTGCAGCACGGCGGAGGAAGTCGGCGCCACGCCTTCCTGCCCCCCGCCGCCACACCCCACCAGCAGCGCAGCCGCTGCCACAAGACCCCATCCCCAACGAGCGAATATCTTAGGTTTCATTTTTACCTCTAGACCCACACAAACCGTCATTGAACACTGAAATGCACCGCCACGAAAGCCAACCGTGACTACTTCGCCAGTGCCTTCAGCGCCAGCTTGATCCCCTCACTCACCCCCACCTCCGCTGGCAGCGCCTTGAGCGCCGCAGCCGCCTCCTTGTCGCTGTAGCCCAAAGCCAACAGCGCCTGCAGAATGTCGGCTTGCGCATCGCTGGTGGCCGCGCCATGCACAGCCCCCATGTCCGCACCCAGCTTGCCCTTGAGCTCCAGCAGCAAACGCTCGGCTGTCTTTTTGCCGATGCCCGGCACCTTCACCAAACGGCCCGCCTCCTGCAGAGAAATCGCTTGCGCCAAGTCGCTCACGCCCATCCCGCTCAGGATGGACAGCGCCGTGCGCGGCCCCACGCCGGAGATCTTGATCAGCTCACGAAACGCCTGGCGCTCAGGGGCGGTTGCAAAACCGTACAGCAGCTGAGCATCCTCACGCACGATGAACTGTGTCAGCAGGCTCACACGCTCTCCCACGGCGGGCAGGTTGTAGAACGTGCTCATGGGCACATTCACCTCGTAGCCCACGCCGTGGCAGTCCAGCAGCACCTCGGGGGGATTCTTCTCCAGCAGGGTGCCGGTCAATTTGCCTATCATTGATGTCCTTTGACGACGCGGGCATGACATGCCGCGCCGCCGTTCTTGCTGTTTTCCGTTGCCTGACTGGAATTATCCGCGTGATCCTGCGCCACACCTTCACCCCCCACAACAACACCCGGCTCACCCACCTGTGTGGCCCGGCCGATGCGCACCTGCGCACCATCGAGGTGGCCTTGCAGGTGAGCATTGCGCACCGGCACGAGCAGTTCAAGGTCGACGGCCCCAAGGCCAAGGCCACGCAGGCGATGGAGCTGCTGCAGGCCCTATATGAAATGGCCGAGCGCCCCATTGGCGAGGACTATATCCAGCTGATGCTGGCGGGCGACAGCGAACTGCTGGAGGCCCCGGACGACGCCATCATCCTCAACACCCGCCGTGCGGACCTGCGCGGGCGCACCCCCACGCAGAACCTGTACCTGCAGAACATCGCCACGCACGACATCACCTTCGGCATCGGCCCTGCGGGCACCGGCAAGACGTATCTCGCCGTGGCCAGTGCGGTGGATGCATTGGAGCGCAGCAGTGTGCAGCGGATCGTGCTGACTCGCCCGGCGGTGGAGGCTGGAGAGCGCCTGGGCTTTTTGCCCGGCGATCTGGCGCAGAAGGTGGACCCTTATCTGCGCCCGCTGTACGACGCGCTGTACGAGCTGATGGGACACGACAAGGTGCAAAAGGCGTTTGAGCGCAACGCCATCGAGATTGCGCCGCTGGCCTTCATGCGCGGTCGCACGCTGAACAACGCGTTCGTCATCCTCGACGAGGCACAGAACACCACGCCCGAGCAGATGAAGATGTTCCTCACCCGTATCGGCTTTGGCGCCAAGGCCGTGGTGACCGGTGACGTCAGCCAGATCGACCTGCCCAAGGGCACCCTGAGCGGCCTGATCGACGCCGAGCGCGTATTGAAGCGCGTCAAGGGCATCTCGATCACCCACTTCACCAGCGCCGACGTGGTGCGCCATCCGCTGGTGGCCCGCATCGTGGACGCCTACGACGCCCCCCGCCGTGCCGCAGCGGCCCGTACCCGCGACTGAACTCCTAATTTGATAGCTGCTTACGCTTATACATCGCGCACCAGTAGCCTAAAACACCTCAAATGTCCTTAAACCAACTCTCCCTGTCGCTGCAGTTTGGCGCGTTTGACGAAGCCGCCGCCCACCGGGCTGTGCTGCCCCGCCACAAGGTCACGCGCTGGATTCGCCACGCCCTGGCCACCGACGCGGAGATCACCGTGCGCATCGTGGGTGCCGAAGAAGGCCAGCAGCTCAACCGCGAGTACCGCAAGAAGGACTACGCCACCAACGTGCTCACCTTCGACTACACGCAGGAGCCGGTGGTGACCGCCGACCTGGTGCTGTGCGCCCCCGTGATCGAGCGCGAGGCGAAGGAGCAAAACAAGAGCCTGGAAGAACACTACGCCCACATGCTGGTGCACGGCACGCTGCACGCCCAGGGCTGGGACCACGAGACGAGCGAGGCCGACGCCGAGGAGATGGAGGCGTACGAGACCGACATCCTGCGCGAGCTGGGCTTTGCCGATCCTTACGCGACCTCCTGAACGCCATTCCGACTGCCGAGGGCAGTGGCGCACTTTTTACCATTTGGTACAAAGTGCTCGCGTCTGTCGGGGCCAGGCGGTACCTTGATAAGCGACGATTGACTCCTCCAGCGGGCGTCTCGCAGACCTGCCGGCACTCCCGCCGCGCGCAGCGCCTGTCTCCCCCCTTTTTCTTTGAGGAGTCTTCTCTGTGATGCATTTCCAGCGCCCCCCTGCGCCCGCGGCGAATTCGGGCCTGCCCTACTTGTATCGCGCTTTGCTGCTGGCGGCGCCACTCGTTCTGGCGGCCTGCGGGGGCAGCAGTGGCGAATCAACGCCCGCCGGACTCCCGGCCCCTTCCGGCTTCAGCGTGGCGAGCTACGGCCCCAAGACCTACAACTTCGGCTGGGCCGTCACCCCGGGCGCAACGCGCTACGAACTGTTCGAAGACCCTGATGGCGTGGGAGGCCCCAAACCCGAATCGCTGTTCGGCATCGGCGCCGCCAACAACGCTACCAGCTTCCCTGTACAGATTCAGGTGCCGCTGCACGAGCGGGTGAATGCCAGCTACCGGCTGCGCGCCTGCGACGCAAATGGCTGCGGCCCGTTAACTGCCGCGGTAACACCCGACCTCACCCAGGCAATAGGGCGCTTCGACCTCGCAGACGGCGACCCGGCCAAGCGATTTGGGAACTACATGAACGCGATTGCCCTGTCGGCCGACGGGGCAACGCTGGCCGTCGGTTCGCCGAGCGAGGTCAGTTCAGGCGGCCTGGCAGAGGCAGGTGCGGTGTACGTCTTCAGCCGCAGCACGCCCGACGGTGCCTGGAGCCAACAGGCGCGGCTTGAAGGCAGCAGTCCCGCGGCAAAGATGGCCTTTGGCGCCAGCCTGGCGCTGTCGGCCAACGGGGGCACGCTGGCCATTGGTGCGCCGGAAGAAAGGAGCAACTCGCGAGGCATCAACGGCGATGCGTCCAACCGCGACGCGTACGGCGCGGGGGCTGCATACGTTTTCACCCGCAGCGGGGGCACCTGGAGCCAGCAGGCCTACATCAAGTCCCGGAACACGCCCGTGAAAGTTGAGACCTGCGACTTCCAAGAATTCACCGGCGTCTATGTCTTCCCCTGTACCCCCCAGCACTTTGGTTTCAGCGTGGCCCTGTCGGCGGACGGGGCCCTGCTGGCCGTGGGTGCGCCCGAAGAAGGCGCTGACTTCACCCAGGGGACCAGCGCCGTCCGCGGTCGGCTCTCCTTCTCTTCCCAAACCATTTTTGGCGGCGGCATGGGCGCCGTACACACCTTTGTCCGGAGCAACGGCGCCTGGGCCGAGCAGGCGCACCTGCCGGGCAGCAGCCCCGATCCGAGCATGACCCGTTACGGGGCGGTGCTGGCCCTTTCGAGCGACGGCAACGTCCTCGCCGCAAGCACGGACAAGGACGTGTCGGTCCTTACCCGGCTCAGCAACACCTGGAGCGCTCCCGCGCAGGTATGGCGCGAACCCCCCGGAGGGGGATATCCGCGGCCCTTCGCACTGTCGGGCGATGGCCGCACGCTGGCCGTCCTAGACCACTCTGTAGGCCTTGACGTTCAGTTGATGACCTTCACCCAGACAGGCAGCGCCTGGGAGCAGCAGCCCCCACTGCCGGTCAAGGTCGGGATCCACGACGACTCGATCAGGGCTGCGTTATCGCTTGCGGCTGACGGCCGCACGCTCGCCCTGAGCAACCTGGAGGACGCCAGCAACGCCCCTGGCATCAACGGCAACGCCAACAACCAGGACGCCATCTCAGCAGGCGCTGTCAACATCTATCGCCGCAACAGCACCACCTGGGGCCACAGCGCCTACGTCAAGGCGCCTCAGCCGCGCGCATTTGCGCGCTTCGGCGCTGGCGTGGCCCTGTCTGGAGATGCCAGCACGCTGGCCGTAGGCACGAGCAGCACCACTGACGGCGTGACACCCGCAGTGGCCAACGCGGCCTATCTGTACTGATTGCACTGGCGGTATGAGCCCCACCGACGCTCGGCCCCGGCACCTGACGGGAACCGGGGGAGGCAAAAGTGTTGCACCTGCGCCGTCGCCAATGGCGCCGCCGCCACCGCCTACCATTGGTGGATGTTCGACACCCCTTTACTACTTGCCGCCGCCTTCGTCGCTGGCGCCCTCAATGCCGTCGCCGGAGGCGGCAGCTTTCTGACCCTGCCCGCCCTCGTCTTCACCGGCGTGCCGCCCGTGGTGGCCAACGCCACGGGCACGGTGGCGCTGTTGCCGGGCTACATGGCGGGGGCCTGGGGGTTTCGGGAAGACATGCAACCACCGCCTGGCCTGTCCATGCGGGCAGTGGTTTTGCTGGCCCTCATCGGCGGATCGGCCGGGGCGGCGCTGCTGCTAATCACGCCCGATGCCACCTTCCGCAAGGTCGTGCCCTGGCTGCTGCTGGCGGCCACGGCGCTGTTTGCCCTGGGGCCCCGGCTGCGCCAGTGGGCCGGCGCGTCGGCCCATGGCCCCTCCGCGCCGTGGAAGGGGGCCCTGGGCATGCTGGCCGTGGCGGGGTATGGCGGCTACTTCAACGGCGGGTTGGGCATCTTGCTGCTGGCACTGTTCGGCCTGCTGGGGCAAACCCAGCTCAATGCCATGAACGGCATGAAGAACCTGGTCTCTGCGCTGCTCACCGCGATTGCGGTGGCCATCTACGCAGCAGGCGGTATCGTGCTGTGGCCGCAGGCGCTGATGATGATGGTGGCCGCCACCGCAGGCGGGTATGGCGGCGCCCGCGTAGCGCGCAAGCTGCCTGCCAACGTGCTCCGCTGGGGCATCGTGGCTACCGGGCTGGTGATGGCGGCGGTGTTCTTCTGGCGGCAGTGAGCAGCAGCCCCTTGGCCTCGCCGCCAACGCCAAGGTCCACGCCTGCGGCGGTACCGGCACCCACACCAGCACCAATGGCAGGCAGCAGCCGCCCGCCGCCCCGCGTGCTGTGGGCCATGCTGCTCACGCTGCTCAGCGGGTTCGCGCTGAGCCAGGCGTTTCGAACCACCACTGCCATCCTGGCCCAGGGGCTGACCGCAGAGTTCGGGCTGTCGCCCGGGTCGCTGGGGGCCTTTGCCGGGCTGTTCGGCCTGTCGTTCGGTGTGGCCCAGTTGCTGATGGGCGTGGGGCTGGACCTGTGGGGCCTGCGGCGCACGGTGCTGACCGCTTTCCCGCTGGCGATTGGCGGTGCCGCGCTGTCGGCGGCAGCGCCCGGCTATGCGTGGCTGATGGTGGGCCAGTTGATGATCGGCGTGGGCTGCTCGCCCGCGTTCCTGGCCTGCACGCTGTTCATTGCGCGGCATTTCCCTGCCGACCGGTTTGCCTACCTGTCGGGCGTGGCGATGGGAGTTGGAGGTCTGGGCCTGCTGTTCACCGGTACGCCGCTGGCCTGGCTGGTGCAGCACGGTGGCGGCTGGCGCACGGGCTATGCCGTGCTGGCGGTGCTCAGCGCGCTGTCGTGGCTGCTGATCTGGCTGCGGGTGCACGAGCCCGCCCCGCTGGTGCCGCCCCCGGCGCAGCGCGAAACCTGGGGCCAGGCGCTGCTGGGCTTTGGCCAACTGCTCACGGTGCCGCACACCTGGGGCATCCTGCTGCTGGGCATGTCGGGCTACGCCGCGTTTTTGTCGCTGCGGGGCCTGTGGCTGGCACCGCTGCTGATGGACCGCTACCACCTCACGCTGGTGGACAGCGGCAACGTCGCGCTGGGTCTGTCGTTGATTGCGCTGTTTGCACCCGGTCTGGCGGGCCGGCTGGACCCTGGCATTGGCCGCCGCCGGCGATGGATTGGCAACGCCTCGCTGCTGATGGCCGGGCTGTTCGCGCTGCTGGCATTTTTGCGGGTGCACCCTGCCGCCAGCGTGGTGCTGATCCTGCTGATGGGGCTGCTGTCGGGCTACGGCGTGCTGCAGTACGCCGACGTGCGCGCCTCGTACCCACCCGCACTCACCGGCCGGGCCCTGTCGGCCTACACGATGGCAATGTTCCTGGGCGTGGCGCTGATGCAGTGGTTCACCGGCATCGTGGCCACCGGCGCCCAGCGCCTGGGCTGGGATGTCCACACGGCCGTCATGCTGGCGATTGCGGCCTGGCTGGCGCTGGCGTCGGTGGCGTTTCGTTTTTTGCCTGTGTCGCCACTGGTTTCTTTGCAAGCATCAGAACCCAGATAGCCTCTAGCGCCCATCTAACAAGCACCAGCAGCTATCAATTTTATTGAACTGCAGGCGGCATCCGCAGCGGAATCGTCACCGGCCCGTCATTCACCAGATGCACCTGCATGTCGGCTGCAAACTGGCCGGTGGCCACCACGGGATGGATCTTGCGCGCCTGGGCCACCAGGTAGTCGTACAGCCGCAGCCCTTCATCGGGTGCCGCCGCTTGGGTGAAGCTGGGGCGGTTGCCGCCGGTGGTGTCTGCCGCCAGCGTGAACTGGCTGACCAACAGCAGGCCGCCACCGATGTCCTGCACGCTCTGGTTCATCTTGCCTGCGGCGTCCGAAAAGATGCGCAGCTTCAGGATCTTGGCCAGCAGCCTGTCGGCTTCGGCCTCGGTGTCTCCACGCTCCGCACACACCAGCACCAGCAGCCCCGCGCCGATGGCGCCTACGGTCTGCCCGTCCACATCCACACGCGCTTCACGCACACGTTGCAATACGCTGATCACTTCACGGCATCCTTCACATCGTCACGGGGGTCGTCGAAATGCGCCTCCACATCGGTGGGCAGCAGCTCGATGGTGGCACGCAGGCCGGGCACGGAGGTCATCAGCGCGCGCTCGACCTGGCCGCGCAGCTCGGCGGCGTGGCGCAGGGTCCAGTCGGCGGGCATGTGCAGGTGCATGTCCACAAACTGGCGCTGGCCCGCGCGGCGGGTGGAGACATGGTCGAACCGCACAGCGCCCGGCGCCTGGGCGGCCACAAACTGCTGCAGCGTGGTGTCGATGGTGGACTGCACCTCGGGCTCTACCGCCGAATCCATGAGGCCCTGGGACGACCGCCACACCAGCTCCACGCCCTCTTTCAGGATGTTCAGCGCCACAGCAATGGCCGCCACCGCATCCAGCCACAACCACCCGGTCAGTGCAGCGCCCGCAATGCCCACCAGCACACCGGCCGAGGTCCACACGTCGGTGACCAGGTGGCGTGCATCGGCCTCCAGCGCGATGGAGCGGTGCTCGCGCGCCGAGCGGAACATCACCCAGGCCAGCAGCCCGTTCAGGGCCGAGCTGAGCACCGACAGTCCCAGGCCCCAGCCCACCTGCTCGATGGGTTGTGGGTCAAACAAGCGGTGCCCGGCCGCCCACAGAATGCCCGCCGACACGCCCATGATGAGGATGCCCTCAAAGCCCGAGGAAAAGTATTCGGCCTTGTGGTGACCGTAGGGGTGGTCGTCATCGGCTGGCCGTGCCGCCACCGTCACCATGGCCAGCGCAAACATGGCGCTGGCCAGGTTCACAAACGACTCCATGGCGTCAGACAACAAGCCCACCGAGCCCGTGACCACCCAGGCCAGCGTCTTGAGCGCAATGGTGACCACCGCCACGGCCACCGAGGCCCACAGTAGGTTGCGGGGTGAAAGCCAGGGGTGGGATGCGGGAGAAGATGCTGACATGGCGGGTGGGCGAAGGAGCGGAAACAGGCGAGTCTGAAATTACACCAGAGCCACCTTAAGAACCTGTTCAGAATCTGAGCGCCGTTGAACAGGCTCTAAGGCCCCCATGCCAGAATCCGCGCATGCTCCCCGCCTGGCGCCGCCTTTTGCCCCGACACGCCCTGCACCTGCCCAGCCTGCTGTTGTGGGTGGCAGTGGCCTGCATCGGTTGCGGCTGGCTGGTGGTGGACCGCCTGCAGCAGCTGCACGCGGCGTTTGAGACCGACGCGCGGATCGTGCACCGGCTGCTGAGCCAGCGCGTGGTGCAGCACGACGCCATCATGGCCACGCTGGCGCTGCTGCAGCCAGCCGCTGCGGCGGATGACCTGCACAACGCGGCATCGCCCCTGCCCCGCCTCACGTCGGTGTATCCGCAGATCCTGGCGGTGCTGCAGCGCTCGGCCCACAGCGACTGGCCGCCCGCACTGCAGGCCGAGCTGACAGCCGCCGAGGCCACCTCACGGCGCACCGGCCACGCCGCTACGGCAGGCCTGAACCTGCCCGCAGGCCGTTACTACTTGGTGCTGGCGGGAACGCCAGCCAGCTATGCGCTGCACATCGACCTGCGCACCACCATCCCCACCGACGAGTGGCCCATGGACATGGCCGCCAGCCCGGTGCGCGTGACGCTGGAGCATGGCGGCACGGCCTTTGTGGTGCAGCCCGGCCAGGCCGACCAGGGCAGCGGCATCCGCACCTACAACCTTCACAAACTGCTGGCCGCCGCCAGCCAGCCGCTGGACGTAGTGGCCCGCCGCACCGTGGGCCTGCACGAACTGCCTTGGTGGCGCATGCTGGGCTGGTGCCTGCTGACCGCAGCGCTGTGGGCCGCAGGCCGCGCACTGTGGCGCCAGCGCGTGGCGCGCCAGCGGGCCGAAGAGCTGCTGCGCCTGGGCCAGGTGGCCCGGCTGAACACATTGGGCGAATTGGCCGCTGGCATGGCCCACGAGCTAAACCAGCCGCTGACCGCCCTGCTGTCCAGCACCCAGGCCGCCCAGCGCCTGCTGGCCGACGACCCACCCGACCTCGACACCGCACAGACCGCCATGGCCCGCGCCGTGGAGCAGGCGCGCCGCGCATCCACCGTGGTGGGCCGTCTGCGCCGCCTGGTGGAGCGGCCCGACCTGGCCGGTCAGGCCCAGCCCCTGGCACTGCCCACCGCCGTGCAGGACGTGCTGCACCTGCTGGAGCCCGAGCTGGCACAGCGCGGCGTGGTGCCCGAGGTGTTGGCCGCCGCAGACCTGCCCCCGGTGCTGGCCGAACCCGTGGCCCTGCAACAGATCATCCACAACCTGCTGATGAACGCGCTGCAGGCGCTGGAACAAGTGCCCCCCGCTGAACGCCAGCTGCACCTTGCAATGGCGCAGGCTGGGGGCGGACAGGTGGCGCTTTCGGTGCGCGACCACGGCCCCGGCATCCCGCCCGAAGCACGCCAGCACCTGTTCGAGCCCTTCTACACCACACGCAACGGCGGCCTGGGCCTGGGTCTCACGCTGTGCGAGAGCCTGGCGCAAGCCATGGGCGCGCATCTGAGCCTGGCGCCCGAAGCCACGCCCCCATCCGCCGCCCAACGGGGGGCTGAGTTTGTGCTGACCCTCAACGTCGCACCACCCACCGATGACCGATAGCGCCCCCTCCCTCTCGCCCCTGATCCACCTGGTGGACGACGATGCTGCCGTGCGCGAGGGCCTCTCCCTGCTCATCAGCACCGTGGGCCTGCGCGTGCAGACCTGGGCCGACCCGCAGTCCTTCATGGCCGGGTTTGACCGCGCCAGCATCGGCGCCATCGTGCTGGATGTGCGCATGCCGGGCATCAGCGGCCTCACGGTGCTGGAGCAACTGCTGGCGCAGGGCGTGGACCAGCCCGTGATCCTGCTCACCGGCCACGGCACGGTGGAGATGTGCCGCCGCGCCTTCAAGACCGGCGCGGCCGAGTTTCTGGAAAAGCCGGTGGACGACGAGGTGCTGATCGAAGCCCTGCAAAACGCCGTGCGCCAGCATGTGCGCTCGCGCGAACGCCACCAGGCAGACCAGCAGGCGCGCGAGCGTTTTGCGCAGCTCTCGGCCCGCGAGCGCGAGGTGCTGGGACTGATCGTGGAGGGTCTGACCAACAAGGAAATCGGCCGGGCGCTCGAACTATCGCCCCGCACGGTGGAAACACACCGCGCCAACCTGTTTGCCAAGCTGGGGGCCGAGTCGCTGGCGCAGCTGATCCGGCGGTACGCGGCGCTGGTGGATGCCGCATCCTGAATCGGCCGGCATGGGCCTTCCGTAGTTCTACGGAGGCCCGCGCGTAGCCGCCCGAATGGCCGAAAACGGCGGCCATTTCTACAGTTCTCCCACGGCGCCACAACGGGTGGCACCGACCCAGAAACACCGGAGAACACCATGCAAAACCGCCTCGCCACCGTCGCCGCCCTCACCCTGTCCCTGATCGCCACCGCCGCCAGCGCCGACGGCGTGCGCACCGAAAAGAACATGTCGCTGGACCTGGCCACGCAGATCGCTGCGCAAACCGTGGCCACCTGCACCGCCAACGGCTACGCCGTCACGGCCACCGTGGTGGACCGCGCAGGCACCGTGCGCGCTGTGCAGCGCGCCGACAACGCCGGCCCCCACACGCTGGAAGCCAGCCGCCTCAAGGCCTACACCTCGGCATCGGCCAAGAACACCACGCTGGCCATGATGGAAGGCGCACAGAAGAACCCCGCTGCGGCCAACCTGGTGAACATCCCCGGCTACCTGCTGCTGGGCGGCGGCGTGCCGGTGAAGGTGGGCAACGAGGTGATCGGCGCTGTGGGCGTGGGCGGTGCACCCGGCGGCCATCTGGACGAGCAGTGCGCGGTGGCGGGCATCGCCAAGGTGCAGGACTTGCTGAAGTAAGCCAGCCCAACCACAGGCACCTGAGCATTCAACGGAGGCCCCCATGAAGCCGTGGAATCTTGTTTTCGCCCTGGCCGCCGCACTGGCCTGTGCCACCCCGGCCCAGGCCCAGGTGCCACCCACGGCGGCCGAAACAGCAGCCTACCAGGGCCTGCATGCCGCTGCGGCGCGGGGCGATATGCCCAGGCTCACCCAGCTGATCGCAGCGCGGGCCGATGTGAATGCCCGCGATGGCTACGGCCGCACGCCACTGCACGTGGCCACCTATGCGCGGCAGGCCGATGCCATCCGCGCCGTCGCCCAGGCTGGGGCCGACCTGAATGCGCTGGAGAACGACCGCTACGACGCCGTGACCATCGCCGCCGTGGCCGACGACGAGGCCACGCTGCGCGTGCTGCTGCAGCTGGGCGCCAGCGCCAAACAGGTGACCAGCCGCTACGACGGCACGGCCCTGATCGCCGCCGCCCACCTGGGGCACGACGGCGTGGTGCGTCAGTTGATCGCCGCCGGGGCGCCGCTGGACCATATGAACAACCTGCACTGGACGGCGCTCATCGAGTCCATCGTGCTGGGCAACGGCGGTCCGCGCCACCAGGCGACACTGCAAGCCTTGCTACAGGCGGGGGCCAGCCAGGCACTGACCGACCGGCAGGGCAACACGCCCCTGCAGCTGGCGCGCCAGCGGGGCTTTGGAGAGATGGTGCGGATGCTGGAGGCTGCCGCGGCACGGCGCTGATGCCGCCAGGGCAGGACGCGCACCCACTATCAAATTGTTAGCTATTGGCGCATGATTGACTAGCGCATCCGGCGCTTTTTACTCAAAGTCCTGGGTTCCCGTCACCAGGCGGGCCTTCACGGTCTTGCCCTTCACCCGGCCCTGGTTCAGGCGCTGGGCAGCTTGGGCGCCGATGGCACGGTCCACCGCCACATAGGTGGAGAAGTCGTTCACGTTGATCTTGCCGATCTGCTCTCGGGTGTAGCCCATCTCGCCGGTCAGCGCGCCCAGCACGTCGCCCGCACGGATCTTCTCCTTGCGGCCACCGATGATCTGGATGGTGACCATGGGCGGCACCAGCGGGCCGTTGCCGGTCGGTGTCAGGTCGGCCACAGGGAACCAGCGCGACTCTCGGCCCTGCAGTTGTTCGATCTTGCCCACGCTGCCCATCTCGTCCAGGCTGGCCAGGTTCAGCGCCAGCCCTTCGGCATCGCCCCGGCCCGTGCGGCCGATGCGGTGGATGTGCACCTCGGGGTCGGGCGTCACGTCCACGTTGATCACGGCGGCCAGGTTGGCAATGTCCAGCCCGCGCGCGGCCACGTCGGTGGCCACCAGCACCGAGCAACTCTTGTTGGCAAACTGCACCAGCACCTGGTCGCGCTCGCGCTGCTCCAGCTCGCCAAACAGCGCCAGCGCGCTGAAGCCCTGGGCCTGCAGCACGGCCACCAGGTCGCGGCACTGCTGCTTGGTGTTGCAGAACGCGATGGACGAATCGGGCCGGAAGTGGTTGAGCAGCAGCGACACGGCATGCAGGCGCTCGCTGTTCTTCACCTCGTACCAGCGCTGCTCGATCTTGCCCTCGGCATGCTGCGCCTGCACGGTGATCTGCTCGGGCGACTTCATGAACTGGGCGCTCAGCTTGGCGATGCCCTCGGGGTAAGTGGCCGAGAACAGCAGGGTCTGGCGCTCTTTGGGACACTGCTTGGCCACCACGACGATGTCGTCGAAGAAGCCCATGTCGAGCATACGGTCGGCCTCGTCGAGCACCAGGGTGTTGAGCGCCTCCAGCGTCAGGTGCTGGCGCTCCAGGTGGTCCATCACCCGGCCGGGTGTGCCCACCACGATGTGCGCGCCATGCTCCAGGCTCAGCATCTGGCCGCGCAGCGGCACGCCGCCGCACAAGGTCACGACCTTGATGTTTTCTTCGGCGCGCGCCAGGCGGCGGATTTCAGTGGTCACCTGGTCGGCCAGCTCGCGCGTGGGGCACAGCACCAGGGCCTGTACCGCAAAGCGGCGGGGGTTGAGGTTGGCCAGCAGCGCCAGCGCAAACGCGGCGGTCTTGCCGCTGCCGGTGCTGGCCTGGGCGATCAGGTCCTTGCCGAGCAAGGCGGGCGGCAGGCTGGCCGCCTGAATGGGCGTCATCGTGGTGTAGCCCAGCTGCTGCAGGTTGGCCAGCATGGCGGGGCTCAGGGCCAGCGCGCTGAAATCAGCGCGGGCTTGGTTTTCTTTGGAGGTCATGGGCCGATTATCCGGTGCGGGGTATCCGGGCAACTACCTTACGCCCCCGTCAGGTGTATCGGCTATAACAAACAGATACGTACCGAGCGGTCCATGCCAGACTCATCCAACGCAGCCAACACGCCAGGTCAAGGGGGTTCCAGCGACTCGCTGCTGCGCCTGATCGCCGACTCGGTCCCGGCCCTGATGGCTTACTACGACCTGCCGGGACTGCGCTGCCAGTTCGCCAACCAGGGCTACGCCGCCTACAACGGCCACAGCACAGAATCCATCCTGGGCCTGACCGTGCAGGAGGCGATTGGCGACAAGGCCTGGCAGGCCATCCAGCCGTACGTGGAACGCTGCTCGCACGGTGAGCGCGTGAAATACACGCGCGAGCAAACCCTGCCCAACGGCGAGGTGCGGATGATCGAGGTCAACCTGATCCCGCATTTTGGCAACGCGGGGCTGCAGCTCGGCTCCTTTGTGCTGATCACCGACATCACCGAGCGTTGGCGCGCCGAGCGCGAGGTGCGCCAGAGCGAAGAACGCATGCGCAAGTTCACCGAGGCCACGGACGAGGCCATCGTGTTCCATCGCGACGGCATCATCACCGACGGCAACGAGGCACTGTACCGCTTGACGGGATTTGCGCTGCACGAAGTGCTGGGCCTGTCGATCTTCAACTTCATCAGCCCCGAGTGGCGCGCCACCGCGCTGGAATACACCCGCAGCGGACGGGAGGATCCGTACGAAGTCACCATCCGCCACAAGGATGGGCATGCCATCCCCGTCGAGGTCGTCGGCAAGACCATGCCCCTGCACCATGCCGACTACCGCATCGTGGTGGTGCGCGACATCACAGCCCGCAAACAGGCGCAGGAGCGCGAAGCCTTCATCGCACTGCACGACCCCCTCACACAATTGCCCAACCGGCACTTCCTGATGGAGCAGCTGTCGCAGGTGCTGTCGCTGGCCCGTCGGCGGCATGGCCGTGTGGCGGTGCTGTTCATGAACCTGGACCATTTCAAGACAGTGAACGACTCGCTCGGCCACCATGCGGGCGACCAGCTGCTGTGCAACGTCGCCGAGCGACTGCGCCAGGGTGTGCGCGATGCCGACGTGGTCGCGCGCATCGGCGGCGACGAGTTTGTGGTGGTGCTGACCGACGTGCAGACGCCCGATGACGCGGCCATGGTGGCCGACAAGCTGCTGGAGTCCATGCACGGCGTTTTCACGGTCGATCAGCTGCCGCTCACCATCTCCCCGTCCATCGGCATCAGCCTGTACCCGGACCACGGCGGCAGCGCCGACATGCTGCTGCGCTGCGCCGATGCGGCCATGCAGCATGCCAAGGACAGCGGGCGCGGCAACCGCCAGTTCTACGCCACCAGCATGGAGGCCAGTGCCCTCGATGTGCTGCACCAGGAGCGCCTGCTGCGCGACGCCATTGCACGCAACGACTTCGTGCTGCATTACCAGCCGCAAATTTGCCTGGCCGACGGCTCGCTGCAAGGCCTGGAAGCGCTGGTGCGATGGCGCCACCCCGAGCGTGGGCTGGTGGGGCCCGACGAGTTCATCACGTTCTCGGAGTCACGGGGCCTCATCACGCCCATCGGCCGCTGGGTGATGCGCGAAGCCTGCCGCCAGCTCAAAGCCTGGCAGGACCAGGGCCTGGCCAAGGTGCCCGTGGCAGTCAACCTCTCGGCCCTCGAATTCCGCCAGCGCGATGTGGCCGCTGAAATCGCGGCCGTCCTCCAGGAAACAGGGCTGGCACCGCAATACCTGGAGATCGAACTGACCGAGTCCGTGCTCATGCACCAGACTGGCCAGACCCTGAACACCCTGCACGCCGTCAAGGCGTTGGGCGTCGGCATCTCCATCGATGACTTCGGCACCGGGTACTCCTCCCTGGCATATCTGAAGCGCTACCCCATCGACAAGCTCAAGATCGACCGGTCATTTGTCACCGACACCCCCGGCAGTGCCGACGACGTCGCCATCGTCACCGCCATCATCCAGATGGCCCGCAGCCTGCAGCTCAAGACGGTGGCGGAAGGGGTGGAGACACAAGGGCAGATCGCATTGCTCAAGGAACTCGGGTGCGATGTGATCCAGGGGTTTGTGGTGTCGGTACCCATGGATGCCCTGGCCACCGGCAGCTGGCTGGAACGCCAGCCACCGCAATAGCGGCAAGTTGTCCGCTGGCCCCTCTGGCTTGTGGACAATAGCGGCATGCCCCTCATCCCCGACTTCATCGCCCCCACCCGCCACACCGACCCGGCCGACGCCCTGGCCCAGGTGCAGCGCATCTACCAGCAACAAATTGGCCACCTGCGCGACGCCATGCAGCGTTTTGTGGCGGGCGAGACGCCCGAGGGCCCGGTGCGGGCTTTCTACCCGTTTGTGCGGGTGCACACCACCACCGTGGCGCGGGCCGATACCAAGCTGGCCTATGGCTTTGTGGAAGGCCCCGGGCGGTATGAGACGACGCTGACCCGGCCCGACCTGTTTGCCAACTACTACGCCGAGCAGTTCCGCCTGCTGCGCGCCAGCCACAACGTGGAGCTGGAAGTGGGAACCAGCACCCACCCGATTCCCATCCATTTCTCGTTTGCAGAGCACGACCATATCGAGGGCACGCTGACCCAGGCCCGCCGCATGCTGATGCGCGACGTGTTCGACCTGCCCGACCTGGCCGCCATGGACGATGGCATCGCCAACGGCACCTGGCAGGCCGCCCCCGGGGAGGCGCAGCCGCTGTCGCTGTTCACCGCGCCGCGCGTGGACTACTCGCTGCACCGCCTGCGCCACTACACAGGCACTGCGCCCGAGTGGTTCCAGAACTTCGTGCTGTTCACCAATTACCAGTTCTACATCGACGAATTCGTGCGCCTGGGCCACGCCGAGATGGCCAAACCCGACAGCGAATACATTGCCTTCATCGAACCCGGCAACGTGGTCACGCGCCGCGTGGGCCTGAGCGCCGAGGCAGGCGACGACCTGGGCGCCGCTCCACCCCGCCTGCCGCAGATGCCCGCCTACCACCTGGTGCGCAAGGACGCGAGCGGCATCACCATGGTCAACATCGGCGTGGGCCCGGCCAACGCCAAGACCATCACCGACCACATCGCCGTGCTGCGCCCCCATGCCTGGATGATGCTGGGCCACTGCGCAGGCCTGCGCAACAGCCAGCAGCTGGGCGACTACGTGCTGGCCCACGCCTATGTGCGCGAGGACCATGTGCTGGACGAAGACCTGCCGCTGTGGGTGCCCATCCCGGCGCTGGCCGAAATCCAGCTGGCGCTGCAGCAGGCGGTGGCCGATGTCACGCAGATCAGCGGCGCGGACCTGAAACGTGTGATGCGCACCGGCACCGTGGCCAGCACCGACAACCGCAACTGGGAGCTGCTGCCCGACAACACGCCGCAGCGCCGCTTCAGCCAGAGCCGCGCCGTGGCGCTGGACATGGAAAGCGCCACCATCGCCGCCAATGGTTTTCGCTTTCGCGTGCCCTACGGCACCCTGCTGTGCGTGAGCGACAAGCCCCTGCACGGCGAAATCAAGCTGCCCGGCATGGCCAACCACTTCTACCGCGAGCGGGTGGACCAGCATCTGCGCATCGGCATGCGCGCCATCGAGATCCTGCGCAACGGCGGCGTGGACCGCCTGCACAGCCGCAAGCTGCGCAGCTTTGCCGAGGTCGCTTTTCAGTAAACGAGGGCCCCGGGGCCGCTGCGTATGCCACTGGATTTCCTCACGCTGATGACGGTCATGGCGGCCAACCTGTTCATGATCTCGGCCGCGCTGCCGCTGATCATGGGCCGGGACGTGAGCCGCGCGGCACGCCATGTGCAGGCCAGCATGCTGCTGCAGGCCGTGGCCTGGGCGGCCATCATTGCCTCATCCACCCTGTGGGACCAGGCCCTTTCTACCGTGTCGATTGCCTGCAACGCGGCCGCACAGTGGATGCTGTACCGGGCGCTGGAGGAATGGCTGGGCCCCCGTCCCTTGCGCAGCCTGCTGCTGGTGCTGGTGATAGCCGCCCCGCTGGGCTACACCCTGGGCTTTGGTCACTACGCCTGGCGCGTGGGCTGGGCCAACTTTTTGATGGCCACCATTTTGTGCATCGTTGCGCGCGCCACCCTGGCGCCCGTGGTGGAGGCCAACCTGCGCTGGCGCAGCCTGCTGATGGGCTGCCTTCTGACGTCGGCAGCTTTCACGCTGGCGCGGGGCATGCTGGGCGCCTTCACCGACCAGTATCCGAGCTTTCGCACGCCCCATCCCGTCAACCTGGCAGCTGCTGTGGCCACCAATGTGAGCCTGGTGCTGGGCACCGTCGCCCTGCTGGTGGCGTGGCGGTCGGAGGCAGAACACAAGCTGCGCACGCTGGCGATGACCGATGGCCTCACCGGCGTGCTCAACCGGCGAGGCTTCACCACCCAAGGCAGCAGCCTGCTGGCACACGCCGCACGCCACCAGTTGCCCATGACGGCAATGATGCTGGACCTGGACCACTTCAAGCAGGTCAACGACACCCACGGCCACGAGGCCGGAGACCGCGCACTGCAACTGTTTGCCCGCCTGCTGGGCGACACCTGCCGCAGCGGCGACCTGGTCGGGCGCCTGGGGGGCGAGGAGTTTGGCGTGCTGCTGTTGCACAACAGCGCACCCGCTGGACTGGCCCTGGACCGGCGACTGCGCAGGCGTCTGCATGCCGTCAGCGTGGCAGAGCTGGGCTTTGCGCTGGACTACAGCGCCGGGATGGCCGTGCTGCAGCCGGGCGAAGCTGGCTTGGCCGAACTGATGGCCCGTGCCGACGGTGCCCTCTATGCAGCCAAGACGGCGGGCCGGGGGCGGCTGGTCGCGGCGGACTGAGGCAAGCAGTCCTGTTTTGATAGCATCAGGCGCAATACCCACTAGCGCCTGCGGCAGATTCTCGCAAAAATCCGCCCCCAAGCACCACGGACGCACTCGTCGCACACAATCCCTCCATGACCGCACTTTTTGAAGCCCTGCACCTGCGCAAACGTTATGGCGAGACCACGGTGGTGGACGACGTGTCCTTCGCCATTGCTCCCGGCGAATGCCTGGGGGTCATCGGCCCCAACGGCGCGGGCAAGACCACCACCATCCGCATGTGCCTGGGCCTGGCGTCGCCAGACGGGGGCGAAGTGCATTTCACGCCCCAGCCCGGCACGGCCCCGCTGCTGATGCCCCGCGATGCACTGGCCATCAAGGCGCAGCTGGGTGTGGTCACGCAGTTCGACACCCTCGACCCGGACTTCACCTGCGCCGAAAACCTGCGCGTGTTCGGCCGCTACTTCGGCCTGAAGGGCCCGGTGATGGACGAGCGTGTGCCCCAGTTGCTGGAGTTCGCGGCCCTCACCCACAAGGCCGACGCCAAGCCGGGCGAGCTGTCGGGCGGCATGAAGCGGCGCCTCTCGCTGGCGCGCGCCCTGGTCAACAACCCGCGCCTGCTGCTGCTGGACGAGCCCACCACCGGCCTGGACCCGCAAGCCCGCCACCTGATGTGGGAGCGCCTGCAACTGCTGCTGCAGCAAGGCAAGTCGATCCTGCTGACCACCCACTTCATGGACGAGGCCGAGCGCCTGTGCTCGCGCCTGCTGGTGCTGGACCACGGCCGCAAGATTGCCGAAGGCCGCCCGCGCGAGCTGATCGCCCAGCACCTGGAGCCGGATGTGGTGGAGGTGTTCGGCGTGGGGGCCGTCCAGATGGCCGAAGACACCGCGCTGCGCGCCCTGGCCGCCCGCGTGGAAATCAGCGGCGAGACCGTGTTTTTCTACACCCAGAACGCCCAGCCGCTGCTGCAGGCCTTGGCCGCACACGGCCACCTGCGCACGCTGCACCGGCCGGCCAATCTGGAAGACCTGTTCCTCAAGCTCACGGGGCGGCAGATCCGGGAGTGAGGTCGGCAGGGCGGTCTGCCAGCCGCCCCTGCCACCAGCCTTCGAGGGCTTGCGGTGCGCAAGGCTGCGAGAACAGATAGCCCTGCAGTTCGTCGCACCCCAGCCGGGTCAGCCACTGTGCCTGGTGCTCGGTTTCCACGCCCTCGGCCACCGTGCGCAGGCCCAGCTTTTGCGCCAGGGCCACGATGGCGTCCACCAGTGCTTCGCCCCGGTCATTGCTCCCCAGGTCGTTGACGAAAGAGCGGTCGATCTTGAGCTTGCGCACCGGAAACCGCTTGAGCTGGCTGAGTGACGAATAGCCGGTGCCGAAGTCGTCGATGGCCAGCTGCACACCCAGAGCGGTGAGGCGCTGCATGGTCTGCAGGGCCTCCTCCACGGGCTCCATGATCGCGCTTTCAGTGATCTCCAATTGCAGCATCCGGGGTGGGCACCCGGTGCTTTGCAAGGCGCGGTCCACCACCTGGTCCAGCTCGGGCTCCTGGAACTGGCGCGCCGAGAGGTTCACCGCCACCGGGATCTCCCCCCAACCGGCATCCAGCCACCGGCGTGCCTGCGCGCAGGCCTCGTTCAGCACCCATTCGCCCAGGGGCACGATCAGCCCCGTTTCTTCCGCAATGCCGATGAACTGCAGCGGAGACACCAGCCCACGCTCCGGGTCCGCCCACCGCACCAGCGCCTCCACCGACGACACGCGCCCCGTCCGCGCATCCATGATGGGCTGATAGTGCAGGCGCAGCCCGTCGTGCTCGATGGCATGGCGCAGGCCCGCCTCCACCCGCAGGCGCTCCGTCAACACCTCCGTCATGTGCGGGCTGAAGAAAGCCAGCCGGTTCCCACCCAGGTCCTTGGCGTCGTACATGGCCACATCCGCATTGCGCAGCAGGAGATCCCCGGAGTCCCCATCCTGCGGGAAGACCGCAATGCCCAGGCTGGTGCCCAGTAACCAGCTGGACGTGCCGGTCTCCACAGGCAGGGTCAGCGCCCGCACAATGCGCCGCGCCATGGGCGCCACCACGGCCGGGTCCGGCAGGTCAGGCAGCACCACCACAAACTCATCCCCTCCCGGGCGGGCCACTACGTCGCCAGGGCGTACACAACCCTGCAACCGGACCGCCACCTCCTTGAGCAAGGCATCGCCCCGGGCATGTCCCAGGCTGTCGTTCACCCCTTTGAACCGGTCCAGGTCCATGGCCAGAACGGCCACGCAGTGGCCCTGCTCCCGCGCCCGGTCCAACGCCGCGTCCAGCCGCTCCGTGAGGCTGTAGCGGTTGGCCAAGTCGGTCAGGGGGTCTCGCCGCGCCTGGCGCTCCAGCGTCTCCGTGTGTTGCGCAATGGACTGCTGCTGGCGCAGCAGGGACTCCGCCATCCGGTCCAGTGCTCGGGCCACCTGCCCCAGCTCTCCCGGGGGATAGGGTGTACCAATGGGTTCGGCGTAGTTGCCAGCATCCATGCGGCCAATGGCACGGATGGCGCGCATGGCATGGCGGCGCACCGCAAATTCCACCAACAGAAAAGCCGCAACGAACACGATGACCGCCAGTGCCAGCACCCCCAGCAGTGCGCTCCGGAACTGGCGCTCCACCGGGCCACGCAGGTCGTCCTCGGGCACGGCCAGGGCCAGACGCAGATCCGAGCCCTGTGCGCGCGGCAACTGGGCGCGTACCCAGACGCGACGCACGCCATCGGCCCCCTCTATCACGGCATGCCCTTCGACCGCTTGCAACATGAAAGTGCGCTCGGCGTCCCCCAGGGTCAGCGGCGCCAACTCCGGCCGGCGGAAGTCCATGACCACCGAACCGTCGGCATTCCATACCTGCAGATGCATACGCTCATAGCGCTGTGCATGCACCGTGGCCTGCCCGTAGTCCTGCATGTCGAGCGAGGCCAGAAGGATGAAGCGCAACGCGCCTCCCGCATCGCGCACCGGGTAGGCCACCTGCAGCACTCCCTTGCCCGTCAGGCGGCCTACGACCGCTTCCAGCACCGGCCCGGAGGCTGTCAGCGCACGCTGAAAGTAACTGCGGTCCCGGAGGTCCAGCGTACGGCCACTGCGCAGCGAATCACAGAACAGGGAACCATCGGGCTGGATGGTGAGGATGCCGGTGTACTGGGGATGTTCCTTGAGGACATCTGCCAGGAAATCAGAGCAGGCGGCCTTGTCGCCCGCTGCCAGCAGGGGTACGCGCCCAAGGCCAAACAAGAGTTGCCCGGTACCAGCGATCTTGTCGTCCAGGTCGCTGGCAATGATGCCTGCCCGGGCCACCAGCCGGTCGCGCGCCTGTCCGGTGGTGGTCACCCGAAACTCCAGCAGCAGCCACACCAGGGCCGGCACAGGCAACAAAGAGGCTGCCAGCACCAGCCACAGGATCCGCGCACTCAGGCTCACAGGGGTTTCTCCTTCAGAAGCGCCGTCGTCGCACCGGCCCGCCGCAACAGCGGCCGCAGGCTTTCAGGCCACGCGGGGCCTGACCTTGCTCGCCGCCAGCTTGGCGTTCGCACGCGCCGTGTCCACATTCTCAGCCCGCGCCAGCGCCACGCCCATGCGGCGCTTCACAAAACTCTCGGGCTTGCCGAACAGGCGCAGGTCGGTGCCCGGCACGCGCAGCGCTTCTTCCACGCCGTCGAACACGATGCCCTGGGCTTCCACACCGCCGTAGATGACGGCACTGGCGCCGGGGTTGCGCAGACTCGTGTCCACCGGCAGGCCCAGGATGGCGCGGGCGTGCAGCTCAAACTCGCTCTGGTGCTGGGTGCACAGCGTGACCAGGCCCGTGTCGTGCGGGCGGGGGCTCACTTCGCTGAACCAGACGTCCTGGCCCTTGACGAACAGCTCCACACCAAACAATCCCTGGCCGCCCAGGTTGTCGGTGACGGCCTTGGCGATCTGGCGCGACTTTTCGAGCGCAGCGGGGTGCATGGGGTGGGGCTGCCAGCTTTCCACATAGTCGCCGCTCACCTGCACATGGCCGATGGGGTCGCAGAAACTGGTGGTGATTTGGCCGTCGGCGCCCACCGACCGCACGGTGAGCTGGGTGATTTCGTAGTCAAAGTCGATGAAGCCCTCGACGATCACACGGCCGTGGCTCACCCGGCCACCGGCCATGGCGTAGTCCCAGGCCTTCTTGACGTCCGCCGGGCCGTCGATCTTGCTCTGGCCCTTGCCGGAGCTGCTCATCACGGGCTTGACGATGCAAGGGTAACCAATCCCGCCATCAATCGCGGCCTGCAACTCTTCAAGCGAATTACAGAATTTGTACGGGCTGGTGGGCAGGCCCAGCGTTTCGGCGGCCAGCACGCGGATGCCTTCACGGTCCATGGTCAGGCGCGCTGCGCGGGCCGTAGGGATCACGCGCACGGTGCCCACGGCTTCCAGCTCTTCGAGCATGGGGGTGGCGATGGCTTCGATCTCGGGCACCACCAGGTGGGGCCGTTCGGCTTCGATCAGCGCCTTGAGCTGGGCGGGGTCGCTCATGGTGATGGTGCGCGCGTGGTGGGCCACCTGCTGGCCGGGCGCGTTGTCGTAACGGTCCACAGCGATGGTTTCCACGCCCAGGCGCTGCAGCGCGATCAGCACCTCCTTGCCCAGCTCGCCCGAGCCCAGCAGCATGACTTTGGTGGCATGGGGGGACAGAGGGGTTCCGAGGGTGGTCATGGTGGGGGCTTTCGAGAAGGTGAAAAAGTCGGTAAATGGCGGGACGCAGGCGACTTTAATGCACCCGGGCGCAGAACTTGCAATCGCCCTGACATGCCCCCACCGCCCATGCCCTCCCCTTCCAGCACGGCCCGCTCGCACAGCCCCACCGACTGGCACGCCCAGGAGCTGCTGCTGATGCGCGAGGTGATGCGCCTCATCGGCCGCAGCCTGGCGCCCGGCCTGGTGCTGCGCGAAATGCTGCACCTGATGAGCGAACTGCTGGGCCTGAACCGGGGGCGCATCGTGCTGGTGGACGACGCTCCCTCCTCCCCAGCCGGCGCGCCGCGCACCGCCTCCATCCAGCACGCCTACGGCCTCACCCAGGCCGAGGTGCAGCGCGGGCGGTACGCCTGGGGCGAGGGCATCACCGGCCGCGTGCTGGCCACGGGGCAACCTGCCATCGTGCAGGACATTGATGCCGAACCGCTGTTTCTGGCCCGCGCGGTGGAGCGCAGCCAGCTGCCGCCCGAGACGGTGGCCTTCATCGCCCTGCCCGTCGAGGTCAACAACGCGCCCATCGGCGTGCTGGCTTGTCACCGCATCCGCAGCCGCCAGCGCCACCTGAACGACGACCTGGCGGTGCTGCGCGTGCTGGCCACGCTGGTCGGGCAGCTGCTGCAGCTGGAAGCCCTGGTGGCCGAGCAGACGCGGCAGCTGCAGGCGCGCAACGCCGTGCTGGCCAATGCGCTCAACACCAAAAGCGCGCGATACGGGCTCATTGGCAGCTCGCCACCGCTGCTGCAGGCCTTGAGCGAGCTGGAGCGTGTGTCGCAAACCCAGGCCACCGTGCTGCTGCTGGGCCAGTCGGGCACGGGCAAGGAGCTGTTCGCACGCGCCGTGCACCTGGCCAGCGGGCGGCGCGATCGGCCCTTCATCAAGGTCAACTGCTCGGCCATTCCAGACGCGCTGTTCGAATCCGAACTGTTTGGCTACGAGAAAGGCGCGTTCACCGGCGCCAGCACAGCCCGCGCGGGCTGGTTTGAGCAGGCTGACAGCGGCACCATCTTTCTCGACGAGATTGGCGAGCTGCCGCTGGCCCTGCAGTCCAAGCTGCTGCGCACGCTGCAGGAGGGCACGCTGGTGCGCCTGGGCGGGCAGCGCGAGGTCAAGGTCAACGTGCGCCTGGTGGCGGCCACCCACCGCGACCTGGCGGCCGATGTGGAGGCCGGGCGCTTTCGGCAGGACCTGTACTACCGCCTGCATGTGATTCCGATCCATCTGCCCTCGCTGGCCGAGCGGCGCGAGGACATCCGCGCGCTGGCGCTGCACTTTGTGAGCCGCGCCAACCAGGCGCACCAGCGCAACGTGAACCTCTCGCCCGACGCGCTGGCGCGGCTGGAAGAACACCCCTGGCCCGGCAACATCCGCGAGCTGGGCAATGTGATCGAACGCCTGGTGCTGCTGACCAATGACACGCTGGTGGCGCGGGCGGAGCTGGACCGGTTTCTGCCGGCTGCGTCCGTGCCGTTGCCTTCGCCTCCCGCACCACAGCCTCCTGCAGCCACCACGGCAGCAGAACGCCCAGCCATTGCCCCGGCGCCGCTGGTGCGTGACTACGCGCCGGCCCAGTCGCACAGCGTGTTGGTGCTGCAGACAGCACTGGCCGAGCACCACGGCAACCAGTCGCGTGCAGCGCAGAGCCTGGGGCTGACGCTGCGGCAGTTCAGCTACCGGCTGCGCAAGGCGGGTCTGAAGTGACGACGGACACTGTGTCGACAATTTGTAGACACAGTGTCTGGCGCGGTCTGCTCCACCCTGGCTACCGACACATGGCCACACCCCACTCACTATCAAATCAATAGCTGCCAGCGCATATTTCACTAGCGCTTCCAGCCATTTTTATTCAAATTTACCTATCTCCACCCGCTCTGGCACACCTGTTGCGATAAGGAAGGCAGGCATCCCGCCCACCACCGCACCGAAAGGTTTTCCATGAGCACCGTGACCGCCACCGCCTCCGACGCCGTCCTCATCTCACCCACCCAGTTGTTGGCCCTGCAAGCCGCAGAACCTGTGGTGCTGATCGACACCCGCGACGCCGACACCTATGCCCTGGGGCACATCCCCGGCGCGGTGAACCTGCGCGAGACATTCACGTATCTCGCCACCTCCACGCCCCAAGGCCTGCAGGAGCTGAAAGACACCTTTGCCGCGCACCTGGGCGCCATCGGCCTGTCGGGCGCCGAGACGGCCGTGTTCTATGAAGATGCGCTCAACAGCGGCTACGGCCAGTCGTGTCGGGGCTACTACCTGCTGACCTGGCTGGGCTACCCCAAGGTCAAGGTATTGAATGGCGGCTACTCGGCCTGGAAGGCGGCAGAGCTGCCCGTCTCCACCGAGGCCGTGGTGCCCACGCCCGCCATCTTCCCCACCCAGCTGGCCACCACCGATGTGATGCTGACCAAGGAAGATGTGATCGAGGCCCTGGGCACCGACACCGTGCTGCTGGACGTGCGCGATGTGGACGAGTGGATTGGCGACAGCTCCAGCCCTTATGGCAAGGACTTCGCGCCGCGCAAAGGCCGCCTGCCGGGCGCCAAGTGGCTGGAGTGGTACCGCTTCATGAAGCCCTCGCCCCAGGGTCCGGTGTTCAAGTCGCCCGACGAAGTGCGCGCCGAATGCGCCACGGCGGGCATCAGCCCGGCGGACACGGTATACCTGTATTGCTTCAAGGGCGCACGCGCGTCCAACACCTTCCTGGCGCTCAAGCAGGCGGGCTTTGCCGATGTGCGCATGTACTTCGGCTCGTGGAACGAATGGTCGCGCGACGACAAGTTGCCGATCGAAAGCGGGCTGCCGCTGGTCAAGTTCCCCAAAAAGCCTGCGCTGGCACTGGCGGCCTGAGCACCGTGCGTTGTTGCAGCGGGCATGGCCCGCTGCGAACCCTGTCCTTCTTTTTTGCATTCCCCTCTCTTTCTCCAAGGAACACCATGTCCACCGATCTGCTGGAACCCTCTGCCCCCGTCACCACCGTGCACACACACCTGCGCCCCATCGACCGCGACGGCCTGATGGCCTTTGCCGACAAAGGCCGCAACAACCCTGCCAGCCGGGGTACCAACAAGGTCCATACGGTGATGGAGGGGCAGTACCGCTCGCTGAGCTATGTGGGCAACCATGCGCCGGTGGTGGTGGACGAGCCCCTGCACCTGTTCGGTCAGGACACGGCGCCTGCGCCCGGCGAAATCGTGCTGTCGGGCCTGGGCGGCTGCCTGGCCGTGGGCATCACGGCCGTGGCCACCTGGAAGCAGGTCAAGCTCAGCAAGATCGAGGTGTTCATGGAAGGCGACATCGGCAACCCCGCCGCCTGGGGTGCGGGTGGCGCATTGCAGAAGACGCCGCCGGAGATGGGCTTTCAGGCGATCCGCGTGAAGGTGCTGGTGGAAGGCGATGCACCGCGCGAGGTGCTGGACGAGATCGTGCAGCACGCCAATTTCTACTCGCCCGTGGCCAACAGCATGCGCAACCCCATTCCGTTCCAGATCAGCCTCGCGGACTAAATAGCCCCGCCACCGAGCCCGCCCTGCGCACCCAAGGAGCCCCATGAACCCCGCCGACCTCCCCCCCCAACTCCACCTGGACGGCGCCCTGCGGGGCGATGCGCTGCTGGCCGCTGTGCGCCAGATCGCCCAGGGCCCGCTGGCCGCGCAGGTGGAGGCGATTGACCGCACCGGCTACTACCCCTGCGCCGAGCTGCAGCAGCTGGCCGCCGTGGGCGCGATGAGCGCGCACCTGGACAGCACGGCCGGCCCGGCCGACTACGGCCTGGCCATCCGCGCCATGGCCGAGGCCTCGCGCGTGTGCGGCGCCACCGGCTTCATGATGTGGTGCCAGGCGGTGTGTGGGCTGTACCTGCAGCAGTCGGGCAACCCCGCGCTGATGGGCGATGTGCTGCAGCGCCACGCCAGCGGCGCAGGCATGGGCGGCACGGCGCTGTCCAACCCCATGAAGAGCTATGCGCAGATCGAAAGCCTGCTGCTCAAGGCCACGCCAGTGGAGGGGGGCTACCTCATCAACGGCACTCTGCCCTGGGTGAGCAACCTGGGGCCCGACCACTACTGCGGCGCGATTGCGGCGGTGGTGGAGGCCGACGGTGCGGCCAGCCAGCGCGAGGTGATGTTCCTGCTGCGCTGCGATGCCCCCGGCGTGGAGATGCGCGAATGCCCCAGCTTCTCCGCCATGGAGGGCACGGGCACCTATGCGCTGCGGCTCAAGGACCATTTCATCGGCACGGCCGACACCATGGCCGACCCCACCCGGCCTTTCATCGCCCGCATCCGCGCGGCGTTTGTGATGCTGCAATGTGGCCTGGCCGTGGGCATCACCCAGGGCGCCATCGACTCGATGTGGGCGGTGGAGGCCCAATTGGGCCATGTCAACCAGTTCCTGGAAGACCGGCCCGACGCGCTGCAGGCCGAGCTGGATGCACTGACTGCACGCGTCATGCAACTGGCCCAGACGCCGTTCGACACAAGCACTGATTTCTTCATCGACGTGCTGGACACCCGAGCCCATGGCGCGGAGCTGTGCCTGCGCGCCGCCCAGTCCGCCCTGATGCACCAGGGTGCGCGCGGCTACCTCATGAGCTCAGACGTGCAGCGGCGCGTGCGCGAGTCGCACTTTGTGGCCATCGTCACGCCCGCCATCAAGCACCTGCGCAAGGAGATCGCCCGGCTCAGCACCGAGGAGATGCCTGCATGACGCTCGCCCTCCCCACCGCCACCACGCCGTCGGTTACCTCCGAGTCCGTGTTGAGCGCGGCATCGCAGGCGCTGTGCGATGCGTTTGCCGACGCGGCCACCCAGGCGCCCTGGCAAAGCTACATCTGCAACGCCTGCGGCTACATCTACAACGAGGCCGACGGCGACCCCGATGGCGGCCTGCCACCGGGCACGCGGCTGGCGGAAATACCCGACGACTGGGCCTGCCCGCTGTGTGGAGTGACCAAGGCCGATTTTTCTCCGTACGAAGCCCCCACGCTGGAGGCGCTGCAGGCGCAGGCCAGCGCAGCGCCAGCCGCCTCCCTCCGCGTGCGTGGCGAGCCGGGAGTGGTCATCGTCGGCGCGGGCCGTGCAGGCTGGCAACTGGCCGAAACCCTGCGCCAACACAGCGCCACGCTGCCCATCACCCTGGTGACGGCCTGCGCGGGCGACCGGTACGACAAGCCTTTGCTGTCGGTGGCCATGGCGCGCCAGCTGGACCCGCTGGCCCTGGTGTCCGAGCCCGGCCGCGATGCGGCGCAGCGCCTGGGCGTGACCCTGCTGGCCCACACCCATGCCGTGCGCATCTGCGCCGACACTCGCCAACTGCGCACCACGCGGGGCGTGCTGCGCTACGGCCACTTGGTGCTGGCCCACGGCGCGCAGGCCGCCTTGCCTCAGGGCTTGCCCGCCAGCCTGTGCTGGCGCGTCAACCACCTGGACGCCTACCAGCGCCTGCGCCAGCACCTGGGCGATCAGCCCAAGGACGTGCTCATCATCGGCGCGGGCCTGGTCGGCAGTGAGTTGGCCAACGACCTGGCACTGGGCGGCCACCACATCACGCTGCTGGACACGGCCACCGAACCACTGGCGCGCTGGCACGACCAGCAGGCGGGCCCGCAGCTGCTGGACGCCTGGAAAGACCTGTCCATCCGCTTTGAAGGCGGTCTGCAGGTGGAGCAGGTGGAACGCGTGGGCTCGCGCTACCGCGTCACCACCACCAGCGGGCGGCGTTTTGCGGCGGACGAAGTGGTGGTGGCAGCAGGCCTGCTGCCCCCCCACCGCCTTGCGCAGAGTGCAGGGCTTGATTGGACCCATGGCATTGCGGTGGACGCAGACACGCTGCAAACCAGCGTATCCCGCATCCATGCACTGGGCGATTGCATCAGCATCGACGGGCAGTGCAGCCGCTATATCGAACCGATTGCGCGACAGGCGCGCACGCTGGCGGCCGCCATCCTGGGCCAACCGGTCACCCCCTATGAGCACCGGGCAGCCGTGGTGCGGGTCAAGACCACCACACGGCCGCTGACCCTGCATTGAGGCAGCATCGGGCCCGGGCGGCAATCTTGCCCGGGCTGGCATCGGCAAAAAATTTTTGGCATCCACTGCATCCAAACGGCGTTTTCGTGGGTAGTACCTACAGCAGCGCATCTTGCTGCTGTCCTATCAACCCATAGACCAGAGAGAAACGCCATGACCATCCACACGTCCCCCATCTCCCGCCTGCTGCCCCTGACGGGCGCCATTGCCGCCGCCGTGCTGCTGAGCGCCTGCGGTTCGATGATGTCGTCGTCCTCCAAATCCATGGTTTCGCAGGACAGCCTGCCCGACAGCATCAAGGTGCCGGCTGGCAACAAGGTGGCGATGGAAACCGTGGGCGTGGGCGAGATCACCTACGAATGCCGCGACAAGGCCAACATGCCCGGCCAGACCGAATGGGTGTTCGTGGGCCCCAAGGCCGTGCTGAATGACCGCAGTGGCAAACAAGTGGGCACCTACTACGGCCCGCCGGCCACCTGGGAGTCGAGCGATGGGTCCAAGCTGACAGCCACCCAGCTGGCCGTGGCCCCCTCGGGCACGGGTAACCTGCCCTACCAGCTCGTCAAGGCCAACCCCGCCATGGGCTCCGGCGCCATGACCGGCGTGACCTTCATCCAGCGCGTGGCCTTGAAGGGTGGTGTGGCACCTGCAGCCGCCTGCACCACCGCCAACAAGGGCGAGCGCCAGATCGTGAAGTACCAGGCCGACTACATCTTCTGGAAGGCCGCGTAAACCACGCACACGCAATCCCCTGCCCAGCGGGGGCTACCGCCAGGCGGTGGCGGGTTTGCGGCTACGATGCGCCCACTCTTTAGCCGCGGCCCCGCTGCCTGCACACCGTGCCCGACACCCCTGGCGATTTTGACTACGAAGCCGCTCTGGCCGCCTGCGCAGCGGGCGACCGGCAGGCCATGCACCGCCTGTACCAACAGGAGGGCGCGCGGCTACTGGGCGTTGCGCTGCGCATCGTGCGCCAGCGGGCCCTGGCCGAGGACATCGTGCACGATGCCTGCGTGAACATCTGGACCCGCGCCGCCAGCTACGACCCGCGCCGGGGCAGCGCACGCGGCTGGATCTACAGCGTGGTGCGCAACCTGGCCCTGAACGCCGTGCGCGACGCGGGCCGCCACGTTGATGTGGACGACACCACCACCCAAGCCCTGGAGGCCGACATGTCTGTGCAGGCCCACCATGAGGTCGAGGAAACCTTTGCGCTGAACGCCAGCCTGGGCCGCCTGCAGCATTGCCTGGAGGCCCTGGACCCCGCGCGCCGCAACTGCGTGCTGCACGCCTATGTGGACGGCTGCTCGCACGGAGAAATTGCGGAGCGCCTCGGTGCCCCGTTGGGCACCGTGAAGGCGTGGATCCGGCGCAGCCTGGTTTCGCTGCGGGAGTGCATGGCATGACCGACGTGCGCAACACACCGTCCTCCCCCTCGCCGGAAGACCTGAGCGTGCTGGCCGGCGAGTACGTGCTGGGCACCCTGCCCGCCGCCGAACGCCAGGGTGTGCAGCAACGCCTGCCTGGTGACAAGGCACTGCAACAGGCGGTTGCCGAATGGGAAGCCCGCCTGCTGCCGCTGACCCAGCTGGCAGAGCCCATCGCGCCCCCCGCTGTCTTGTGGGCGCGCATCGACCAGTCGCTGCGAGCGGCGAGCCCTCAACAGACTGCGACACCCGTTGCACCGCCCCGCGCAGAAACAAAACGCAAACCGTCCGTGCGCTGGTGGGACCACCTGGGCCTGTGGCGGGCCCTCGCCGGCTCGGGCTTTGCCATGGCGGCGGTGCTCGCGGCAGTGCTCGTCACCCGCACCGCCCCAGTGGCCGCGCCGCCACAGTTCATGGTGGTGCTGGTCGCGCCGCAGGACAAGGCCCCGGGCTGGGTGGTGCAGGCCAGCTCGCCCCGGCAGATCAGCCTGATTCCGCTGGGTGTGGCCGAAGTACCGGCCGACAAGGCCCTGGAGTTCTGGACCAAGGCCGACGGCTGGAGCGGCCCCGTATCGCTGGGCCTGGTGCAGCCCGGTCAGCCCCTGCAGATCCCGCTGGACAAGCTGCCGCCGCTGCAGCCCAACCAGCTGTTCGAGCTGACGCTGGAACCGCCCACGGGCTCGCCGATTGGCAAGCCCACAGGCCCCATCCAGTTCATCGGCCGGGCGGTCAAGGTGCTCTGACTGTATTCGTTACCCCACTCGGCGCAATGCATAGGCCCACGCCGGTGTAACGAGCACGGCCTATACCAGCGACCGCCGCGCAAGGGCCGCCCCGCCGCGCTGGCGGTGTCCCCCTTCCCGAATTGCGCAGCAATTCGAGAGAAAGGGGGAAGGCGCGAAGCGACTCAGGGGGTTAGTACTGTTTATACGGCAGGAACTTGCCGGACAGGACCACATTCACGCGGTCGCCATTGGGATTGGCTTCGCGCTGGATGTCCATGCTGAAGTCGATGGCGCTCATGATGCCGTCGCCAAACTCTTCGTGGATCAGCTCCTTGATGGTGGTGCCGTACACACTCACCACCTCGTACCAGCGGTAGATCAGCGGATCGGTGGGCACTGGCGTGGGCAGCGAGCCCTTGTAGGGCACCACCTGCAGCCACTTCTGCTCCTCGGCCGTGAGGCCGAAGATCTTGCCGACGATCTTGGCCTGCTCGGGCGTGGCCGTCATCTGGCCCAGGCACAGGGCCGTGGTCCATTCCTTGGACTGGCCGACCTTCTTGGCAATGGCCTCCCATTGCAGGCCCTTGGCGACCTTGGTGCTGATGATCTTTTCGGTAACGTCGTTGCGGTTCATGGTGATGGCTCCTTCGGTTGGATGGGTTTTGGAACAGGGAACAGGAACTTCAGGGTGCAGCACTCCCTGCCCCCCCAAGGGGCAACACGACAGTGCTGGGCTATTCAGGAAATCAGTGGGCTTTGGCTCGGGTGACGAGAAAGTCCACGATGTGGTTGCGCAGCGCGTAGTAGCCGTCCAGGTGGTGCAGGCTGGTGCGCGTACGTTCGCGTGGCAGCGGGTTCACCACCACCTCGGCGATGCCGCCGGGGCGGTAGCCCTCGGGCGTCTCGTTGCCGTTGCTCATGAGCAGGATGCGGTCGGCCAGCAAGATGGCTTCGTCCACATCGTGCGTGATCATGAAGACCGTCTGCTGCGTCTGGCGCACGATGGCCATCAGCTCGTCCTGGATGGTGCCGCGCGTGAGCGCATCCAGTGCGCCAAAGGGTTCATCCAGCAGCAACATCTTGGGCTGGATGGAGAACGCGCGCGCAATGCCCACGCGCTGCTTCATACCGCCTGAGAGCTGTGAGGGCTTCTTGTCGATGGCAGGGCTCAGGCCCACCAGCGCCACGAACTTCTCCACATGCGCATCCACCTGGCTCTTCTTCCAGTCAGGCCAGCGCGACTTCACGGCGAACGCGATGTTCTGGCGCACCGTCAGCCAGGGCATGAGCGCGTGGCTCTGGAACACCACGCCCCGGTCCAGACTGGGGCCGGCCACTTCGCGCCCGTCCATGATGACGGTGCCCGAGGTGGCGGTGTCCAGCCCCGCCAGCACGTTCAGGATGGTGGTCTTGCCGCAGCCCGAGTGGCCGATGATGCAGACGAACTCGCCCTTGTCGAGCGTGAACGACACATCAGCAAACACGGGCTTGGCGGGCACAAAGGCTTTGCTCAGCCGGTCGATCTGGAGGAAGCCTTGGGTCACGGCAGAGGCCTTTCGTTGCGGGACGTCAGTGGCAAGAGGGGCTGGAACAGCCGGGCGCTGGGCGACATCACTCCACATAGGTCACCACCTTCTGCAGCTGGCCGAAGGCCAGGTCGAGCAACATGCCCACCACGCCAATCACCAGGATGGCAAAGATCACGTTGGTGAGCGACAGGTTGTTCCACTCGTTCCACACGAAGTAGCCAATCCCCGTGCCGCCCACCAGCATCTCGGCCGCCACGATCACCAGCCAGGCGATGCCCATGCTGATGCGCATGCCCGTGAGGATGGTGGGCGCTGCGGCGGGCAAGATCACCAGGAAGGCCTTGCGCAGCGGGTTGACCTGCAGCGTGGCCGACACGTTGAGCCACTCGCGCTTGACCGATGCCACGCCAAACGCCGTGTTCACCAGCATGGGCCACACCGAGCAGATGAAGATCACGAAGATGCCCGAGATCGATGAGTCCTTGATGGTGTAGAGCGCAAGCGGCATCCACGCCAGCGGGCTGATGGGTTTGAGCACCTGAATGAACGGGTCGAACGCACGGCGCAGCAGCGGCGACATGCCGATGACGAAACCGAGCGGTATCGCCACCAAGCAGGCCAGGCCGAACCCTAGCGCGACCCGGCCCAGCGAATGCGCGAGCTGGATGGCGATGCCCTTGTCGTTGGGGCCGTTGTCATAGAACGGGTTGGACACGTGCCCCCACACGGTACGGCCCATCTCTGCCAGCGAGGGGAAGCCGCTGCCCTTGGCGCTGGCGCCTGGGTCCTTGCCCATCATCTTGGCGTACTCGATCTGCTCGGCGGTCATGCCGGCCGTGCTGTTGCCCCCGCCCGAAGAAGCGGTGGCGATGTACCAGATCCCCAGCAGGGCCAGGAAGATGAGCACGGACAACAGGCCCGCGCGCAGGTTGAGGTTCTTGGCGGGAGTCATGTCATGCCGCCTTGCGGATGGGGAAGCTCTTGGCGTACTCGCTCGCCTTGGCGGCATCGAATTCGCGCCCCATGATCTTGAACTTGGGGTACGCGCCTTCGGGCACCTTCTGGTCCAGCGCCTTCATCTGCTTTTTCGCATCGGTGATCAGGAACACCTTTTCGGCAATCTGCTTGTAGTCCACATCGCCCTTGATGTAGCCCCAGCGCTGCATCTGCGTGAGCATCCATACGGCCATGCTCTGCCACGGCATGGGGTCGAAGTCCGCGCGGTCCGGCACGTTCTGGATCTTGCCCAGGCCGTCTGCGAACTTTCCGGTGAGCACCTGGTTGAGCACTGCCTCGGGCTGGTTCAGGTAGGCCTGGGGCGCAATCACCTTGGCGATGAGCTCCCGGTTGGCCGGGTCGCGCGCCATCGCGGCCGAGGTGAGCACCGCGCGGTACAGCGCGGCAAAGGTGTTGGGGTTCTTCTGGATGAACTCGGTGCTGGTGCCGAAGGCGCAACAGGGGTGGCCGTTCCACAGGTCCTTGGTGAGCAGGTGGATGAAGCCGACTTCCTCGAACACGGCACGCTGGTTGAAAGGATCGGGGCCGAGGAAGCCGTCGATATTGCCCGCACGCAGATTGGCCACCATCTCTGCGGGTGGCACCACGCGCAGCTGCACGTCGGTGTCGGGGTTCAAACCCGCCTCGGCCAGGTAGTAGCGCAGCAGGAAGTTGTGCATGCTGTACTCGAACGGAATCGCGAACTTGAAGCCCTTCCAGTTCTTGGGATCGCGGTTGTCCTTGTGCTTGAGGCTGAGCGTGATGGCCTGGCCGTTCACGTTCTGGATGGTGGCCACGTTCATCGGCGTGGCGTTGGAGCCCAGGCCCATGGAGATCGCCAGCGGCATGGGGCTCAGGAAGTGCGTGGCGTCGTACTCCTTGTTGATCATCTTGTCGCGGATCAGTGCCCAGCCGGCCGTCTTGGTGACTTCGACGCTCAGGCCCTGCTTGCTGTAGAAGCCCAGCGGGTGGGCCATGATCAGCGGGGTGGCGCAGGTGATCGGGATGAAGCCGATCTTGAGGTTGGTCTTCTCCAGTGCGCCCTGTTTCTCTTGCGCCATGGCCTGCATGCTGGCCACGGGCAACACGCTGGCGATGGCCGCCATGGCCGTTCCCTTGCCCACCGCCTTGATGAAGCGGCGGCGCACTGCGTCTTGCGGAAACAGCGCCTTGACCAGCGTGGCTTCGATGAACTCGTTGCTGTAGAGCTCGAACTCACGGGTCTCGCTGCGCTGGCGCAGGGTGGCTGCGGCGGCATCGGCCGACACCTCGGTGTGGTGGTCGGCCACCGTGTGGTCGCGGCCACAGCTGCATTTCAGCATCAACGGGCGGTCGGCATCGTAGGGCGAGAAGAATTCGGACATGGCACACCTCGAAGAAGTTGGTGCCAGGCGTTACGCAAAGCGCGGGCCAGTTTTTGCCGGTGTCGGCCCGCTGTCATGAATTCGTGGGTGTGGTGTCTACAGCGTGTAGGGCCAGCACTACAAATCGGTCGTGCAACGCACCGAATTCACTCTGCCGGTGCGCCACGTGCCAGCAGCGCAAGCTCCACATCGTTGCGCGCGCCGGTCTTTTCGAGGATGCGGGCGCGGTAGGTGCTCACCGTGTTGGGCGCGAGCTTGAGCTGCGCACCAATTTCGCTCACGCTCTGCCCGGCAGTGAGCAGGCGGAACACCTGGTGCTCCCGATAGGAGAGCGCGTCCACCCCGGCGGGCGTGCCCTGCTGGGCGGTGCGCACCACCCCGGTGCGTTCTAGTGCACCTGCCAGGGCTTGCGCAGTCGCTTCCGTCAGGTAGCGCCCGCCAGCGGCCACCTTGCGCACGGCGGCCACCATGTCGTCGGGATCGGCGCTTTTGTGCAGGTAGCCCGCCGCGCCCATCTGGATGCAGCGCACCGCGTATTGCCGCTCGGGGTAGGTGCTGAGCATCAGCACCGGCAATGCAGGCCAGGCCTTGCGCAGCGCCTGCAGCACTTCGAGGCCGTCCATGCCCGGCATGGCGATGTCCAGCAGCACCAGGTTCAGCCCCGGTGTTCCCGTGGGCCCTTGCAAGGCGGCGACCAGCTCCAGCACCTCGTTGCCCTGGGTGGCCTCAGCGACCACAGTGATCTCGGGCAGGCCATTGGCCGGGTCGCCCAGCACCTGCTTGAGCCCCTCCCGCACGATGCGGTGGTCATCACCGATCAACACTCGAACCACGGAATTCATGACAGCTCCAGAGGAATCAGCAATTGCAGGCACGAGCCCTGCCCCGGCTCGCTGGTGATGCTCAACCGGCCCCCAAGCTGCCGCGCCCGCTCGCGCATGCCCATCACGCCATAGGCAGTGGGCGCCTCCAGGGCCTGGCGAGTGGCGCCCACGCCGTTGTCGCGCACGCGCAGTTGCAGCATCTCGTCCTGCACGTCGATGGCAATGTCGATGGCGCTGGCCTGCGCGTGGCGGCCCACATTGCTCAGCATCTCCTGAAAGATGCGGAACACCGCGATGGCGGCAGGCTCGGGCAAGTGCAGGGTGGCAGGCACCTCCATCTGCCACGCCAGCTCCAGTTCGGCCGACTGCACGAACTCCTGTGCCTGCCACTCCAGCGCCGCCCATAGCCCCTGGTGGTCCAGGATGCTGGGGCGCAGGTCGGTGATGATGCGGCCCACGTTGTCCACGGCGTTTTCGATCAGGCGGCTCATGTTCTGGCACTTGCAGCGCATCTGGGTGCGCATGTCGCCCGCGGCCTCAGGCGTGCGCTCGCCCTGCTCGCCCAGGCGCTTGTGCAGCCAGTTCACATCCATCTTCAGCGCCACCAGCAGGCTGCCCAGCTCGTCATGCACCTCACGGGCGATGCGGGTGCGTTCGTCTTCGCGCACCTGCTCCGAGTAGGCCGACAGCTCGCGCAGCTGCGCCAGCGCCTGCGACAGCTCTTGTGTGCGCGCTGCCACTCGGCGCTCCAACTCATCGTTGGCGCGGGCCAGCTCATCGTGCGCGCGCTGCAGCTCGTCGGCGGCGCGTTTGCGGCTGGTGATGTCGACAAAGGCGATCACGGCACCCTGCACCTGATCGCCTTCCAAAATGGGGTGGCTGGAATACTCCACGGCAAACGCCGATCCATCGCGGCGCCAGAATACCTCGGTGTCCACCCGGCAGGGCAGGCCCTGGCGGAACGCGTTGAAGATGGGGCAGTCGCCATCCGCATACGGGCTGCCGTCGGGGTGGCTGTGGTGGGTGAGCGCGTGCATGTTGCGCCCCATCACCTCATCGGCCGCAAAGCCCAGCATCTGCGCGCCCGCCCGGTTGATGAACACGCAGTTGCCCGCCAGATCAATGCCAAACACCCCCTCGCCCGTGGACTCCAGCAGCAGCCCCAGGCGGTTCTGCCAGAGGGCACTGGCACCGGCGGGCAGGTTCAGGACGTGGGTGGACATAGGGGTACCCAAGCAATGGCCGTGCCCAGGAGGCGAAGATGAACACATCGGGGACTGTGCGCCCGCCCGCCAACATCGCACAATAAGCGGATGCAAACCGTTACCCCGTCCTCGGTGGCCACTGTGGCCCCGCCCCCGCCGTCGGTATGGCGCCCGCCCAGCCTGTCCGTGCGCTGGTGGCCCGTGTTCATGCGCAACCTGCTGGTCTGGCGCAAGCTGGCCATCCCCAGCCTGGTGGGCAACATTGCCGAGCCGCTGATGTGGCTGGTGGCCTTTGGCTACGGCATGGGGGCCCTGGTGGGGCAGGTGAACGTGGGCGGCGCGGCGGGCGACACCAAGGTGCCCTACATCCTGTTCCTGGCCAGCGGCTCCATCTGCATGAGCGCCATGAACGCGGCCAGCTTCGAGGCGCTGTACTCGGCCTTCTCGCGCATGCATGTGCAAAAGACCTGGGACGGCATCATGAACGCGCCGGTCAGCCTGGACGACGTGGTGCTGGCCGAAATGCTGTGGGCGGCGTTCAAGGCGCTATTCACCGTCACCGCCATCCTGGGCGTCATGCTGGCCCTCTCCATCAGCCACAGCCCCAAGCTGCTGGTGGCCTGGCCGGTGCTGCTGTTCGTGGGGGTGATGTTCTCCAGCATCGCGCTCATCTTCAATGCGCTGGCCAAGGGGTATGACTTTTTTACCTACTACTTCACGCTGGTGCTCACGCCCATGATGTTTCTCTCGGGCGTGTTCTTCCCGCGCGAGCAGCTGCCTCCCATCGTGCGCACCATCTCCGACTGGCTGCCGCTGACCAACGCGGTCGAGCTGGTACGCCCGCTGTTCATGGACCAGTGGCCCGCCCACCCCTTGCGCCACGGCCTGGTGCTGGTGGTGACCACCGTGGTGGCCTTCTGGGTGGCTCTGGCCCTGACCCGCAAGCGCTTCAAGGCATGACCGCGCTGCTCGGCCCCAGCCATATCGCCATGGTGGCCAAGGGCGTGTCGGCCATCGTGGCGTCACGCGATGCGGCCCTGCGGCCGAGCATCATGCGGGCCGTGGGCAGTCGCATCAGCGGCGATGGGCGGGAGGTCACGGTGTACCTGCGGCGCAGCCAGTCCGAACAGTTGCTGCAGGACATTGCGCACACCGGAGAGATTGCCGTGGTGTTCAGCGTGCCGTCCACCCACCAGACGCTGCAGCTCAAAGCCCGCCGGGCCACGCAGCACCCGGCCACTGATGGCGACCTGCCGGTGTTGCAGGCCTACCTCCAGTCCATGGTGCAGGAGGTGGGCCGGGTGGGTTATGGGCCGCAGTATGTGGGCGCCATGCTGGCAGCACCGCTGCAGGATGTGGTGGCAGTGACATTCACCCCCACCAGCGCGTTCGACCAGACCCCAGGCCCGCGCGCGGGCGCGGAGTTGTGTGCGCCGCCCGCACCACCCACACCACCCCTACCGCAGCCATGAGCACCGCAGCGCCGTCCCTGCACAGCATCCGCCCCTGCCTGGAGGGGGCGATTCCCGCCATCATGGCGACCTGCGCCCCTGACGGCACACCCAACGTGGCCTACATCTCGCAGGTGGTCTATGTGGATGCGGTGCATGTGGCGCTGTCGTTCCAGTTCTTCAACAAGACCCGCCAGAACATCCTGCGCAACCCGCGCGCGTCGGTGCTGGTGCTGGACCCAGTCACCGCCCATTTCTACCGCCTGCACCTGCTGTACGAACGCACCGAGGATAGCGGGCCGGTGTTCGAGAGCATGCGCGCGCAGCTGGCGGGCATTGCGTCGCATGCGGGCATGGCCGAGGTGTTTGAACTCAAAGGGGCCGACATCTACGCTGTGGAGCGCATCGAATCGGTGGCGGGCGAAGGCCTGCCGGCACCGGCGCCGCGTTCCGGGTTGCTGCACACGCTGCGTCTGTGCAGCGAGAGCATCGCGCGCTGCTCGGGGCTGGACGAGTTGCTGCAAGGCGCGCTGCAGGGCCTGCAGGACAAGCTGGGCATCCAGCACGCCATGGTGCTGATGCTGGACGCCAGCGCCCAGCAGCTCTACACGGTGGCCAGCTGCGGCTATGCCACATCGGGCGTGGGTTCCGAAATCCGGCTGGGCCAGGGAGTGATCGGCATGGCTGCGCGCGAGCGCACGCCGGTGCGCATCAGCCACATGACGCACGCTGCCCTGTACAGCCATGCCATCCGCGAAAGCATGGACGCGCATGCCACACCCGATGCGCCCTCGTTGCGCGGCCTGGACATCCCCTACCCCGGCCTGCCCGAGCCGCACAGCCAGGTGGCGGTGCCCCTGCTGTCGGCCGGGCGCCTGTTGGGCGTGCTGTTTGCCGAGAGTCCCGAGGACATGCGCTTTGGCTTCGAGGACGAAGACCTGCTGGTGGCGATTGCGGGCCAGCTGGCCGCCGCCATCGACCTGCTGCAGGCCGCGCCCGATGTGGCCGAGCCGCTGCCTACTCCGACGGCTGCACCGCCGGTGAGCGGCAGCGCGCTGCGGGTGCGCCACTTTGCGGCCAACGACAGCGTGTTCATCAACGACGACTATTTGATCAAGGGCGTGGCGGGCGCCATTGTCTGGAAGCTGCTGCGCGACCACCAGCACACCGGGCGCGTGGACTTCACCAACCGCGAACTGCGGCTGGACCCCGCCCTGCGCCTGCCCGATGTGGCCGACAACCTGGAGGCCCGCCTGCTATTGCTGCAGCGCCGCCTGCAGGAGAACTGCCCGCACATCCACATCGAAAAGACGGGGCGCGGGCGCTTTCGGCTGTGCGTGCTGCGCCCGGTGGTGCTGGAAGACGCTTGAGCCTCAGAAGGTGTGAATGAGTCCGGCGAGCCCGAGCAGGCCGTCAAAACGCGCCCGATCGAGACGCAAAGCGCAGCCATAGCTCGGGCTATGGCGAGCATTTGTAACGACGAACGGGTGTGTTTTGGCGGGATGATCGGGCATGGCGGGTTCGTTCACACCTTCTCAGTGCACCAGACCCGGCACCACCGGCAGGCCCAGGCTGCGCATCAGCTTGGTCCACTCAGGCTGCGTGAGGTGCGGCTGCACTTGCGCCAGCACCGCTGCCAGCACAGGGGCAGGCGCATGTTGTTTCATGTCCGACAGCATGGCCGTGCGCTCGGCGGGTGACATGTAGGGCACCATCCAGCGGGCCACCACCATCATTTCGTGCGGCGGGATCGAGGCCACCAGCGCGTCGTGCACGCCCGCCAGTTCTGCGTCGGTGTAGCACTGCCAGAGTACGCGGTTGTGCGAAGTCTCTTCCTCGTGCATGTGCTCAAAGTTGTGCGCCACAAACAGCGCCAGCTGGCGGTACAGGGCCTGGGTGGCTGCGGGGCGTGCGGGCTTGGCACAGGCCATCAGGTGGTTCACCCCGTCTGCCAGGGCCGTGATGGCCTCTTCGTGCTCCACATGTTCACCGGCAATGCTCTGGCTGGATCCGGGCTGGCGCGCCTCCATGGCGGCGTGCACGAACTGGTTCTCGTGGTGCAGGTGGGCGCGGCACAGGTCCAGCAGCTGCATCACGCGGTCGCAGGTGTGGGCAAACTCCAGGTCATCCTCGACATCCATGCGGCCCAGGCCCAGCAGCGTGTCGGCCATGAAGGCGCGCAGCGCCTTGTGGATGCTGGCGTACATGTCCATGCGGGGGGCGGCGGGCTGGGCTTGTGTCAGTGCGGCAATTTCGCGGGCATCAATCTTCATCACGTTCTTTCATGGCCCCGGTGGGCTCTTTCAGCGCCTTTTTTGGGCGCTGGGCCGGGTGCACCATGCACCCGTTTCCATGCAAAGAAGTCTAGAAATTCGCCGCGCTTTTGCCTGTTAAAAACTCCTTAAACAGACCCTTTGAAAACCTTAAAAATCGCGTTCCGGGCGCCAACCGTGAAATCGTTCACGGCGCGGCGCGCAGCAGGTCCACCGCTTTTTCAGCAATCATCACCGTGGGCGCATTGGTATTGCCGCTCACGATGCGCGGCATGATGGACGCGTCCACCACACGCAGGCCCGCGAGGCCATGCACACGCAGTTCGGTATCCACCACATCCAGCGGCCCGGGCCCCATGCGGCAGGTGCCCACGGGGTGGTAGATGGTGTCGGCGTACTGGCGGATGAACTGCTCGATCTCCGCGTCGCTGCGGGCACTGGCCGAGGCCGCCAGCTCCTTGGCGCCGAACTTCGCGAGCGCCGGTTGCATGAGGATCTCCCGCGTGCGTTTGAAGCCACGCACCATGCGCGCCATGTCATCGGGATCGGCCAGGAAGTTCGGGTCCACCAAAGGCAAGGCCATGGGGTCGCGGCTGGCCAGCGTGACCGCGCCCCGGCTCTTGGGCTGCAGCAGGCACACGTGGGCCGAGTAACCATGGCCGAACACGGTCTTGCGCCCGTGGTCCACCAGCTTGCCGATCACAAAGTGCAGCTGCAGGTCGGGCGCGGGCTCGGACGGGTCGCTCTTGATGAAGCCCCCCGCCTCGGCAAAGTTCGTGGTCAACATGCCCGTGCGGTGCTTGCGCCATTCGGCTATGCCGCGCAGCGTCTGCGCCATGCCCGACAGTGACAGGCCGAACAGGTCCTTGAGCTCGGGTGCGTCCAGCACCTGCACCACGTCGGGGTGGTCGTGCAGGTGCTGGCCCACGCCCGGCAGGTCGTGCAGCACCGGGATGCCTTGTTGCTGCAAGTGTGCCGCGGGCCCCACGCCCGACAGCATCAGCAGCTGCGGCGACAGCAGCGCGCCCGCACTCAGCAGCACTTCGCGTCCCGCACGCACCTGCTTCAAGGCGCCGCCCTGGCGGTATTCGACACCCACGGCGCGTGTGCCCTCGAACAGAATGCGCGTGGCATGCGCACCGGTAATGACCTGCAGGTTGGGCCGCGCCAGGTGCGGCGTGAGGTAGCCCTTGGCTGCGCTGTGGCGCTCGCCGTTCTTGTGCGTGACCTGGTACAGGCCCACGCCTTCCTGCGTGGCGCCATTGAAGTCGGTGTTGTGCGGGTGCCCGGCCTGCACACCGGCGTCGGTGAAGTATTGGCTGAACCGGTTGGGCGCACGCAGGTCCGCCACGTTGAAGGGACCGCCCCGACCATGCCAGTCGTTGGCACCGCGCTCGTTGTTCTCGGCGCGCAGAAAGTAGGGCTTCACATCCTCCCAACCCCAGCCCGGGTTGCCCTGCGCGGCCCAGTGGTCGTAGTCGGCATGCTGGCCCCGGATGTAGACCATGGCGTTGATGGAGCTGGAGCCCCCCAGCACCTTGCCGCGTGGCTGGTAGCCGCGCCGGTTGTTGAGCGCCGCCTGTGGTGTGGTGTTGAAGCCCCAGCCGTTCAGCTCGAACTTGGCCATCACAGCCAGCCCGGCCGGGCAGTGGATGAGCACGCTCTTGTCGGCAGGCCCGGCCTCCAGCAGGCAGACGCGCACGGAGGGGTTCTCAGTCAGACGGCCGGCCAGCACGGAGCCCGCCGATCCGCCACCGATCACGATGTAGTCAAACATGTTTTGTGTCTCCTCCGCCATGCTGCGCAGCGGCTTGTTGGTTCAGGTTTGACGCACGATAACCGAACGGTCGTGCGATTCGCCTTACCATTCCGTCCATCCGTTTCACTTTGAAGAGGGCTCTCTATATGACGATTCAGACCGTAGGCATCATCGGCGCAGGCACCATGGGCAACGGCATTGCACAGGCCTGTGCGGTGTCGGGCATCAACGTGGTGATGGTCGATATCTCGGATGCTGCAGTGCAAAAAGGCCTGGCCACCGTGGCCGGCAGCCTGGACCGCCTGATCAAGAAGGAAAAGATCACCGAAGCCGACAAGGCTGCGGCCCTGGCGCGCATCCAAACCTCCACCAGCTACGACGACCTCAAAGCCGCGCAATTGGTGATCGAGGCCGCCACCGAAAACTACGAACTCAAGCTCAAAATCCTGAAGCAGGTGGACGCCATCGTGGCGCCCGAGGTGCTGATTGCATCGAACACGTCTTCGATCTCCATCACCAAGCTGGCCGCCGCCACCAGCCGCGCCGACCGCTTCATCGGCATGCACTTCTTCAACCCCGTGCCCATGATGGCGCTGGTGGAGATCATTCGCGGCCTGCAGACCAGCGACGCGACCCACGACGCCGTGAAGGCGCTCGCCGAGGCGCTGGGCAAGAGCCCCATCACCGTGAAGAACGCCCCCGGCTTTGTGGTCAACCGCATCCTGGTGCCCATGATCAACGAGGCCTTCTTCGTGCTGGCCGAGGGCCTGGCCACGCCCGAGGACATCGACGCGGGCATGAAACTGGGCTGCAACCAGCCCATCGGCCCGCTGGCGCTGGCGGACATGATCGGCCTGGATGTGTGCCTGGCGGTGATGGACGTGTACCTGACCGAGTTTGGCGACAGCAAATACCGCCCCTGCCCGCTGCTCAAGGAAATGGTGGCCGCAGGCCGCCTCGGCCGCAAGACGGGCCAGGGTGTTTACACCTACTAACCGTTGAACGCGCTGCGTTGTCCCCCTGGGGACGGCGCAGTCCGCGCACCGGGTTTTCAATCGTGGAAACGAAAAGGAGACCCGGCCATGTCAGAAGTCAACACCACCACCCCATCCAGCACCACGCCCCCGCCCGAGGGCTGCATCGACACCCTGGTGCTCGGCCACGTGCTGCTGATCGGCATCAACCGCCCGGCCAAGCGCAACGGCTGGACGCCCCCCATGTTCCGCCAGCTGGCGGAGGCCTACACCCGACTGGATGATGACCCCGACCTGCGCGTCGGTGTGCTGCATGCCATGGGCGACCACTTCACGGCCGGACTGGACCTGCCCGCCGTGAGCGCCTACATGCAGCGCGGCGAAAAAGCCATCCCCGAAGGCCTGGTGGAGCCGCACGACTACGGCCTGCCCGGCTACCGGCGCCGTACCAAGCCCATGGTGGTGGCGGTCAAGGGCATCTGCTTCACCGTGGGCATCGAGTTGATGCTGGGTGCCGACATCGTGGTGGCGGCCGACAACTGCCGCTTCTCGCAGATGGAGGTGCAGCGCGGCATCATGGCCACGGGCGGCGCCACGCTGCGCATGGCCGAGCGCGCGGGCACGGGCAATGCGCTGCTGCACCTGCTGACGGCCGACGAGTTCGGCAGCGCTGAAGCGTACCGCCTGAACTTTGTGCAAAAAGTGGTGCCGGCTGGCCAGGAGCTGGACGAGGCCTTGGCGATCGCCCAGCGCATTGCCGCACAGGCGCCGCGTGCGGTGGTCGCCACTCGCCTGAATGTGCTCAAGGCCATCGAGCAAGGCCAGGCGGCTGCGGTGGCGGACTTCATCCCGGTGCAGAAGGAACTGGCCAACAGCGAGGATGCGGCCGAAGGCGTGCGCGCGTTTGTCGAGCGCCGGCCCGCGCAGTTCAGCGGGCGCTGAGGGCCTGGTGGTGCATCGCCGCCCGAACCACTACATGCCAAATTTCAAGCCCAATCGGCCGATAGCGCATATGAATCATGCGCTAGCAGCTCTGCTATTGATAGCAATTTTCCAAGGGTGAAAGGGGCACAGCGTCCCCGCCTGCGCAAGCGGGACGCGCGAATAGCACCGATGGCGCGGCGCCACACCCCCACCCACACAATCCCATCCATTAACAAAGTTTTTCACAATTCAATTGCACACAATTGAATTTGCACCCACAATTCACCCCATGCCCAGCCACAGCACACCCCACACTCCCAGCCCCGCCATCCTGCGGCTGGACAACCAGGTCTGCTTTGCGCTGTATTCCGCCTCGCTGGCGATGACCAAGCTGTACAAACCGCTGCTCGACCAGATCGGCCTGACCTACCCCCAGTACCTCGTGATGCTGGTGTTGTGGGAACAGGATGGCGTGACGGTGTCCGAGCTGGGCGAGCGCCTGTTCCTCGACTCCGGCACGCTCACGCCGTTGCTCAAGCGCCTGGAGGCGCAGGGCCACATTGCCCGGTTGCGCGATGTGCAGGACGAGCGCCGCGTGCGCATCACCCTCACGTCACAAGGCCGCGCGCTGCGCAACCAGGCCGAAGCCATTCCACCGTGCGTGCTGCAAAGCAGCCAGTGCTCGATTGCCGAGCTGACCACCTTGACCACCGAACTCAAGCAGCTGCGAGACCGGCTCAGCGAGCAACGCTGACGGCCTGCAGACAACGCAAGAACCGATTCCCTCCACCGCCCGCCAGTGGGCAACAACCGCAAGGAAGACACCATGACCACACTCGAAAAAGTCCTGTACACCGCAAAGTCGCACGTGACCGGTGGCCGCGATGGCGCCGCCAAGACCGATGACGGCCGCCTGGACGTCAAGCTGTCCTCGCCTGGTACGTCCGGCACCGGCACCAACCCCGAGCAGCTGTTTGCCTCCGGCTACGCAGCGTGCTTCATCGGCGCGATGAAGGCCGTCGGCGGCAAGATCGGCATCCCCGTGCCCCAGGACGTGTCCATCGACGCCGAAGTGGACCTGGGCCCCATCCCGAACGCCTACGGCATCGCTGCCCGCCTGGCGATCAGCCTGCCCGGCCTGGACAAGGCCACGGCCCAGAAGCTGGTAGACGCAGCCCACCAGGTTTGCCCCTACTCCAACGCCACGCGCGGCAACATCGACGTGACCATCACGATCGTCTAAGACCATGGGCCGCCTGCTGATCCCCCGCATCGCGGTGGCCCTGGTGGCCATCGAGCATGTGTACATCCTCGTGCTCGAAATGTTCTTCTGGAACAAGCCCCTGGGCATGAAGACCTTCAACCTGACCCAGGAGCTGGCCGACGCCACCACCACGCTGGCGGCCAACCAGGGGCTGTACAACGGTTTTCTGGCGGCAGGCCTGTTCTGGGGGCTGTTCACCGGCAACCGGGTGTTCAAGATCTTCTTCCTGGCCTGCGTGATCGTGGCCGGGGTGTTTGGCGCCGCCACCGCAGCGCCCAAGATCTTCTTCAGCCAGGCGCTGCCCGCGATCATTGCGCTGGGCCTGGTGCTGGCACTGGACAAAAAAGTCGCCGCACAGCGCAGCCTCTGAGCTACCAAAACCATAGCTTCCAGCGCTTGCTCCACAAGCGCTGGCAGCTATTTTTTCTTTGAATCCACGCAGGTACTGCCGCCTGCAAGCTGGCGTTCAGCGACACCCGCGATGATGGGGTTGGAGACAACCCCATGAAAATCGCCCTGCTGTCCGACATCCATGCCAACCGCCAGGCCCTGGACGCCTGCCTGCAACACGCCCGCGCACAGGGCGCCGAACAATTTGCGCTGCTGGGCGACCTGGTGGGGTACGGCGGCGAGCCCGTGGCCGTGGTGGAGCAGGTGCGCGACCTTGCCCAGCAAGGTGCCCTGTGTGTGCTGGGCAACCACGACGCCATGGCCCTGGCGCCCCCCGCCAACCCCCGCAACCGCAGCGAGCTGGGAGCGCAGTGGACGCACGACCAGCTCGGCAACAGCCACATCGCCTTTTTGCAGTCGCTGCCGCTCACGGCGCGGCTGGGCAGCAGCGCCTTGCTGGTGCACGCCAGTGCCGACATGCCCGCGCAATGGCGGTATGTGGAGGACTCCAACGCCGCCGAGCGCAGCATGACCGCAGCGCAAGGCATCGACCCCGCCATCCGCTATGTGTTCTGCGGCCACGTGCACGAGCAGGTGCTGTACTTCCTCACCCCCACCGCCAAGCTGATGCGCTTTGCGCCCGAGCCCGGCGTGCCGGTGCCCGTGCCAACGCACCGCCAGTGGCTGGGCATCGTGGGCTCCGTGGGCCAGCCGCGCGACGGCGATGCGCGCGCCATGTACGCGCTGTTCGACGACACCGCCAAGCAGATCACGTTCTACCGCGTGCCCTACGACCACCTGGCCGCCGCCGCCGCCATCCGCGCGGCGGGCCTGCCCGGCTTCTACGCCGACCGGCTCGAAAAAGGCCAGTGACATGAAACTGCTGGAGCCCGGCACCGAGATCGACGGCTTCCGCGTGGTGGACTGCATCCACGCGGGCGGCATGGCCCACATCTACGCCGTGGAATACGCGCAGGCCGACCGCAGCCCCGGCTTTGCCATGGCGATGAAGATCCCGCGCATGACGGCGGGCGACGGGGCCGAGAACATCGTGAGCTTCGAGGTCGAGCTGCAGATCCTGCCGGTGCTCAGCGGCCCGCATGTGCCGCGTTTTGTGGCGGCGGGCGACCTGGTGCGGCTGCCCTACCTGGTCATGGAATACATCCCCGGCCAGACGCTGCAGCACTGGCTGGATGCGCCCGGGCGCTGCGACATCACCACCATAGCCCGCCTGGGCGCGGCCACGGCGCGCGCCGCGCACAGCCTGCACCAGCAGAACGTGTGCCACCTGGACCTCAAACCTGCCAACGTGCTCATCAAAGAAGATGGCACGGCCGTGCTGCTGGACTTTGGCCTCTCGTGCCACGCCCACTACCCGGACCTGCTGGCCGAGGAAATGCGCCAGGCCGTGGGCTCGCCCGCCTGGATCGCACCGGAGCAGGTGGTGGGCGTGCGCGGCGACCCGCGCAGCGATATCTTTGCCATCGGCGTGATGCTGTACGAGCTGGCCACGGGCGAGCTGCCCTTTGGCGCCCCCACCACCAGCGGCGGCATGCGCCAGCGCCTGTGGATGACGCCCGCGCCGCCACGCAAGCACCGCGCCGACATCCCGCCCTGGCTGCAGGAGGTCATCCTGCGCTGCCTGGAGCCCGAGGCCGCAAGCCGTTACCCCTCGGCCGCGCACCTGGCGTTTGACCTGTCCAACCCCGAGCAGGTACTCATCACCGAACGCGGCGAGCGCACCGAGCGCACGCCACTGCGCACCCACCTGCGACGCTGGCTGCGCGCAGCGGGCATGCACTACACCCCCAGCCCCCTGCCCTCGCAGCAGATCGAGGACACGCCCATCCTCATGGTGGCCGTGCCCCATGCCGACGTGACTGACGCCACGCTGTATTCGCTGCGCCAGGCCGTGGCGCGCTCCCTGGGCATCCGCCCCGGCGCACGGCTGGCCTGCGTGACGGTGGTGTCGCCCGGCGCCAGCAGCACCAGCGACAGCGAGCGCAGCGAAACCACGCTGCACCGCCAGCACATGGCGCGCCTGCGCCAGTGGGCACAGGGGCTGGACCTGACCGGGCATGCCGTGAGCTACCACGTGCTCGAAGCGGGCGACGTGGCCCACGCGCTGGTGCGCTATGCGGCCAGCAACCACGTGAGCATGATGATCCTGGGCGCCGCCACCCACGGGCTGCAAACCCAGCGCTTTTTTGCCACGGTGCCCATGCGCGTGGCGCGCGATGCGCCCTGCACCGTCATCCTGGTCAAGCAGGCGCTGCCTTTCGAGCAACTGGCCCAGCCCACGGCGGACTGAGCCCGTCAGCATTCCGGCACTCCGGCGCACCGCCACGCCGCGCACCTGTCGCCCAGGCGGCGCGCGCTGCTTGAGCGCACGCCCGCTTTGGTTTAGCGTCGCGGCATGAGCACCACCACCCTTCTCGTGCGCCAGGACCAGCTGGCCACCACCCGCCTGTTGACCACCGACGACACCCCGCTGGCCGAGGGCCAGGTCCGCGTGCGGGTCGAGTCCTTTGCCCTCACGGCCAACAACATCACCTATGCCGCGCTGGGCGACATGCTGAACTACTGGCAGTTCTTCCCCACCGGCGAGGCCGGCTGGGGCATCGTGCCCGTGTGGGGCTTTGGCACCGTGGTGCAGTCGCTGCACCCGGCCGTGGCGGTGGGCGAGCGGTTGTATGGCTACTGGCCCATGGCCAGCCAGGCCGTGCTTTCGCCCCAGCGTGTCAACCCCACGGGCTTCAGCGACGGCGCCCCGCACCGCGCGGGCCTGCATGCGGTCTACAACCACTACCTGCGCACCAGCACCGACGGGCTGTACCGCGCTGACAACGAGGACGTGCAGGCGCTGCTGCGGCCGCTGTTCATCACCTCGTGGCTCATCGACGACTTTCTGGCCGACCAGCAGTTCTTTGGCGCCAAGCGCATGCTGCTGTCCAGCGCGTCGAGCAAAACGGCCTACGGCACCGCCTTCCAGCTTGCACAGCGCGACGGCATCGAGGTCATTGGCCTCACCTCGCCGGGCAATGTGGCGTTTTGCGAAAGCCTGGGCTGCTACAGCCGCGTGGTCACCTACGACACACTGGACCAGATCGACGGCGCGACGCCCAGCGTCTACATCGACTTTGCGGGCAGCGTGGGCCTGCGCCAGCGCATCCACGCCCACTTCACGGGCCTGGCCTACAGCTGCTCGGTGGGCGCCAGCCACGTGCAGGACCTGGGCGGCGCAGGCCAGCTGCCCGGCCCGCGCCCGGTGATGTTCTTTGCGCCCGCCCAGGTCAAGAAGCGCCACGCCGACTGGGGCGCCCAGGGCCTGAACGAGCGCCTGGTGGCGGCGTGGAACCAGTTCAGCGCCGCCGTGTCGTCGGGGCCGCAGCCCTGGCTGGTGGTGCAGCGCCATGCGGGCCCCCAGGCCACGCAAACCCTGTTTGCCAGCGTGCTGGCGGGCAGCGGTGACCCGCGTGCGGGGCATATCGCCACACTGCAGGCCGCATAACACGGCGGGCAACGCCGACCACTTGGTATAAAAATCATAGCTGCTCGCGCATACTGGGCATGCGCCAGAGCCCGATTTGGTCCAAATAACACACAGCGGCCAAATTTATTCCATGCCAAAGTGTTTCAGCATGTACCCTCTCGGTATCCCTTTGGATTCATGAACGGCCCATGCCACCCAAGCAGACCCTCTCTATGTTGACAACCCGCGCCTGGCGGGCGCTGCAAGCCTTGGCCTTGGGCCTCTCCCTTTCAGCGGGCGCCCACGCCGCCACTCCCTGGACCGACGGCCAGGCCGCCACGCTGGTGCTGGGGGCGGACGACTTCACCACGGCCGGTGGCGGTGCATCGGCCTCCCGCTTTGCCGACCCTTCAGACATCTGCACCGACGCGGCCACCGGCAAGGTGTTCGTGATCGTCTACGGCCAACATCGCATCCTGCGTTTTTCTGCAGCCCAGGCCGTCACCAACGGCGGTGTGGCCGAGGCCGTTTTTGGCCAGCCCGACTTCACCAGCATCGCCGCCAACAACGGCGGGCGTTCTGCACAATCGCTGTCCCACCCCATGACCTGCGCCATGGATGCCGCCGGGCGGCTCTTCGTGACGGACTCCGACAACCGCCGTGTGCTGCGCTACGACAACGCGGCCACCAAGCCCAGTTTCGCGGCGGCAGACGGGGTGCTGGGCCAAGCCGACTTCACCAGCAGCAGCACCGGTAACACCGCCAATCGCTTCGGCGGGGCGGTTCTCTACGGCATCGCCCTGGGCCCCAACGGCGCGCTGTATGTGTCTGACTCACTCAACCGCCGTGTGCTGCGCTTTGACAACGCCGCCGCCAAGGCCAATGGAGCCGACGCCGATGGTGTGCTGGGCGCGGCCAACCTCACCACGGCGGGTGCAGTTGCGCTCACAGCATCTACCTTCTCCGGCAGTATCAACGGCGTGACGGTGGATGCCGCCGGCAACCTCTACGTGAGCGATGCGGGCTACCGCCGCATCCTGCGCTTCGACAACGCCGCGGCCAAGGCCAACGGCGCCGCCGCCGACGGCGTGCTGGGCGCGCCCGATTTCACGACAGCTGGCACAGGTTCCGCGTCAGCCTCAAACATGAGTATCGACGTCTTCGGCATCGATGTGCTTGCCGATGGCGCCCTGTATGCGGCGGATGCCCGCTACCACCGGGTGCTGGTCTACAACAACCCCGCCACCAAGGCCAACGGCGCGCCCGCCGACCATGTGCTGGGACAAGGCAATTTCACCAGCGACGCGCCTGCGCTCACCGCCACCGGACTCAATTTCCCGCTGGGCCTGGGCTACAACGCCCAGGCGGGCTACCTGATGATTCCCGACTATGACCGTGGCCGCGTGGTCGGGCATTATCAGCCCACCTTGGTCGCCAACGCCGCCCCGGTGGCCAGCAGCGTTGCCGTTACCGGCACACCGCAAGTGGGCCAGCTGCTCACCGGCAGCTATAGCTATTCCGATGCCGAGAGCGACCCCCAGGGCGCAAGCACCTTTGTTTGGAAGCGCGGCAGCACGCCCATTGGCGGCGCTACCAGCGCGCAGTACACGCCGGTGCCTGCCGACGTGGGCCAGACCCTTGTGTTTTGCGTGACCCCGGTGGCCAGCGCGGGCACGGCTTTGGGTGTGGAAACCTGTTCGGCACCCACATCCGCAGGGGCGGCCAACGCCGCCCCGGTGGCCAGCAGCGTGGCCGTTTCAGGCACTCCGCAGGTGGGCCAGCCGCTCACTGGCAGCTATGTCTATGCCGACGCAGACAGTGACCCCCAGGGCGCCAGCACCTTTGTGTGGAAGCGCGGCAGCACGCCCATTGGCGGCGCTACCAGCGCGCAATACACGCCGGCGCTTGCCGACGTGGGCCAGACCCTTGTGTTTTGCGTGACCCCGGTGGCCAGCGCGGGCACGGCTGCGGGTGTGCAGGCCTGCTCGGCGCCCACGCCTGCCGTACTGGCCGCTGCAGTCATTGGCGTTTGCGGCGCATCGGCAGGGCAGAGCCTGTCGGTGGCGCCCACGGCCAATTTGTGCAGCGCGGGCACGGCCAGCGCGGTGTCCAATGCCAGCGGCACCTACACCTGGCAGTGCCAGGGACAGAACGGCGGCGCCAGCAACAGCTGCCAGGCCCAATGGGCCAACGCAGGCGGCGGCCGCGGTACGGTGGCAGGACCGGGCACGAACAATTGGCAGGTCACGAGCGCCACCTTCAGCGCTTCGCCCCCAGCGGCTGCTCCGCAAGGTGTGAGCTTCCCCTTGGGCCTGCTGGCACTGAACCTGAGCGGGGGCGTGCAAGGAAGTGATGCGACCGTGACCCTGCAGTTCACCACTCCTGTGCCCGCAGGCGCCGTGTACATGAAGTACGGCCCTAGCCCCGACGGCTACAACTGCCAGGGCGCCGCCTGCGCGCAGCCTCACTGGTACGAGCTGCCCGCCAACCGCGCCGCGCTGGCACCGGACCGCCTGAGCGCCACATTGACGCTGACCGACGGCGGCCTGGGCGACCATGACGGCGCCGCCAACCAGTTCATCCAGGACCCGGGCGGCTTCGCACTGGCGGGCGCGCCCGCTGGTGCGCAATCCATTCCCACGCTTGGCGAGTGGGGCATGCTGCTGCTGTCAGCCCTGGCGGCAGCCTTGGGCCTGCACGCGGTGCGGCGGCACCAGGCTTGAGGCGCTGGCGCCCACGCGCCAGCGTGTGGGCGGGGCCCACACCGAGGGATGAAGTCGGGTGCCAGGCCCGACAATAGTCCCCATGACGCACCCCAGCCCCGACAGCCTGCTGACACACCCCTACGCCCGCCTCACCCCCGACCAGGTGCTGGACGCACTGGCTGGCGTGGGCCTGTACGGCGATGGCCGCCTCATGGCCCTGTCGTCCTACGAAAACCGGGTGTACCAGGTCACGCTGGAAGACGGCGAGCGCGTGGTGGCCAAGTTCTACCGCCCAGGCCGCTGGTCTGAGGCCCAGATCCTCGAAGAACACGCCTTTGCCGCCGAGCTGATAGCCGCCGAGGTGCCCGCCGTGGGCCCGCTGGTGCTGAACGGCACCACCCTGCACCAGCACGATGGCTTTGCGTTCTCCGTCAGCCCCTGGCGCGGCGGGCGACAGCCCGAGCTGGACGACTTTGAAGTGCTGGAATGGATTGGCCGCTTTCTGGCCCGCATCCACACCGTGGGCACTGCCCAGCCGTTTGTGCACCGGCCGACGCTGGACCTGGCCACCTTTGGCACGGCATCGCGCGACTGGCTGCTGATGAACGAGATCATTCCGCTCGACATGCAAGCCGCCTGGAAGGCCCAGTGCGACAAAGCTCTTGATTTGATAGCTGCCAGCGCATATTCCACTAGCGCTACAGGCCAATTTGGCTTGAACAATGCCACCATGATCCGCCTGCACGGCGACTGCCACCCCGGCAACATCCTGTGGACGCCACTGGACGAGTGGGGCCGGGGCGGCCCCCACTTTGTGGACCTGGACGACGCGCGCATGGGTCCGGCCGTGCAGGACCTGTGGATGCTGCTCTCGGGCGACCGGCGCCAGCGCACCCACCAGCTCGGCGCACTGATCGACGGCTACGAACAGTTCCGCAGCTTCGACCGCCGCGAGCTGGCACTCATCGAACCGCTGCGCACCTTGCGCCTGATCCACTACAGCGCCTGGCTCGCGCGCCGCTGGCAAGACCCGATCTTCCCGGTGAACTTTCCCTGGTTTGGCACCAGCGACTACTGGCGCGGGCAAGTGGACATGCTGATCGAGCAGATCGAGGCGATGGAGGAAGAACCGCTGGTGGCCTGACAAGGCGGATCGGGCGGGGACAGGCCCCACCAGCGCAGGCCCGGCCATTGCAAACGATTGTCAACCCGCGCGCACGACGGGCAGATGTGGGGCAACATCAAAGCGCTCCCCAATTGGGGGTGTTTTGTTAATTCCAACGGGGTGCCAACCCCCCAGAGCCCATCCCCATGCGCATCGCAGTCCTTGACGACGACCTTCTCCTGCTGGAGCAGATCAAGGGCACCCTGGAATGCCACCAGCACGTGTGCCACACCTTTGCCGACGGCACCAGCCTGCTGCAGGCGCTGCGCAACGACACCTTCGATCTGCTGATCGTGGACTGGCACCTGCCCGACATGGAGGGCACCGACGTGGTACAGACCGTGCGCAACACCCACGGCATGCAGCCGCCCATCCTGTTCATCACCCGCCGCAGCGATGAACGCGACGTGGTCGAGGCCCTGTCGCGGGGTGCCGACGACTTCATGAGCAAGCCCCTGCGCATGGGGGAACTGGTGGCCCGCGCCACCGCCCTGCTGCGCCGCGCCTTTCCCCAGTCCATGGGCGCCCGGCTGGAGTTTGGCGTGTACCGCTTTGACGCGGAACAACGCACCCTGCACATCCACGGCCAAGCCATCGGGCTCAAACACCGCGAATACGAACTCGCGCTGTTCCTGTTCCGCAACGCGGGCCGCCTGCTGTCCCGCTCACACCTGCGCGAAGCGGTATGGAGCGACGCCACCGACACCCCTTCGCGCTCCCTGGACACCCACATGTCGCGGCTGCGCAGCAAGCTGCAGTTGACGGAGGCCAACGGCTACACGATCACGGCGGTGTATGGGGTGGGGTACCGGCTGGATGCGGTGTCGCTACCGCAGAAAAGTGGAACTACAGCACCCGCTACCGAGCCATTGCCAGAGCGCAGCGACCTCCAGCCGCAACTGGCAACAAGCTGATGGCATTGCGGGCGACGCTGGGCTATGCTGCCAGGCATCCCACCCCGTACGCAGTGCCCCCATGAAAGACTGGATCCGCAACGCCCTATCGATCCGCCAACCGCGTCGGCCAGCGCCTGTGGGCTCGCTGCCTGTTGTGGGGGTGTTCATCGTGCGGGGAACGGTGAAGATGCTGGTCACCCACCCTGTGTCCACTGAGTTGTGGGACTGGCTGGTGCTATCGGGCTGGCGCAACATGCCGGTCAAGGCCGATCGCCGCAAAGGCCTGCTGCTGCCCGACGGTGCACTCAAGATGCTGATCGACGCCGACCCGGCGGAGCGCAACCAGGCGCATGCACGCATCCTGGAACTGGCCGAGTCCCAGGACTGACGAACCATACGGCCCCTCGCCACCAGGGGCACAAAACCCAGCCGCAGCGTCTGCCACCGTCCGTCGGCAAGAAAAAATCCCGGTGATGCCTGGCACCACCGGGATTCAAATTTGATAGCAGCCAGCGCATATGGAACTAGCGCCCGCTGCCGTTTTACCGGCAAAACGTCCAGGGTCAGACCAGCAAGGCGTTCACACGCTTCACATAGGCCGCGGGGTCTTCTGGCAAGCCGCCTTCGGCCAGCAGGGCCTGGTCGAACAGGATGTGCGCCAGGTCATGGAAGTGCACGCTGCCGTCGAGCTTCTTGACCAGCGCGTGCTCGGCATTCACCTCCAGCACGGGCTTGGTCTCGGGCGCCTGCTGGCCGGCCTGCTTGAGCATGCGCGCCAGCTGGGTGCTCATGCCGTCGTCCTGCACCACCAGGCAGGCGGGTGAATCGACGAGGCGGGTGGTCACGCGCACGTCTTCGGCCTTGTCCTTCAGGGCTTCCTTGAGCTTGGCGAGCACGGGCTTGAACGCCTCGGCAGCCTCTTCAGCGGCCTTCTTCTCGGCCTCGTCCTGCAGCTTGCCCAGGTCCACGGCACCCTTGGCCACGCTTTGCAGCGGGGTGCCGTCAAACTCGTGCAGGTAGTTCAGTGCCCACTCGTCCACGCGGTCGGTCATCAGCAGGACCTCGATGCCCTTTTTCTTGAAGACTTCGAGCTGTGGACTGTTCTTGGCAGCAGCCAGGGTGTCGGCAGTGATGTAGTAAATCGCCTCCTGGCCTTCCTTCATGCGGGCCTTGTAATCGGCAAAACCGACCGTCACGGCGTCGCTGGTGGTGGATGCAAAACGCAGCAGCTTGGCCAGGCGCTCGCGGTTGCCAAAGTCTTCACCCAGGCCTTCCTTCAGCACGGCGCCAAACTCGGCGTAGAACGCGGTGTACTTGCCTTCCTTGGCCTTGTCGTCGGCATCCACCACGTCGGTCACGCCGTCGGCGCCCGCTGCGGCGTCGTGCTTGTCGTGCTTGGCCAGGTCTTCCAGCATCGAGAGCACGCGCTTGGTGGAGCCTTCGCGGATGGACCGCACGTCACGGCTTTCCTGCAGCAGCTCGCGGCTCACGTTCAGCGGCAGGTCGGCCGAGTCGATCACGCCCTTGACGAAGCGCAGGTAGGTGGGCATCAGCGCTTCGGCGTCGTCCATGATGAACACACGCTTCACATACAGCTTCACGCCCGCCTTCTTGTCGCGGTTCCACAAATCGAACGGCGCCTTGGCGGGGATGTACAGCAGCTGCGTGTATTCGGTGTTGCCTTCCACGCGGTTGTGCGCCCAGGTCAGTGGGGCTTCGTGGTCGTGGCTGATGGTCTTGTAGAACTCGGCGTACTGCTCGTCGGTGATGTCCTTCTTGGGACGCGTCCACAGGGCGCTGGCCTTGTTGATGGTTTCCCACTCGCCGGTCTTGACCATGCCGCCAGGCTGGCGGCCGCCGGCTTCGTCGCCGGGGGTGATCAGCTCGCCGTCTTTCCACTCTTCCTTTTCCATCAGGATGGGCAGGCTGATGTGGTCGGAGTATTTGGCGATGACCTGCTTGAGCTTCCAGGCGTTGAGGTATTCCTCGGCGTCATCGCGCAGGTGCAGGATGATGCTGGTGCCGCGCTGGGCGCGGGTGATGGTTTCCACCTCGAAGTCGCCCGTGCCGCCGCTGATCCAGCGCACGCCTTCGTCGGCCTTCAGGCCCGCACGGCGCGATTCCACCGTGATCTTGTCGGCCACGATGAAGCCGGAATAGAAGCCCACGCCGAACTGGCCGATGAGCTGGGCATCCGCCTTCTGGTCGCCCGAGAGCTTGCCCATAAAGTCCTTGGTGCCGCTCTTGGCAATCGTGCCCAGGTGGTCGATGGCCTCCTGCTGGCTCATGCCGATGCCGTTGTCGGTGATGGTCAGCGTCTTGGCGGCCTTGTCGAAGGTCACGCGCACTTCAAGGTTGGGCGCGTCTTCGTACAGGGCGGGCTTGTCCAGCGCCTCAAAACGCAGCTTGTCGCAGGCGTCCGACGCGTTGGAGATCAGCTCGCGCAGGAAGATTTCCTGGTTGGAATACAGCGAATGGGTAACCAGGTGCAGCAGCTGGGCCACTTCGGCCTGGAACGACAGGGTTTGCTTGCTCATGGAGGGGTTCTCTCTATGGAAATCGGTCTGAACGAATACGAATGGGATCGGCACAAAAAATCACGCCTGCCGAACCAGCAGGCGTGATGTAGGGGCGTGCGCCCGTTTTTCAAGGGCCAGGCATGGCGATCGTTGACCGCCCGGCCGGGCCTCAGTGCTCAGCCGTCGGTGGTGATGCGCTCGATCAGCGTCTTGAGCATGGTGTCGGCCTTGTCGTTGGCCACCTGGCAGGTGCCCGCCGCCGCATGGCCGCCGCCGCCAAACTCCAGCATCAGGTTACCCACGTGGGTCTTGCTGCTGCGGTCCAGAATGGACTTGCCGGTGGCAAACACCGTGTTCTGCTTCTGCAGGCCCCACATCACATGGATGGAGATGTTGCACTGTGGAAACAGCGCATAGATCATGAACCGGTTGGTGGCCCAGATGGTTTCCTCGTCGCGCAGGTCCAGCACCACCAGGTTGCCGATGCGAATGGCACAGCTTTGCAGCTGGGCCTGGGCCTTGGGGGCGTGCTCGCGGTACAGATTGACGCGCTCTTGCACATCGGGCAGCGCCAGGATCTCGTCGATGGTGTGGTCGCGGCAATACTGGATCAGGTCCATCATCAGCGCATAGTTGCTGATGCGGAACTCCCGAAAACGCCCCAGGCCCGTGCGCGAGTCCATGAGGTAGTTCAGCAACACCCAGCCCTGGGGGTTGAGGATGTCGTCGCGTGAATACTGCGCCGAGTCGGCCTGGTCCACGGCGGCCATCATCTCGTCGGTGATGCGCGGGAACGCGGCCTTACCGCCATAGTGGTTGTAGACCACGCGCGCGGCCGAGGGGGCGTGGGCCTCGATGATGTGGTTCTCGTCGCGGCGACCCGAGTTGCGGATGGTTTCGGACTCGTGGTGGTCGAACACCAGGTGCGCACCCGGCACGTAGGGCAGGTTGGTGGTGATATCGCGGCTGGTGATAGGCACCTTGCCGTCCTGCATGTCCTTGGGGTGGACAAAAGTGATCTCGTCGATCAGGTTCAGCTCATTGAGCAGCACCGCGCAGACCAGGCCGTCAAAGTCACTGCGGGTCACCAGGCGGTATTTCGCATCACTCACTAAATTCTCCTTGTTACGTAGCGCACCGCGACATGGTAGCCGCGCCCCGGCCCCTGGCAAGCGCCACCTGCGTCAAAAAGCAGGCCGCCCAGGTACTCATGCCTGCATCCATTCCTGCAGCTGCCGGGCCACGCCCGCATCTGCCAGCATATCCAGGTGGCCCAGGCGGTAGAACACCGCCTGCCGGGGCTTGGCAAAGCCCAGCGTCCTCTCGGGATCATCGTGGATGCCCAGCGCACTGTGCAAGGGCACCAACCCGTCCCCGACCAGCCGCTCGCCCACCGGGCTGCGCCGCGCAGCCAGGGTGGCCGCCACCGCGTGGCACGCCACGGCGGAAGGCAGCGGCACCGGGGTGCGCTGGTCGGGGCTTTTGCGAAAGCGATCGCGCCCCTGCCAGTCCGTATCGAGCACATGGCCGTAGCGCAGGTCGGTGATGCCCGCACTGCGCAACTGGGCCAGGCGGGCAAAGGGGCGTGAGTACGCGGTGCTGCCCAGCAGCACATCCACCCAGTGGCCCGCGCGCTCCAGGGGCGCGCCGTGGTGCGGGGTGCCCAGAAACACCAGGTGGCGCAGCCGAGGCAGCCAGCCGCCGGAGCCTGCCGGGGCCTGTGCGGCATGGTGACAGGCGCTGCGCGCCACCAGCCCACCCATGCTGTGGGCCAGGATGGACAGCTCCGTCACCGGCACGGGCCACGAAGCCACCAGGGATGCAAGCAGGGCCGATAACTCGGCACCGTTGGTGGATGTGTGCTGGCCGGTGTTGTAGCGCAGGTAGACAGGGGTATAGCCCAGGACCTCGGCCAGATGGGCGCCATGGTCGTGGCCATGGCGCAGCCACTGCAGGTCGTTCATGCACAGGCCATGCACCAGCACCAGGAGCTTGCCCGTGGCGGCGCCCGGTGCAGCCAGCGCGCGCAAGTCCAGGGGCAGACCGTGCTGGTACCAGCCCATCTGCGTGCACAACGGGTTGCCGTCGCGTTGCAGGCGGTCGCCCATCACGCCGTTGAGCGCTGCGATGACCGCCTCGCGCTCCCAATGCACTGCGTCGGATGGCGTGGCCGGAGCAAAAAACGGTTCCAGCCGCGCCAGCCCGGCCTGCAGGCCCGCATCCACCAGCTGCGTTACCCCCCGGATGCTTTGGTACACCAACCCGGTCAGCCCCCGCGTACGACCCGGCTGGGCACCGCCCGGCAGCCCCAGCGTGCCCAGCACCGACTGGTGCACCCCCTCGGCTACCCGGCTGATGCCGGTGGTGGCCTGCGCGGCCAGGCGCGCGACACCGCGCAGGTCGGACGCCCGCAACTGGCGCAGCGGGTTGGCGTTCGCCGCAATGGCGCCGTCGACCGGAGGGGCAGAAGCAGCAGGCTTGCGCAGCCGGGGTGTGGACGGTGGGGGCATGAAAGGGCTCCGTTTAAAAAATGTCAGGGAGCCCGGGGCTCTCAGAACCGCTCGTTGGGCGAAAGATAACGCCACTGCCCCACCGGCAGGTTGCCCAAGGTCACCCGGCCGATGCGAATGCGCTTGAGACCCACCACCTTGAGCCCCACCAGTTCGCACATGCGGCGGATCTGGCGTTTTTTGCCCTCGGTGAGCACAAACCGCAGCTGCTCGGGGTTTTGCCAATCGACCTTGGCGGGCTTGAGCGGTTCGCCGTCGAGGCTCAGGCCATGGCGCAGGCGTTCCAGCAACTCTCGGGGAAACACCGCCTGCACATTGGTGCTGACCGGGTCACGCTCGTCGATTTCCTGCAGCGGCGCGGAGCGCTCGCCGGGGTGGCGTGGCACCGCCTGACCGGGGGCCTGGTAGACCACGCGCACCAGGTACTCCTTTTCCATCTCGGAGTCCTCGCCAATGATCTGCCGGGCCACGCGGCCGTCCTGGGTCAGCACCAGGAGGCCCACCGAGTCGATATCGAGCCGCCCGCAAGGTGCCAGGCCCCGCAGCTGCGGCGGGGAGAAGCGGTTGCGGCTGGGGTCATCGCGCCAGTGGGTGCGGGGGTTGATCAGTGCCACGGCGGGCGTGTGACCGTCCTCGGCCTGGCCGCTCACATAGCCAATGGGCTTGTTCAGCAGGATGGTGACGCGCTGCTCCTGGAAACCCTGGGCAATCTTGTCCACCTCGATGCGGTCGGCCGCCGTGACCTGCTGGCCCATGGTCGCCACCACGCCGTTGACCTTGACCCAGCCCTGCTCCACCCAGTCGTCGGCCTCGCGGCGCGAGCACAGACCCAGCTCGGCCATGCGCTTGTTCAGGCGCGAGGTGGGCAAGCCCCCCACGGTGCTGGTGGCCGGCGCAGGCACCTGGCGCACGGGCGCCACAAAGGCGCCTGACGCGACGCGGTAGCTGGACGGCGCTGGAGCGCGCGACGGACGGGGGGCCCTGGGTGGCGGCGCAGGCCGTGCAGGCGCAGGCTTGGCCGCCAGGGTCGGGCGGCGCAGCACGGGACGCGCGGCAGGCGCAGAGGAAGAAGCAGGCGTGGAGCCGCCAGCGTCAGAGGCTGGGGCAGCAGCGGAGCCCGCAGGCGGGCGAGAGGAGGAGGAAGACATTGCGTGTATTTTCGCCTGTGAACTGCTTTGAACAGGCTCTTCGCCCCCAAACTGAGATGCAACGGCCTGGCGCCAGCTACCCCTGGCGGGCCTGCCACGCCAGGAAATCATCCACCGGCAGGGGCCGCGCAATGTGATACCCCTGCGCCTCGTCGCAGGCCAGGAGGCGCAGGCGCTCCAGGATGGCGGCGGTCTCCACGCCTTCGGCCACCACGGTGAGCCCGAGGTTGTGCGCCAGGTCGATGGTCGAGCGCACGATCATCGCGTCGTCTTCGCCCGTCTCCATGCCCATCACAAACGACTTGTCGATCTTGAGCTCATCGACCGGCAGGCGCTTGAGGTAGGCCAGCGACGAATAGCCCGTGCCGAAATCGTCGATGGACAGCTTGAAACCCTGCTCCGACAGGCGGTTGAGCATGGCCTCGGCGCGCTGCGGATCGTCCATGATCGCGCTTTCGGTGATCTCCAGGCAAAAGGCACTGGCCGCCACTCCGTGGCGCGCCAGGATGTCAGCCAGCCGGTGGCTCAGCTCGGGGTCGAGAAGGTCGCGGGTGGAGAGGTTGACCGACACCCTGAGCGGCAGGCCCTGCGTGCGCGGGTCGGCCAGCAGGCGCGCGACTTCTTCAAACATCCACAGCGTGAGGTGGCGCACAAACCCGGTCTGCTCGGCAAACGGGATGAACTGCATGGGCGGCACCAGCCCGCGCTGCGGGTGCTGCCAGCGCACCAGCGCCTCGGCCGCCAGGCCCGGCTGCCCGTGCAAGGGCACCTTGGGCTGCAGGTACAGGCGCAACTCATGGTGCTCCACGGCGTGGCGCAGCTCGGTCAGCAGCGACAGGGTCTGCGCACTGGACGAATCAAAGGCTGCGTCGTACTGCAGGGCTCCGCTGAGCTTGCGCTTGGCGGCATACATGGCGATTTCAGAGCGGCTGAGCAGCGTGTCGGCGTCACCCGCATTGCCCGGCCAGCAGGCAAAACCAATGCCTGCGCTCAGGTCCACCGTCTGGTCCTCAAAGGCCAGCGGTTCCTCGAACGACTGGTTGATGCGCTGGGCAATCTCGTGTGCCGCAGCGGCGTCGGCGCGCTGCAGCAGGATGGCGAACTCATTGCCCCCCAGGCGCGCCACCATGTCATCGGGCGAACGCACCTGCTGGCTCAGACGCTCGGCCACGGCCTGCAGCAGGCGGTCGCCAAAGGCGTAGCCCAGCACGTCATTGACATGCTTGAAACGGTCCAGGTCCAGCGTGAGCACTGCCAGCGGCTGCGCAGGATCGGCATTTGCGGCGATGGCCTGCACCACGGCGTCACGAAAGCGCTCCCGGTTGGGCAGGCCCGTCAGGCGGTCCCAGTAGGCGAGGCGGCGGATTTCGGTTTGCTGCGCGCCGATGTCCACGCGCATGTGGTCGAACGAACGCGCCAGGTTGCCGATCTCGTCCGTGCGGTCGGTGTGCTCCAGCGGAACATCGTATTCACCGCGTGAGAGCCGCTGCGTGGCCGCCAGCAGCGAGCGCAGGGGCGTGGTGAGCCGTTGCGCCACCAGGCCCGTGCCTGCCGCAAACAGCAGCACACCCGCCACGGTGATGATGGCCAGCAACACCTGCAGCTGGCGATAAGGCGCCACCACCTCGTCCACCGAACGCAGCAGCAGCGAGTACACCTCCCCCCCCACGCTGTCGAGCTTGCTGGAGCGCGCGAGCAAGGTGCCCTCGGCTGTCTGCAGCTCGCCCGCCGCGCCACCGGTGCTCAGCAGCAAGGCCCGCGCATCTGCGGGCAAGGTGCTGACCGACAGGGTCATCGCCCCCTCCGGGGACTTGATCATCAGGGCGACATGCACCGACAAGAGCTGCCGCATTTCGTCGGCACGCGACTGGTCGATGCGAAAACCCATCAACACCCAGCCAATGACCACCGGCGCACGCATGGGCACCATCACGAACTGGTAGGGCACGCCATCCATCACCGCAACCTGGCTGCCCTGGGGCTGCTGCGCCAGGCGCGGCACCACCTGCCGCAGCGTGGCCGGGAATTGCTCCATGCTGTCGGACAGGCTGACCGCGCGCAGCTCCAGGTCCGTTCCGAGCAGTGCAGTCACGGCTGCGCCGATGCGGCTGCCATGGTTCTCCAGCACCGACTGGATGGTTTCCTCGTCCCCCGAGTTGACCGCCGAGCGAAAGCCATAGTCAGCCGCGAGCAGGGCCGATCCCTGGCGCAGCTGCTCGGCATTCTGGTCGAGCAGGCGGCGCCAGATGTTTTCGTCCAGGTCCAGGGCCCGCGCGATCTGGGCGCGGGCATTGCGGTCGATGGAGGCCCGCACCACGGCAAACCCTGCCGCCTGCACGATGAGCAGCAGCAGCAGCGACAACCCCACCAACCGCAGGATCAGGCTGCGCCGGGCCAGGCGCAGCCGCTTCAAGGTTGCAACCCCGTCATGCGCACCGACGCCGTGGCGGAGCCTGTAGCGGGCACGGTCAGCGCCTGCTCCAGGGCTGAGGCACCCACCGGCAGGCGGGTGTGCCAGGTGCGCAGCGTGTAGGTGCCGGGCGGCACATTGTCGAGCTGCGCCTTGCCCGTGGCGGCGGGGGTACGGGCGTAGTACGGCGTGTCCACCACCAGCACCCAGCCCACCATCTGGTCATGGATGTTGCAGCCCAGGGCCACCACACCGGCCTTGTCAAACAGCACCGGGTTGGATGGCGTGCCGCTGTAGAGCTTGAGTTCGAACTTCTTGGCTGGCGAGAAGGAGTACACATGGTGCCGCACCGAGTCGCGGTTGGGGAACAGCACCTCGGTGCCCACCGGCACCACCAGCAGGCCGGGCACAAACTGCCGTTTCTCCTGCGCCATCTCCACACCGGTCAGCGGTTTGACCTGCTTGCGCGCCTCGGCCGAGTCCAGGAACACCACCGCATCGGCCACAGGCTTGCCCGCAGCGTCGGACACATCCACCTGCACGGTGCCTGCCTGCGCGCCGCCGGCCACCAACGCCAGCGCAGCGAGTGCCGCTGACGAGGTACGCATGGCGTGACGCAAGGCTTGGTGCACCGCGCGCGGCCGCAGCGTCGGCAGGCCGTCCGGCCTCATGGTTCGATCGCCAGGCCCACCAGGGGCGCGCCATCGCCCACCAGGCCCAGGGGGCGGGTGGCGCCGGTTGCCAGGTCCACCTGGTGCAGCCGGGTCTGGGTATCGGCGGCGGTGCGCACGGCGATGAGGGCGGTGTTGCCCACGTCGGCGATGTCAAAACTCACGTCCGTGAGCGGCCCCAGCCCCAGCGGGCCCACGGTGCGCAGCTGCCCGGCGTTGGGCGACACCACGGGCTGGGTGCCCTCGCGCGAGCCCTGCATCACCAGCACGCCCAGCGCACGGTCGATGGCGTAGTTGGTGGTGATCTTGCTGTCGTTGGGGTTGTAGGTGTAGGCGGCACCGGCAATGTCGGGCCTGCGGCGGGCGTTGACGTCGCCCCAGGCGTAGCGCAGGCTGGGGTCGGGCTGCACCCCTTCCACCGCAGTGTCGCCATCGACCACCGCCCCGGTGTCGGGGTGCAGACGCAGGTTCTGGCCGGTGTTCGACACCACCCGGATACGGTCGGCTGCCGGGTTGAAATCAAAGCCGAAGACTGCGCCTTGCAGCGCCAGCGCGGCGGGTGCAGGGCCCACCGGGCGCAGCGCGCCGGTGGGGATGTCGAGCGTGTACAGGCGGCCCGCCTGCGACAGCGCATAGAGCACGCCCTTGGCCACGCGGAAGTCGATGCCCACCAGCCGCTCGCCGGGCGCCAGGCCCGTCACGGGGCGCCGCTCCAGGATGCGCTCGGGCTGCGCGGCCTGGAAGGTAATGAGCTCATGCGAGGCCGTCACGGCCACCAGGGTTTCGCGCAAACCGGTGTCGGGCCGGGGTGCCGCACAGCCGGCCAGCAAGGCCAGGGCGGCTGCAGCGAGGGCGGTGCGCAGCGTGGAAGAGGGAAAAAACGGATGCATGAAAGACCTCGCAAGTGTTACAGGTTTATACCTGATCGGTAGCGCCCGTGGTGTGGGCAAGGGCAAACCCCAAGCCCCACATTCACTTTGTTTTTGATAGCAAAACAGGTATTAATTACAGGCGCCCGCGATGGTTTTGCGAATAATTTCAGCGCCACCTTCTGTTGCACTTTGGCGCCATTGCACCAGGGTCGTGCGGCGCGGTATTTGTAACAAACACAGCTATGCAGATCGGGCATGGGACCATCCTCAACGCTCATGACACATTTTGTTGTTATTGCCTACACTGCACCGACTCCCGCGCCCGTTCAACGGACGCGCGGCGGCCGGTGGGCACCGTTATTGCTTTGCGCAGAGGCCCCCGTTTGATCACGCTTTGATCCTTTTCGATACCCAAGGACCCCCATGCCGGCTGCTTCCACCTTCAAATCCCTGTCGATTTCCAGCCGGCTCAGCCTGGGGTTTGGCTGCATGCTGGTGCTCCTAGTGGCGGTGGCGGCAGTGGGCCAGCTGTCCGTGGGCAAAGTGCATGATCAGATGACGCAGATCACCGGCGTGGGTGCCAACAAGGCCAAGCTGGTCAACGGCATGCTGGAAAGCGTGAGCGCCATCGGCATCCAGAGCCGCTCCGCCGCCATGCTCAACGACATCGACCCCAAGCAGGCGCGCGAGCAGATCGTGGCCGTGGGCAAGACGCTCAAGGAATACGCCACGCAAGAAGCCGCTTTGACCCAGCTGCTCACCCCTGCCACGGCCACCCCCGCAGAACTCAAGCTGCTGACCGAGGTGCAGACCCTGGGCGGCAAGACCCGCCCCGAACTGGACAACGCCATCAAGGCCGCTGACGACGGCGACACCGTGAGCGCCACGCTGGCGCTGATGACCCGCGTGGCCCCCGCAGAAACCGCCTGGCGCGCCAAGCTGCGTGAGCTGATCGAGCTGCAAAACACCTTGAATGCCGAGGCCACCGTCTCGGCAGAGCAAACCCAGAGCAGTGCCCGCGTGGTGGGCGGGCTGCTGGTGCTGCTGGCCATCGGGCTGGGCGCGCTGATTGCCTGGCGCATCACGGCCAGTATCACCGCCCCCATTGGCCGCGCAGTCGTGGTGGCCGAGCGCATTGCACGCGGCGACCTCACCTCGCAGGTCGAAGTGCGCATCCACGACGAAACCGGCCGCCTGCTCGAAGCCATTGCCGCCATGCAGGAGCGCCTGCGCACCCTGGTGGGCGAAATCGGCCAGACCGCCGACTCCATCCTGGTGGCCAGCTCCGAAGTGGCTTCGGGCAACCTGGACCTGAGCCAGCGCACCGAACAGACCTCGCACAACCTGCAGGGCGCCGCGACAGCGCTGGTGGACCTGACCGGCACGGTGTCGCAAAGCGCCGACTCGGCCCGCCAGGCCAACCAGCTCGCGTCCACCGCGTCCGATGCGGCCACACGCGGCGGCGAAGTGGTGGGCCAGGTGGTGCGCACCATGGACACCATCAGCGCCAGCTCGCGCAAGATCGCCGACATCATCAGCGTGATCGATGGCATCGCGTTCCAGACCAACATCCTCGCGCTGAACGCGGCGGTGGAAGCCGCCCGTGCGGGCGAGCAGGGCCGCGGCTTTGCGGTGGTGGCGGGCGAGGTGCGCAACCTGGCGGGACGCTCGGCCCAGGCCGCGCGCGAAATCAAGGCGCTGATCGGAACCAGCGTGGACCAGGTGCAAGAGGGCAGCGCGCTCGTCAACCACGCCGGCAAGACGATTGAAGAACTGGTGCAGTCGGTGCGCCGCGTCTCCGACATCATGGGCGAGATCACGGCGGCCACGCAGGAGCAAAGCCAGCGCATCGGGCATGTGAGCCAGTCGGTGGGTGCGCTGGAAGAAATGACCCAGCAGAACGCCGCCCTGGTGGAGGAAGGCGCGGCCGCGGCCGACAGCCTCAAGGACCAGGCCGGACGCCTGACACAGATGGTGGGTACCTTCCGTCTGACGCGCGACGGCGGCGACGAAAACAGCTGGGGCACGGCCAGCGCCTCCGCATCGCCCACCGCAGTGCCAGCGCCCACGCGCACGGCAGCCCCGCGCCACCTGGCCTCAGCCCCATCATCCCGCGCTCCCGCACTGCCGCGTAGCTGACGGGACTTTCAATCGGGCGCACTCCACGCCAGGGGCACCAAGCAAGGACCGCCCCGCAGCGAGGGCGTCGCCCCCTCAGGGGGAAGGCGCACAGTGCCTCAGGGGGGTGTCACACTGGATCGCAGCGCCGCCAGGTCCAGCACCCGCAGGCCGCCGTACTCCACCCGGATCGCCCCCTGCGCCTCCAGCGCCGCCAGCGCCTCGTTCACCCGCTGGCGCGACAGCCCCACCAGATAGGCCAGCTCCTGCTGCGTGATGCGCAGCACCTCGCCCACGCCCGGGTACAGCACGGGGTTGAACAGCGACGCCAGGCTGCGCGCCACACGCACATCGGGGTTGTTCAGGCGGTCGATCTCGCGGGCTGCAATGAACTGGCCCAGGCGCTCGTTGAGCTGGTTCATCACAAAACGGTTGAAGCCGATGGAGTGGTCCAGCAGCCAGTGAAAGCTGTCAATCGGCAGCCCGGCCACCACGCTCTTGCGCAGGGCCTGGATGTTGTAGCGGTAGGGCTCGCGCTTGATGGTGGTGCCCTCGCCAAACCAGCCGCCGGGCGGCAGGCCCGCATAGGTCATGGTCTGGCCCTGGGCGTTGTCGGTGCTCATCTTGAGCAGGCCCTCCACTACCCCAAACCAGTAGGTCACCGGGCGCCCCACGCGGCACACATAGTCGCCCGCCTTGGCGTCCCCCACCAGCAACGAGGCCACGGCGCGCTCTCGCTCGGCGGGCAGCAGCAAGTCGAGCCACGGAATACCGTCAAGCTCCTGCGGCGTGGGCGAACGGCGCCGCTGGTGCAGCGACAGGTCCTGGTGGGTGCGTGGGTCCATGGCGCAAAGGTTCTCACGAAAAAGGGCGCCCCGCAGCCGCCTCGGCATGCGGGAATACCACGATCCCAATTGTCGCCAGACCGACAAAAAAATGCCAATCGTGACGGGATGATGTCGCCTCGCGCCCCGCCCGTACAGGGCCGGAGCCCCCGAGGAGACAAGCACCATGACCCAACACCCTTCCATCACCGCACGCACCGTCCCACCCGCGCCCACCGCGCCGCGCCCCCTGGCCCGCCGCCAGGTGCTGGCCGCCGCAGCCGCCACCGCAGCGGCCGTCGGCCTGCCCGGGCTGGGCTGGAGCGGCGCGGCCCGCGCGCAGGAGGGCGCGATCAAGATTGCGCAATCCACCGCCCTCACCGGCCCGCTGGGCGACCTGGGCTCGGCCATGCACCAGGGCGCCAAGGCCGCATTTGCGGGCATCAACGCGCGCGGCGGCGTGCATGGCAAGGCCGTCGAACTCGTCACGCAGGATGACACCTACGACGTGCCCAAGGCGCTGGCCAATGTGGAGCAGTTTCTGGCCGACCCTGGGTACTTTGCGCTGTTCAACTGCATGGGCACGCCCATGATCGACGCCATGCTGCCCAAGGTGATCGAGAGCGGCATCCCGTTTTTTGCGCCCTTCACCGGCGCGCAGCTCAGCCGCACCAAGAACGCCCGCAACGTGTTCAACATCCGCGCCAGCTATGCCGACGAGGCCGAGAAGCTGGTGCAGCACCTGTCCACCATCGGCATCCAGCGCATTGGCATCGTCTACCAGAACAACTCGTTCGGCAAAGAGGTGTTCAACGCGGCCAAGCAGTCCATGGACCGGCTGAAACTGCCCGAAGCCACCACGGTGACGGTGGAGAACAACGCCTCGGACGCGGGCAGCGCAGCGGCCAAGCTGGCTGGCGGCAACCTGGAGGCCATCGTGATTGGCCTGGCGGGCAAGCCCACGCTGGAGTTCGTGAAGGCGTTCCGCGCGCTCAAGCGGGGCGTGACGCTGTACGCGCTGTCGGTCATGGGCACCCCGGCCACAGTCAAGGCCCTGGGCGCGGACGCCACGGGCATGGCGATTTCGCAGGTGGTGCCCCTGCCCTCCAACGTGGTGATGCCCGTGGTGCGCGAATTCCAGGCCGCCTGGAAGGCATCCGGCGCCACGGCCGAGCCCTCGCACCTGGCGCTGGAGGGCTACATCAACGCCCGCGTGTTTGCCGAGGCCCTGCAGCGCGCAGGCCGCAACCCCACGCGCGCGGCCTTCATCGACGCCACCTGGAACCTGAAAAAATGGGACCTGGGCGGGTTCGAGATCAGCGCCAGCACGCCCGACCGCAACGCCTCGCGCTTTGTGGAGCTCACGCTGGTGGGGCGCGATGGGCGGTTCTTGCGATAGCCCCGGGTCACGCCAGTTCTGCGCAGATGTGAGCGGCGCAGGTGGTGCAGCGGACGCCCACACAATTGCTATCAATTAAATAGCTATTGACGCATATTTCACTAGCGCTACTGGCCTATTTCGCCCAAATTTTGCTATTGCGAAGCCAACCCGTACCGGTAGCCCTTGAACGACCAGATGGTCCGGCCGGGCTCGATCTTCTCCAGCAGCAGGCCTGGCCCGGCAGGGTCGCCCTCGTGCAGCACCTGTCCGTTGACGATGGCCATGCGGTACACCGGATTGCTGGAATAGGTGACGCCAGAGATCTTGAGCGACGGCAACTGCGCCCGCACAGCCTCGGGCAGGTCGGCCTGGGCAAACACGGTGCCCGTAGCCGCCGGTGCTGCGGAAGGAGCTGGACTGGCCGCAGCCATGTCGGGTACACGCGGCGCTGGGGCCGCAGGCACGCGCTCACGGGGGGCAAGCTCTGCAGGGCGTGACCGTTCGGAGTCTGTGGCGGGGGAGCGCGGTGCGACCGAGCTGCTGGACACCGGCGCGGGCCGCTCCCGCTGCGGTGCCGCCGCGCGGGGCGCGGCTGCCGGAGGGGGCGTCACCGCCGCCACCACCGCAGGGGCCGCTTCGGGGGCTGCCGGCAGAGCTGCAGGCGCTGCCGGCGGCGCCGTGGACGCCACCGCCGGCATGGACGGCGTCACAGCGGCAGATATGGCGGGCGCGGCAGCAACAACAACGGCGCCCGCAGGCACCGGCCGCTGCATAAACCACCAAGTACCACCGGCCGCCACAGCAGCCACAACCACCACCGCCACGGCCACCAGCACCGGGCTGATGGCCGATCGCCCTGCCACCGGCACGGCACCGGGGACAGGCACCGCCGGGGTATGGATGCCGGGCACAGCGCCACGGCCGCGCTCAGCTTCTGCGCGCCGCAGCGCATCAAGGATGTAAGACACTGGGTTCAGCCTCCGGTGCGCAAGCGCGGTTCGCTCACGCCGTTGACACGGTTGAGCAGCATGAGGGTCAAGGGGCCCGCCCGGCCGTCCGGGGTCACCCCCTGGGCCAGCTGGAAGCGCTGGATGCGGGACTGGCGCTGGGCCGGCGTGGTCGCGCGACCGGCTGCAGGTACGGCAGCCCGCGTGCCCCCTGCTGCAGCCGTGGCCAGTTGCTGGTCCAGCCAGGCGGCGCCAGCGGGGGTCTCCGCCAGGTCGCCCTTGTCGGGCATGTCGGGCGGCGTGCGCCACAGCGTGGCAATGTCGCCGCGCCACACCTGGGCCAGCTCGGCCACGGGCACGCGCACTGTGCGGCCCCCGCCTTCTAGCGTGGCCGTGTCGCCGTCCAGGCGGCGCAGCACGGCCGACACCGCCACGTCGCCCTCTTCGGACGGGAACAGCGTGAGCAGCACCGGGCGGTCGATCTGCCGCACCAGGTTCAGGCCGGCGCGGCGGTTGCGATAACAGCGCAAACCGTCGCGGGGCAATGCGGCGCAGGCGTCGGCGCCATCGGCCACACTGGCGCCCCAGGCCGAGGCCAGCGCCTGCCAGGCGGCGGTGTCGCTGGCGGGCAGTGCGGCCACAAACTGCTGCAGGTCCGACATGGCCACCGGCGCTGCCCCGCGCGGGGCCGAAGCCCCGGACGCAGGTGCTGCGGGCGTTACCCCCGCTGTGCTGGCAGCGCCGCTCGGTGGCGCGCTGGCAGATGTTTTGCTGGCCATGGCGCCCGCAGGCACGGCGGATGTCACGGCGCCTTGCCGAGACCATTGCGGCCAGGCCCCCAGTGCCCATCCGCCCGCCACCAGGGCTGCACCGGCCACCACGCCCAGGCCCGCAACCGCCCAGCGCGGCCACAGGCCACGGACGTTGCGCGCCGCAGCGGCCGACGCTGGCGCATCAAACACCTCAGCCGCCGCGCGCTGGACGATGCGGGCGCTGACCTCGCGCACCCCGGCGGCATAGGCACCCAGCAGCGCCCGGTCGCACAGCAGGTTGATGCGCCGGGGAATGCCGCGCGACAGCGTGTGCACCCGCCGGATGGCGCTGCGACTGAAGGGCAGCGGCCCTTGCAGGCCCGCCACGGCCAGGCGGTGGGCGATGTATTGCTGGGTCTCCTGCGCGCTCAGCGCATCGAGGTGAAAACGCGCAATCACCCGCTGGGCCAGTTGCTCCAAGGCCGGGCTGGCGACCATGGTGCGCAGCTCTGGCTGGCCGATCAGGATGATCTGCAGCAGCTTGCGCTCGCTGGTTTCCAGGTTGGTCAACAGGCGCAGCTGCTCCAGCACGTCGGCCGACAGGTTCTGCGCCTCGTCGATGATCAGCACGGTGTTGCGCCCGGCGCCGTGCGCCGCCAGCAGTGAGGCATTGAGCGGGTCGATGTAGTCCTTGACCGTCTCCACGCCTGCCACCGAGGGCCGGTGCGGCACGCCAAACTCGTCGCAGATGGAGCGCAGCAGCTCGCCCACGGTGAGCTTGGGGTTGAAGATGTAAGCGACGTTGCAATGCGGCGGGATCTGCTCCAGAAAGCAGCGGCACACCGTGGTCTTGCCCGCACCCACCTCGCCGGTCAGCAGCACAAAACCGCCGCCGGCGTCCAGGCCATACAGCAGGTGCGCCAGCGCCTCACGGTGCCGCTCGCTCATGAACAGGTAGCGGGGGTCAGGGGCGATGGAGAACGGCGGGTGCTGAAGGCCGAAGAACGGGGCGTACATGCCCCGGAGGATACCGCCCGCCCGTGGGCAGGGTTTTACCCACCCGGGAGTTACCCCTAAATTGTCGTCGGCAAGACAAGATGACGTCAAAGTGGGTCCTAGCATTCCCCCATCGCGCAATCACAAGCTTGCGCGCCCGGCAGTCACCGGGCTGACACCTTCTCACTTTCAGGAACCTGCAATGTTGACCACGTTCCCGCAACTGCTGCTCAAGCATGCCGCCGAGCGCCCCAATGCCCCGGCCCTGCGCGAAAAAGAATATGGCATCTGGCAAACCCACAGCTGGGCCGACCTGGTGCGCCTGGTGGAACAGGTGGCCGCCGGCCTGCACCTGGCGGGCCTGAAGCGCCATGAACACATGGTGGTGGTGGGCGCGAATCGCCCCCGCCTGTACGCCACCATGCTGGCCGCCCAGTCGCTGGGCGCCATCCCCGTGCCGCTGTACCAGGACGCGGTGGCCGCCGAGTGCATCTTCCCGCTCAACAACGCCGAGGTGCGCTTTTGCCTGGTGGAAGACCAGGAGCAGGTGGACAAGCTGCTCGAAATCCGCGAGCAATGCCCGCAGATCTCCAACATCTTCTTTGACGACCCCCGCGGCCTGCGCAATTACGCAGAGCCCGGACTGGCATCGCTGGATGCCCTGATCGAGTCCGGCAAGGCCTTTGCAGCAAAGAACCCCGGCTGGTTCAAGGCCGAGGTGGCCAAGGCCCAGCCCGGCGACGTGGCTGCAATGTTCTTCACCTCCGGCACCACGGGCAACCCCAAGGGCGTGGTCCACACCCACAGCACGCTGCTGGACCGCGCCAGCGCGGGCGCCGAGTTCGACAAGCTCACCAGCAGCGAAGAAGTGCTGGCCTACCTGCCACCCGCCTGGATCGGCCAGAACATCTTCAGCTATGCCCAGTGGCTGGCCTGCGGCTACGTGGTCAACTGCCCCGAGTCGGCCAGCACGGTGACCATCGATCTGAAGGAAGTGGGCCCCACCTACTACTTTGCGCCACCGCGCATCTTTGAAGGTCTGCTCACCAGCGTGATGATCCGCATGGAAGACGCGGGCGCCTTGAAGCGCAAGATGTTCGAGGCCTGCATGCGCGTCGCCAAACGCGTGGGCCCCGCCCTCATGGATGGCGAGCCCGTGGGCACCCTCGACCGCATCAAGTACGCCTTAGGCAATGTGCTGGTGTACGGCCCGCTGCGCAACAACCTGGGTTTCAGCCGCGTGCGCGTGGCCTACACGGCGGGTGAGGCTATTGGCCCTGACCTTTTCACCTTCTACCGCTCCATCGGCATCAACTTGAAGCAACTGTACGGCTCCACCGAAACCGCCGTGTTTGTGTGCCTGCAGCCCGACAACCAGGCGCGCGCCGACACGGTGGGCGTGCCGATTCGCGGTGTGGAAATCAAGGTGGCCGACAACGGCGAGATCCTGGTCAAGTCGGCCGGGCTGCTCAAGGAGTACTACAAGAACCCGGCCGCCACGGCCGAGGTGCTGACGGCCGACGGCTGGTACCACACCAGCGACGCAGGCTTTCTGGATGCGCATGGCCACCTCAAGATCATCGACCGCGTCAAGGACGTGGGCCGCATCATGGGCGGCGCCAACGACGGCGCCATGTTTGCGCCCAAGTACGTGGAGAACAAGCTCAAGTTCTTCCCGCACATCAAGGAAGTGGTGGCCCTGGGCGACAAGCGCGAGAAGGTCTGCGTGATGGTCAACATCGACTTCGACGCCGTGGGCAACTGGGCCGAGCGCCGCAACCTGCCCTACGCTGGCTACACCGACCTGGCCCAAAAACCCGAGGTGTACGAACTGATCCGCGAGTGCATCGAGAAGGTCAACGCAGACCTGGCCACCGACACCATGCTGGCTGGCAGCCAGGTGAGCCGCTTCCTGGTGCTGCACAAGGAGCTGGACGCCGACGACGGCGAACTCACCCGCACCAACAAGGTCCGCCGGGGCTTCATTGCCGACAAGTACGGCGTGCTGGTGGATGCGCTGTACGCAGGCCGCACCGAGCAGTACATCGAGACCCAGGTCAAGTTCGAGGACGGCCGCACCGGCAGCGTGAGCGCCACGCTCAAGCTGTCGGACACGAAGACATTTGCGCCTGTGAAGAGTGCCGCATGAAGCCCGCGCTCTACCCGCTGGAGAAGCCCCCCACCATGACCACTAAAAAGATCGGCGACGTCATCCTCGACGTCAAGAACATCAGCCTCCGGTTTGGCGGCGTGAAGGCGCTCACCGACATCTCCTTCAATGTCAAGGAGCATGAGATCCGCGCCATCATCGGCCCCAACGGCGCAGGCAAAAGCTCCATGCTCAACTGCATCAACGGCGTGTACACGCCGTCCGAGGGCTCCATCACCTTCCGGGGCAAGACGTTTGACCACATGAACTCGCGCCAGGTGGCCGAGATGGGGGTGGCGCGCACGTTCCAGAACCTGGCGCTGTTCAAGGGCATGAGCGTGATCGACAACATCATGACCGGCCGCAACCTCAAGATCAAAAGCAACCTGCTGATGCAGGCGCTGCGCATCGGCCCGGCCGAGCGCGAGGAAATCCGCCACCGCGAATACGTCGAGCACATCATTGACTTCCTGGAAATCCAGGCCTACCGCAAGACACCCGTGGGCCAGCTGCCCTACGGCCTGCAAAAGCGCGTGGACCTGGGCCGCGCCCTGGCCATGGAGCCGCAGGTGCTGCTGCTCGACGAGCCCATGGCCGGCATGAACGTGGAAGAAAAGCAGGACATGTGCCGCTTCATCCTGGACGTGAACGACGAGTTCGGCACCACCATCGTGCTGATCGAACACGACATGGGCGTGGTGATGGACATCAGCGACCGCGTGGTGGTGCTGGACTACGGCAAGAAGATCGGCGACGGCAGCCCCGACGAAGTGCGCAGCAACGAAGACGTGATCAGTGCCTATCTCGGCACCTCGCACTGATCAGGAGAAGACAACATGGCATTCTTTCTTGAAACACTGATCGGCGGCCTGATGGCCGGCATGCTGTATTCGCTGGTGGCGCTGGGCTTTGTGCTGATCTACAAGGCCTCGGGCGTGTTCAACTTTGCGCAGGGCGCCATGGTGCTGTTCGCAGCGCTGGCCATGGCCCGTTTTGCCGAGTGGATCCCCAAGTGGACGGGCATCAGCAGCCCCATCGTGGCCAACCTGGCGGCCTTTGTGATCGCAGGCGCCATCATGTTTGTGGTGGCCTGGCTGATTGAAAAACTGGTGCTGCGCCACCTCGTGAACCAGGAGGGCGCCACGCTGCTCATGGCCACGCTGGGCATCACCTACTTCATGGAAGGCCTGGGCCAGACGCTGTTCGGCAGCGACATCTACAAGATCGATGTGGGCATGCCTAAGGAGCCGATCTTTGCGCTGGAGTCCATGTTCCAGGGCGGCATCCTGATCAACAAGGAAGACGTGATTGCCGCCGCCATTGCCGCCGCGCTGGTGGCCCTGCTGTCGGTGTTCTTCCAGAAGACTTCCACCGGCCGCGCGCTGCGCGCCGTGGCCGACGACCACCAGGCCGCCCAGTCCATCGGCATTCCGCTCAACCGCATCTGGGTGATCGTGTGGTGCGTGGCCGGTGTCGTGGCCCTGGTGGCCGGGATGATCTGGGGCAGCAAGCTGGGTGTGCAGTTCTCACTGACCACGGTGGCGCTGCGTGCGCTGCCCGTGGTGATCCTGGGCGGCCTCACCTCGGTGCCCGGCGCCATCATCGGCGGGCTGATCATCGGCGTGGGCGAGAAGCTCTCCGAGGTGTACCTGGGCCCCTTCGTGGGCGGCGGCATCGAGATCTGGTTTGCGTATGTGCTGGCGCTGGTGTTCCTTCTGTTCAGACCGCAAGGTTTGTTCGGGGAGAAGATCATTGACCGCGTGTAACCCATAACAACAAGAACAGGAGACTTCCATGCTCTACCGCGAAAACGGCCAGTTCAAGACGAGCTACCGCGCTGATCAGCAGATCTTTCCGATCGCGCAGGATCGCATTGCCATCGGCATCATCCTGGCCATTGCCTTCATCGCCGTGCCCATGCTGGCCAGCGACTACATCTTCCGCGCCATCCTGATCCCCTTCGTCATCATGGCGCTGGCGGCTCTGGGGGTGAACATCCTGGTGGGCTACTGCGGGCAGATCTCGCTGGGCTCGGGCGCCTTCATGGCCGTGGGAGCCTACGGCGCCTACAACTTCTTCGTGCGTTTTCCAGGCATGCCGCTGATCCCTGCACTGATCCTGGGCGGCCTGTGCGCCACGTTCTTCGGCATCCTGTTCGGGCTGCCCAGCCTGCGCGTCAAAGGGTTGTATCTGGCCGTGGCGACGCTGGCCGCGCAGTTCTTCAGCGACTGGATGTTCCTGCGCATCAAGTGGTTCACCAACAACTCCGACTCGGGCTCGGTGTCGGTCAACAACCTGCAGGTGCTGGGCATGCCCATCGAAAGCGCCACCAGCAAATACCTTTTCTGCCTGGCGTTGCTGGTCATCGTGGCCCTGCTGGCCAAGAACCTGGTGCGTGGCGCCATTGGCCGCGAGTGGATGGCGATTCGCGACATGGACGTGGCCGCGGCCGTGATCGGCATCCGCCCCATGTATGCCAAGCTCAGCGCGTTTGCGGTCAGCTCGTTCATCGTGGGCATGGCCGGTGCACTGTGGGCCTTTGTGCACCTGGGCGCGTGGGAGCCAGCAGCCTTCTCGGTGGAAATATCGTTCCGCCTGCTGTTCATGGTGATCATCGGCGGGCTGGGCTCGATCATGGGTGGCTTCTTTGGTGCAGCCTTCATCGTGGTGCTGCCCATCGTGCTCAACCAGTTCCTGCCGGCCTTCATGGGGCTCTTTGGCATCGAGGTGTCCACGGCGGGCGTATCGCATGCCGAGCTGATGATCTTCGGTGCGCTGATCGTGTGGTTCCTCATCGTCGAGCCCCACGGTCTGGCCAAGCTGTGGTCCACCGCCAAGCAGAAGCTGCGCCTGTGGCCCTTCCCCCATTGACCGGACGGCATTGCAGGAAACCCCTTACTCGCAAGTCCCGATACGTGCCTGTCGCATTGCCGCGTTAACTGTCTATCTGTCCTGTTTTTTCCCGTGCTTCAACACATTCATCCAAAGGAGACATCCATGAAGCTTTCGAAAATCGTGATCGCCGCTGCGGTGGTTGCTGCCGGTGCATCGTCCATCGCGACGAGCGCTTTCGCACAAGCCAAGGAGCAGTTCTTCCCGCTGCTGTCGTACCGCACCGGCCCCTACGCGCCCAACGGCGTGCCATGGGCCAACGGCAAGCAGGATTACATCAAGATGATCAATGCACGCGATGGCGGCATCAATGGTGTGAAGCTGACTTTTGAAGAATGTGAAACGGGCTACGCCACGGACCGTGGCGTGGAATGCTATGAGCGCCTCAAGAGCCGCCCCGGCGTGTCGCTGTTCGACCCCCAGGCCACCGGCATCACGTTTGCGCTGACCGAAAAAGCCCCCGTGGACAAGATTCCGCTGATGACACTGGGCTACGGCCTGTCGGTGGCGCAGGACGGCCAGGCATTCAAGTGGAACTTCCCGTTCATGGGCAGCTACTGGACCGGCGCCGACATCCTGATCCAGCACATCGGCAAGGCCAACGGCGGTCTGGACAAGCTCAAGGGCAAGAAGATTGCGCTGGTGTACCACGACAGCCCGTTTGGCAAGGAGCCTATCCCGCTGCTGCAGGAGCGCGCCAAGATGCACGGCTTTGAGCTGCAGATGCTGCCTGTGACAGCCCCTGGCGTGGAGCAGAAGGCCACCTGGCTGCAAGTGCGCCAGAGCCGCCCCGACTACGTGCTGCTGTGGGGCTGGGGCGTGATGAACTCCACCGCCCTAAAGGAAGCCCAGGCCACCGGCTACCCCCGCGACAAGATGTACGGCGTGTGGTGGGCCGGTGCCGAGCCCGATGTGCGTGACGTGGGCGAAGGCGCCAAGGGCTACAACGCGCTGGCCCTGAACACCTCGGGCCAGCAGCCCAAGGTGATCCAGGACATCCTGAAGAACGTGCACGACAAGGGCCAGGGCACGGGTCCCAAGGACGAAGTGGGCTCGGTGCTGTACACCCGTGGCGTGATCATCCAGATGCTGGCCGTCGAATCGGTGCGCCGCGCGCAGGAGCGTTTTGGCAAGGGCAAGGTCATGACTGGCGAACAAGTGCGCTGGGGCATGGAAAACCTGGCCCTGGACCAGAAGAAGCTGGACGCGCTGGGCTTTGGCGGCGTGATGCGTCCGCTGTCCACCAGCTGCGCCGACCACATGGGCTCCACCTGGTCGCGCGTGCACACCTGGGATGGCAGCAAGTGGAACTTCTCGTCCGACTGGTACCAGGCCGATGAGCAGATCCTGAAGCCCATGGTCAAGGCCGGTGCGGACAAGTACCTGGCCGACAAGAAGATGACGCGCCGGGATGCGGCGGATTGCCAGAGCTAAGCACATCCCCCTGAGCGGCTTTGCCGCTTCCCCCTTCTCTCTTAGCGCTGCGCGCTGCGGGAAGGGGGACGCCGCCAGAGCGGCGGGGCGGCCCTTGCGCGGTGGCACTGGCCTGGGCAGCGACCGTTTCAAGGGCCAATGAACAGCGGTTGCCTCTTTGGCAGCCGCCAATCCAAAGGGTTGTGCAACAACCCTTTGGATTGGTACAGGAAGGCAACACCATGGACTCCAACAGCAATATCGTTCTCAACGTCAACGGCATCGAGGTCATCTACAACCACGTGATCCTGGTGCTCAAGGGCGTCTCGCTGCAGGTGCGCGAGGGCTCCATCGTGGCCATTCTGGGCGGCAATGGCGCGGGCAAGACCACCACATTGCGGGCCATCTCCAACCTGCTGCAGGGGGAGCGCGGCGCGGTCACCAAGGGCTCCATCGAGCTGCGTGGCGAGCGCATCGAGAACCTGTCGCCCGCCGACCTGGTGCAGCGTGGCGTGGTGCAGGTGATGGAGGGGCGGCACTGCTTTGCCCACCTGACCATTGAAGAGAACCTGATGACAGGCTCCTACACCCGCACCAGCAAGGCCGAAATCGCGGCCAACCTGGAGAAGGTCTACAACTACTTTCCGCGCCTGAAGACGCGGCGTACCTCGCAGGCGGCCTACACCTCGGGCGGCGAGCAGCAGATGTGCGCCATCGGTCGCGCGCTCATGGCCAACCCCAGCATGGTGCTGCTGGACGAGCCCTCCATGGGCCTGGCCCCACAGATCGTGGAGGAGGTGTTCAACATCGTGAAGGACCTGAACACCAAGGAGAAGGTCACCTTCCTGCTGGCCGAGCAGAACACCAACATGGCCCTCAAGTACTCGGACTACGGCTACATCATGGAAAGCGGCCGCGTGGTGATGGACGGCGCCGCGAGCGACCTGGCCAACAACGAGGACGTCAAGGAGTTCTACCTGGGCGTGGGCGGCGGCGAGCGCAAGAGTTTCAAGGATGTCAAAAGCTACAAGCGGCGCAAGCGCTGGTTGGCTTAGGGAGCCCCCTGAGGCGCTGACGCGCCATCCCCCTCAGGGGGACGCCACCAGCGCGGCGGGGCGGCCCTTGCGCGGTGGCGCTGGCCTTCGGCAGTGTGGGAGATCAGGGCTGTACTCCTTTTCAGACTTCGGACGAATTCACTCTTAAATTTATAGCTGCTTACGCTTGATCGAAAAGCGCTAGAGGCATATTTCACTCAAACAACCTCACAAGGAAACCCAGGCATGAGCACGTTCTATGACGCCCTGGAAACACGCAGCCCCGCCGAGCGCGAAGCGGCGCTGATGGCTGCGCTGCCGCAGCAGATCGCCCATGCCCAGAAGGCATCGCCCGCTTTTGCCGGCATCCTGGCTGGTGTGGATGCAACCACCATCACCGGCCGCGCAGCCCTGGCGCAGCTGCCCGTCACGCGCAAGTACGAGCTGTTGGAGCGCCAGCAGGCAGGCCGCGCGGCCAACGTGTTTGGCGGGTTCAGTGCGCTGGGCTTCGGGCCGGGTATGACCCGGGTTTTTGCCAGCCCCGGCACCATCTACGAGCCCGAGGGCACGCGTCGGGACTACTGGCGCATGGCGCGGGCGATCCACGCAGCGGGCTTTCGCAGCGGCGAGTTGATCCACAACAGCTTCAGCTATCACTTTGTGCCTGCGGGTTCGATGATGGAAACCGGCGCCCACGCGCTGGGCTGCACCGTCTTCCCCGGTGGCACGGGCCAGACCGAGCAGCAAGTGCAGGCCATGGCCGAGCTGAAGCCTGCGGGCTACATCGGAACGCCCAGTTTTCTGAAAATCATCGTCGAGAAGGCTGCAGAGATGGGCGTGGCGCTGCCCACCGTCACCAAGGCCCTGGTGTCGGGCGAGGCCTTCCCGCCTTCGCTGCGCGACTGGTTTGCCGAGCGTGGCATCGCGGGCTACCAGTGCTATGCCACCGCCGACCTGGGCCTGATTGCGTATGAAACCTCGGCCCGCGAAGGCCTGGTGCTGGATGAAGGCGTGATCGTCGAGATCGTGCGTCCCGGCACGGGCGACCCCGTGCCCGAGGGTGAGGTGGGCGAGCTGGTCATCACCACGCTCAACACTGACTACCCGCTGATCCGCTTTGGTACTGGCGACCTGTCGGCAGTGCTGCCGGGCCAGTGCCCCACCGGCCGCACCAACACCCGCATCAAGGGCTGGATGGGCCGGGCTGACCAGACCACCAAGGTGCGCGGAATGTTCGTGCACCCCGGCCAGATCGCCACCATCGCGCGGCGCTTTCCACAGGTGCAGCGTGCCCGGCTCGTGGTCAGCGGAGAGATGGCCAACGACCAGATGGTGCTGCAGGTGGAGACCACCGAAACCGCCGAGGGCCTGGCCCACCAGCTCAGCGACGCCATCCGCGAAGTGACCAAGCTGCGCGGCGAGGTGCAGATGGTGCCCCCGGGCACACTGCCCAACGATGGCAAGGTCATCGAAGACGCGCGCAGCTACAAGTAGCCCCTGAGAGCCCGCTGACGTTCTCGCAGGGGCCGCAGGAGCGCGGCGCGTGCCCGTGCTGGCAGCGCCCGCAACGCATGCTGGCGCCCAAAAGATGTGCATGCACATCAATGGCCAGGACATCGCGCCTGCCCTTGCGACAGCGCAAAACATGTCCACTTTGCGCGCCGGGGTACCGCAGTGTTTACCCTTACAAATGCTATCTTTTGAATAGCATTCAAGCCAATAAATATCTGCGCTACAGGCCTCTTTGGCTTAAAGACCATATGGCTTGTGTGCTACGTACTATCCGCAATGTTGCCGGAAATACCCCTCGCTATCATGGCCCGTCATTTACAGGAGCACCCATGAAAACAACGCTGAAACTCGCCCTCGTCGCTGCCGCTGCAGTGGCCGCCTTTGGCGCCCATGCGCAGGACTTCCCCGCCAAGGACAAGACAGTCACCCTGGTGGTGCCCTTTGCGGCGGGTGGCCCCACCGACCGCGTGGCGCGCGACCTGGCCGAGGCGCTGCGCAAGCCTTTGGGCGCGACCGTTGTGGTGGACAACACCGCCGGCGCAGGCAGCTCGATCGGTGCCGCCCGCGTAGCCCGCGCCACACCCGATGGCTACACGCTGCTGCTCAACCACATCGGCATGTCCACCATGCCTGCGCTGTACCGCAAGCTGTCGTTCAGCGTACCCAACGACTTTGAATACCTGGGCATGGTCAACGAAGTGCCCATGACGCTGATCGCTCGCCCCACCATGCCCGCCAACAACTTCAAGGAGTTGACCGCCTGGATCCAGCAAAACAAGGGCAAGATCAACCTGGGCAACGCGGGCCTGGGCGCGGCCTCGCACCTGTGCGGACTGATGTTCAAGTCCGCCCTGCAGACGGACATGACGGATGTGCCTTACAAGGGCACGGCCCCTGCCATCACCGACCTGATCGGCGGCCAGATCGACCTGCTGTGCGACCAGACCACCAACACCACCAGCCAGATCGAAGGCAAGAAGGTCAAGGCCTATGCCGTGACCACCGCCAAGCGCCTGACCACGCCTGCGCTCAAGGACCTGCCCACCCTGGCCGAATCCGGTCTGAAGGACTTCAACGTGAGCATCTGGCACGGCCTGTACGCCCCCAAGGGCACGCCAGCCGATGTGCAGAAGAAGATCAACGAAGCCCTCAAGGTCGCACTGAAGGACCCGGAGTTCATCAAGAAGCAGGAAGCCCTGGGCGCCGTGGTCATCACCGACAAGCGCATCGATGGCCCGGAACACAAGAAGTTTGTGGCGGCTGAGATCGACAAGTGGGGCGCCGTCATCAAGGCCGCTGGCACCTACGCGGACTGATGCTTTCGCACCCGGCAGGGCTCTGAACGCAGCCCTGCCAGCCCCTCCAAAAAAGCCGCCGCGTTGCGGCTTTTTTTGTGGGTGCGTGGCGGGTTATTGATCGCACCATGCGCAAGACATAGCGCCTGGCAAATCCCATGCGCCGACAGGATTGGGGTTATCCATCTGCCCCCACTGCGCCAACGCGCGTAGAACCAGGGCAGACCTATCTCCTCCCCCCGACATCAAGGATCGATCTCCATGGCACGCACTCCCCCCCACGCACCCACTCGCCCATCCGGTGCGACAGTCGCCGTGCACCCACTTCGTGCGCGACGTCGCCAGGCGCTGACCCTGGCCGCCAGTGCGCTGGCACTGGCCTGCGCGGCGGCGCTGCTGCCCACCATGGCGCGCGCCCAGGGGGCGTGGCCCACCAAGCCGGTGCGCATCGTCGTGCCCTTTGCGCCCGGTGGCACGACCGACATCCTGGCCCGCGCCATGGCGCCCGAGCTGTCCAAGGCCTTCGGCCAGCAGTTCATCGTGGACAACCGTGCCGGCGCCGGCGGCAATGTGGGCGCGGAGATCGTCGCCAAGTCGCCCGGCGACGGCTACACGCTGTTGATGGGCACCGTGGGCACCCACGGCATCAACCGTGCGCTGTACGCGAAGCTGCCGTACGACCCCATCAAGGACTTTGTGCCCATCACCCTGGTGGCGGCTGTTCCCAATGTGATGGTGATGAATGCCGACAAGGCCAAGGCCCAGGGCATTCACAACGTGCAGGATTTCATCCGGGTGGCCAAGGCCAACCCCGGCAAGATGAACATGGCCTCCAGCGGCAACGGCACATCGATCCATCTGGCTGGCGAGCTGTTCAAAAGCATGACCGGCACCTTCATGCTGCACCTGCCCTACCGTGGCTCGGGCCCGGCGCTCATGGACATGGTGGCGGGCAATGCGGACGTGATGTTCGACAACCTGCCCTCGTCCATGGCGCAGATCAAGGCCGGCAAGCTCACCGCGCTGGCCGTGACCAGCTCCGAGCGCTCGGGCGCACTGCCCGATGTGCCCACCGTGGAGCAGGCGGGCGGCCCCACACTCAAGGGCTATGAAGCCAGTTCCTGGTTCGGCCTGCTGGCCCCGGCGGGCACACCCGCCGACATCGTCAACCGCATCCAGCAGGAAGTCGCCAAGTCACTGGCCACGCCCGCCATGAAGGAGCGGCTGCTGGCACAAGGCGCCATCCCCGGCGGCAACACCCCGGCCGAATTTGCCAAGCACATCGACAACGAGCACAAGAAGTGGGCGCAGGTGGTGAAGACATCGGGGGCCAAGGTGGATTGATGGTTGGCGCCACCGTATCAGCCGTGCCGCGAGCATGGGCTGCGACGCCAGCCGAACGTACGCAGCCAAGCTAACAACGCTCGCTAGCGGCAGACGCACCTGCGATCAGGTCACACACCCCACACTACATCCACGTCCGCCGCAGCACTGCGCTTGAGCATCTCGATGAACGGCGCAGCACGCTGGCGCAGGCGCACGGCCTCGTTGATTTCTTCAGCCGCGGCCTCATCGTTTTCCTGGGCTTCGGGCTGGGCTTCGTCGGCGATCACGGCCGCCTCCAGCGCGGCAATGGCGCCGGGAATCTGGGCAGCGGTCACGATGCCGCTGGCGCCGGGTGTCTTGCCGATGATGGTCACGATCTGGCGCCCCTGGGGTTCGAGCATGATCAGGTCGGCGGTGGCACGGGATTTGAACTTGTAGAGCATGGTCAAGGCCTATCGGAAGAGGTTGCCAGGGTCCGCATACATGTAGTCGCGGGTGAACGGATAGCTCGATTGTGCGCCGGGCAAAAGGCCTCTGGCCGTGTCGCCATCCGGCTTGATGGCCAGCATCTGGTGCAGCGCCATCCAGCCACGTTCAAAACCCAGGGCGCTGCCCGCAAGGTACAGGCGGTACGCACGCAAGACCTTATCACCCGGTTCCTCCCCTCCCTGTGCGACCAGCACCTCACGGGCTGCAGGCAATCGGACTTCGAGCCCGTCGGACCACGCCCACAGCGTGCGCGCATAGTGCGGGCGCAGGTTCTCGGTGTCCACCATCTCCAGGCCCGCGCGCGCCATGTCGTGCAGCACCGCGCTCACATGCAAAAGCTCGCCGCCGGGGAAGATGTACTGCTCGATAAAGTCACCCATGCCTGCGCCCAGCTGCGCGTTGTCTGAGCCCCCGGCCGTGATGCCGTGGTTCAGCACCAGCCCGCCCGGGCGCAGCAGGCGGGCCACGGTTTCAAAATAACGCAGCATCTGCGCGCGGCCCACATGCTCGAACATGCCCACCGACGCGATCTTGTCGAAGGGCTGCTCCACCTGCAACTCGCGGTAATCCACCAATTGCATGCGCACGCGCCCCTGCAGCCCACGCTCTTCAATGCGCTGCTGCACATGCGCATGCTGGTTGCGCGACAGCGTGATGCCTGTGGCATCCACGCCGTAGTGCTCAGCCGCCCACAGCAGCAGGCCACCCCAGCCCGCGCCAATGTCCAGGAACCGGTCGCCGGGCTGCAGCTGCAGCTTGCGACAGATGTGGTCGATCTTGGCCTCTTGTGCCTGGGCCAGTGTCAAGTCGGGCGATCGGTAGTAGGCACACGAATACACGCGGCGCGGATCCAGCCACAGCGCGTAGAAGTCGTCCGACAGGTCGTAGTGAAACTGCACATGGCGCGCGTCGTGCGCCAGCGTATGCGACGCCATGGACCGCGCGCGTGCCAGCACCCGCCGCCACCAGCCGAGGTGTTGGTCGCGGGCCGGGTCGCGGGTCAGCAGGCCTGCGGCCGCAACCATCAGGTCGCGCATCCCGCCTTCCAGCGCCACACGCCCCTCGACGATGGCAGCCCCCACGCTGCCGATTTCGCCTGTGGCCAGCGCCACCAGGGCCATGCGGTCGCGAAAGCGCAAGGTGACGGCGGGCTCGGGCGCGCCCAGTTGCTGGCCCGCAGGCAACTGGACCGCCATCGGCACCGGCAAGGCCGCCAGCCGCCCCTCCAAGGTGTGCAGCAAGTGCTTCATGCGGAGCATCTTGAAAAATTTGCTGCACTGCGTCAACACCCCGCAATGGCATCAGGGGTTTCGCCGGGAAGGCCCCATTGACAGTATTTTGTTTAAGCCTAAACTATTTTGACATGAACATCCTCTGCATTGGCGGTGGGCCCGCCGGTCTCTACTTCGCACTGCTCATGAAGCAGCAAAACCCCTCGCACCGCGTCACGGTGGTCGAACGCAACCGGCCGTTCGACACCTTCGGATGGGGGGTGGTGCTGTCGGACCAGACGCTGGCCAACCTGCAGGCGGCCGATTCGCCCACGGCAGCCCTGATCGGCGACGCGTTCAACCACTGGGACGATATCGAGGTGTTCTTCAAGGGGCGCAGCGTGCGCTCCACCGGCCACGGCTTCTGCGGCATTGGCCGCAAGCGCCTGCTCAACATCCTGCAGGACCGGTGCCTGGCGGTGGGCGTGGAGCTGGTGTTCGAGACCGACGTGGCCGACGACCAGGCGCTGGCTGCGCAGTACAACGCCGACCTGGTCATCGCCAGCGACGGCCTCAACAGCCGCATCCGCACCCGCTACGCAGCCATCTACCAGCCAGACATCGATCTGCGCCAGTGCCGCTTCGTATGGCTGGGCACCAAGAAAAAGTTCGACGCTTTTACGTTTGCTTTCGAGCAGACCGAGCATGGCTGGTTCCAGGCACACGCCTACCAGTTTGACGCCGACACCTCCACCTTCATCGTCGAAACGCCCGAGGCCGTGTGGAAGGCCCACGGCCTGGACCAGATGGAGCAGCCCGAGGCCATTGCATTCTGCGAAAAGCTGTTTGCCCAATACCTGGACGGCAACGCGCTCATCAGCAACGCCACGCACCTGCGCGGCTCGGCCAACTGGATCCGCTTTCCGCGTGTGATCTGCAACACCTGGGTGCACCGCGAAGCCATCGGCAGCAAGCAGGTGCCCATCGTGCTGATGGGCGACGCAGCGCACACGGCGCATTTCTCGATTGGCAGCGGCACAAAGCTCGCACTGGAAGACGCCATCGACCTCGCCAACGAGTTCGCCACCGGCCTGCCCATCGACGAAGTGCTGCAGCACTACGAGGCGCGCCGCAGCGTGGAGGTACTCAAGATCCAGAACGCCGCGCGCAACAGCACCGAGTGGTTTGAAAACGTGGCGCGCTACGCCGGCATGCCCGTGGAGCAGTTCACCTACTCGCTGCTCACGCGCAGCCAGCGCATCAGTCACGAGAACCTGCGGCTGCGCGATGCCGCGTGGCTGGAGGGCTATGAGGCCTGGCTCGCGGGTGGCAAGGCCGCGATTCTGCCCATGCTCACGCCCTTCACGCTCAAAGGCCTCACGCTCAAGAACCGCATCGTTGTCTCGCCCATGGCCACCTACAGCGCAGTCGAGGGCGTGCCGCAGGACTTTCACCTGGTGCACCTGGGCGCGCGCGCCCTCGGCGGCGCGGCGCTGGTGATGGTGGAGATGACCAGCCCCACGCCCGAGGGCCGCATCACCCCCGCCTGCCCCGGTCTGTGGAACGACGCACAACAAGCCGCCTTTGCGCGCGTCGTCAACTTTGTGCACGGCAGCAGCACGGCCAAGATCGGCCTGCAACTCGGCCACAGCGGCCCCAAGGGGTCCACCCGCGTGGGATGGGAGGGCACGGACGAGCCGCTGGAGGCGGGCAACTGGCCCCTGCTGGCCGCCAGCCCCATCGCCTATGGCGCGCAGAACCAGACACCCGCCGCCATGACCCGCGCCGACATGGACCGCGTGACCGCCGCTTTTGTGGACAGCGCCCGCCGGGCCATGGCCTGCGGCTTTGACTGGCTGGAGCTGCACTGCGCACACGGCTACCTGCTGGCCAGCTTTTTGAGCCCCGCCACCAACCAGCGTACCGATGCGTACGGCGGCAGCCTGGAGAACCGCTGCCGCTACCCGCTGGAGGTGCTGACCGCGCTGCGCGCCGTGTGGCCGGCCGACAAGCCGCTGAGCGTGCGTATCTCGGCCCACGACTGGCTCCCTGACGGAAATACTGCCGACGACGCCATCGCCATTGCGCGCTTGTTCAAGGCCGCAGGCGCGGACCTGATCGACGTGTCCTCCGGCCAGACCACGCGCGACTCGCGCCCCGTCTACGGCCGCATGTACCAGACGCCGTTTGCCGACCGCATCCGCAACGAAGTGGGCATTGCCACCATGGCGGTGGGCGCGATCACCGAGGCCGACCACGCGAACAGCATCATCGCGGCCGGCCGCGCCGACCTGTGTGCCATTGCCCGCCCCCACCTGGCCGACCCGGCCTGGACGCTGCACGCCGCCGCGCAGTTGAGCCCCGTGGCCGCAGCGCACACCGACTGGCCGGTGCAGTATCACAGCGGCCGCGACCAGATGCTGCGCGAAATTTCCAAGCAAAAGCAGGCACAAGCACTAGTGAATCAAGCGCCAGCAGCTACAAAAATAGAAGCAATCGAGTAAACCACCATGGACCTCGAAGCCCGCCTGCACGGCGCCGCCCCCAGCGAACATCCCGAAGCCCTGCGCCTGTGGCTGCGCCTGCTCACCTGCACCCAGCTCATCGAAAAGCAGGTGCGCAGCCATCTGCGCGCGCAGTTCGACACCACCTTGCCTCGCTTCGACCTGATGGCGCAGCTGGAGCGGGCGCCGGACGGCATGAAGATGAAGGAACTCTCGCGCCGCATGATGGTGACGAGCGGCAACATCACCGGCATCACCGACCAGCTCGTAGCCGAAGGCCTGGTGGAGCGCCTGGACGTGGAAGGCGACCGCCGCGCGTACCTGGTGCGCCTCACGCCGCAAGGCCGCGAGCAGTTCAACACCATGGCGCGCCAGCACGAGCAATGGATCGTCGAAGCCTTCGCCTCGTTGGGCGAGCGCGACATCAGCACCTTGTACCGCCTGCTGGGCAAGGTGAAAGAACACACCCAAAACAATTCTTTGGAGACAGCCGAATGAAACACTTCATCGGGGCGAGCAACCCCATGCGCGAGCAGTTCAACCCGCAAGCCAGCTATGTGGCCGAGCACTTTGCCTGGACCTTTGCCGATGGTGTGGGCACCGTCACGCTCAACCGCCCGGACCGCAAGAACCCTCTCACCTTCCAGAGCTATGCCGAGCTGCGCGACTTCTTCTACGCGCTGCGCTTTGCCACCGATGTGAAAGCCATCGTGGTCACGGGTGCGGGCGGCAACTTCTGCTCAGGCGGCGACGTGCACGAGATCATCGGCCCGCTCACCACCATGACCATGCCCGAGCTGCTGGAGTTCACGCGCATGACGGGTGACCTGGTGAAAGCCATGCGCGCCTGCCCGCAGCCCGTGCTGGGCGCCATCGACGGCATCTGCGCCGGTGCGGGCGCGATGATGGCGCTGGCCTGCGACATGCGCTACGGCACCGAGGCCACCAAGACCGCCTTTTTGTTCACCCGCGTGGGCCTGGCCGGTGCCGACATGGGCGCCTGCGCACTGCTGCCGCGCATGATCGGCCAGGGCCGCGCCAGCGAACTGCTGTTCACCGGCCGCGCGATGACGGCGCACGAAGGCCTGGCCTGGGGCTTCTTCAACGACTTGTATGAAAGCGCCGACCTGCTGGCCAATGTGCAGGCTACCGCGCGCGCGCTGGCCGACGGCCCCACCTTCGCCCACGGCATGACCAAGACCATGCTGAGCCAGGAGTGGAGCATGACCATCGAGCAGGCCATCGAAGCCGAAGCGCAGGCCCAGGCCATCTGCATGCAGACCGAAGACTTCCGCCGCGCCTACGAAGCGTTCGCCGCCAAGCAAAAGCCCGTGTTCCAGGGAGATTGAACCCATGCACGTCGCAACGCCCCCGGCCCCACGCCCGCCCTCGACGGCGCACCTGGCCCTGCCCTTTTTTGACGATGCCCACCGCGCGCTGGCCGAGGGCCTGGTGCCCTGGGCTGCCGCGCAAGAGGTGGATGAAACCGACGACCGCGCCGCCTGCCGCGACTGGGTGCAGCGCCTGGGCGCGGGCGGCTGGCTGCGCTACTGCGTGCCCGCCGCGCACGGCGGCGCGCTGCCGGCGCTCGACTCGCGCGCGCTGGTGCTGCTGCGCGAGACGCTGGCCTATCACTCGCCGCTGGCGGACTTTGCGTTTGCAATGCAGGGCCTGGGCAGCGGCGCCATCACGCTGGCCGGCAGCCCGGCACAGCAGGCGCACTATCTGCAGGGGGTGGCGCGCGGCGAGCTGATCGCTGCGTTTGCGCTCTCCGAGCCCGAGGCGGGGTCAGATGTGGGTGCTATGCAAACCATAGCTGCCAGCACAGATTCGACTAGCGCTACAGGCACTTTTTGCTTGAACGGCACCAAAACCTGGATCAGCAACGGCGGCATCGCCGACTTCTACTGCGTGTTCGCCAAGACCAACCCGAGCGGCGGCACGCGCGGCATCAGCGCCTTCATCGTCGATGCGAACACGCCGGGCCTGGACGCCTCGCGCCATATCCATGTGATGGCGCCCCACCCACTGGCCACGCTGCAGTTCACCAACTGCAACGTGCCTGCCACCGCGCTGCTGGGCGACGAGAACGGCGGCTTCAAGCTGGCCATGCGCACGCTCGACATCTTCCGCGCATCGGTGGCCGCCGCCGCACTGGGCATGGCGCGCCGCGCACTGGCCGAGGCCGTGCACCACGCACGCCAGCGCCGCATGTTCGGCCAGACGCTCGCCGACTTCCAGCTCACGCAAGCCAAGATCGGCGAGATGGCCGCGCTGGTGGACAGCGCCGCGCTGCTCACCTACCGCGCGGCCTGGCTGCGCGACACGGGCGAAAAATTCGGTGGCGTGCGCGTGACGGCCGAAGCTGCGATGGCGAAGATGACCGCCACCGAAAACGCCCAGCGCGTGATCGACATGGCGCTGCAGCTGCACGGCGGGCGCGGCGTGGAGGTGGGCAGCAAGGTCGAATCGCTGTACCGCGACATCCGCTCGCTGCGCATTTACGAAGGCGCGACCGAAGTGCAGCAGCTCATCATCGGCAAGGCCGTTCTGCAGGAGTAATCGCATGAAAGCCCCCTCCGCCCAGCCCGACCACTTCGTGCACGACCGCTTGCCGCCGCCCGAGGCCTGGCCCACACTGCGCTACGACCTGCCCGAGCTGCAGATCGCCAAACAGGCCAACCTGGTGCAGGCGCTGTTCGACCAGGCCGAACGTGCGGGCCACATCGACCGCCCCCTGTTGCGCGGCCCGCACCGCACGTACACCTACCGCGACGCCCGCACCGAGGCCGCGCGCATTGCCGAGGTGCTGACGCAGGACCACGGCCTGGTGCCCGGCAACCGCGTGCTGCTGCGCGGAGGCAACACGGTGGAGATGGCGCTGGCCTGGCTGGGTACCGTCTACGCGGGGCTGGTGGCGGTGGCCACCATGCCGCTGCTGCGCGCGGTGGAGCTGGGCAGCATCATCGACCGCGCCCAGCCCACGCTGGCACTGTGCGACGGCCGCCTGCTGGCCGAGCTGCAGGCCGCGCAGACGCAGCACCCCGTGCTCGCCACCATCGTGCCCTTCCACACAGCGCCGGATGCAGCCGACCTGCTGCAGCGCGCGCAGGGCAAGCCCGGCACCACGCCGCCCTGCCCCACGTCAGCGGACGACATCGCGCTGATGGCGTTCACCTCGGGCACCACAGGTTCCCCCAAGGCGGCCGTGCACACGCACCGCGATGTGCTGGCAGGCTGCGAGGCCTGGCCGCGCCATGTACTCAAGGCCACGCCCGATGACATCGTGGCGGGCTCGCCGCCGCTGGCGTTCACCTTTGGCCTGGGCGGCTTGCTGGTGTTTCCGATGTGGGCCGGGGCCAGCGTGTACTTCCCCGACCAGCCCTACACGCCCGAAACCATGGTGCGGCTGATGCGCGACGCGGGCGTGACCATCTGCTACACCGCCCCCACCTTCTACCGGCAGATGGCACCGTTCGCCCGGCAGATCGGCCTGCCCCAGCTGCGCACCAGCGTGAGCGCGGGCGAGGGCCTGCCGGACGCCACACGCCAGCTGTGGAAGGAGGCGACCGGCCTCGACATGACGGACGGTATCGGCGCCACCGAAATGTTCCACATCTTCATTTCCTCGCCCGGCGGTGAGAGCCGGCGCGGCGCCATCGGCAAGGTGGTGCCCGGCTATACCGCCAAGGTGGTGGACGACGATGGCAATGAGCTGCCGCGCGGCACGGTGGGCAAGCTCGCGGTGATCGGCCCCACGGGCTGCAAGTACCTCGACGACCCGCGCCAGGCCAAGTACGTGAAGGACGGCTGGAACTACCCGGGCGACGCGTTCACGCAGGACGCAGACGGCTACTTTTTCTACCAGGCACGCGACGACGACATGATCATCACCGCCGGCTACAACGTGGGCGGCCCAGAGGTGGAAGACGCCCTGCTGCGCCACCCGGCAGTGGCGGAATGCGGCGTGATCGGCGTGCCCGACGAAGAGCGCGGCATGGTGGTCAAGGCCATCTGCGTGCTCAAGCCCGGCCACACCGGCGACGCCGCCATGGTCAAGACCCTGCAGGACCACGTGAAGGCCACCATCGCCCCGTTCAAATACCCACGCGTGGTGGAGTTTGTGGCCGCCCTGCCGCGCACCGAAACCGGCAAGCTGCAGCGTTTCAAGCTGCGCCAGGGCGCGGTGCCGGCACCTTCTTCTTCAACAAAAACAACATGATGAAAAACACCCTTTTGCAGCCCGAAGGCTGGGTCACCCCCAAGGGCTACGCCAACGGCGTGGCCGCGCGCGGAACGATGGTTTTTACCGGCGGCCAGATCGGCTGGAACGCGCAGCAACAGTTTGAGAGCGACGATTTCATCGACCAGACGAGGCAGACGCTGTTGAATGTGCGTGCGGTGCTGGAGGCTGGCGGCGCGGGCCCCGAGCACCTGGTCCGGCTGACCTGGTATGTGACCGACCGCAACGAATACAACAGCCGCTTGAAAGAGCTGGGCGCGGTCTACCGCGAGGTGCTGGGCAAGAACTTTCCGGCGATGGCGTGTGTGCAGGTGGCGGGGCTTATGGAAGAGCGCGCGAAGATCGAGATTGAAGCAACCGCTGTAATCCCGGACTGAGCTTTTCCAGCCACCGCTGCAGCGCTTGCCCGTACAGGATGAACGCCAGCGCCGCCCCAATCAACGGCAGCGCGGCAAACACCCAGCCCGTCAGCAATTCGCCCCCCAGCGCCACGCCCACCAGCAAAGCCACCGCAGGGTTCACAAACGAATAGCTGCCCGCCAGCGCGGCCGACGTGTTCTGCAGCAGCCATAGATATGCATTGAGCGCTACCAAAGTGCCAAACACCAGCAGATAGACCCACGCCGCCCACGACTTGGCAGTGACCTGGCCCAGGGCGCTCAACGGCTCAAACCACAACGCCACCACCAGCCCCATGGCGCCCCCCGCAAACCACTGCGCGGCCGATGCCATGGCGGGCGCAGGTAGCGACAGCTTGCGCGATGCATACGAGCCCACACTCCAGCACAGCGGAGCACCAAAGGCCAGCAGCGCACCGAGCCAGGTGGCTGAAAAGTCGCCCTCCAGCGCCAGCAGCAGCGCACCCACCACGCCCAGGGCCAGGCCGATCCAGCTGGTGAAGGGCACCCGCTCGCCGCCCCAGCGCGACCACAGCGCCAGCCACATCGGCATGGTGGTGACCACCGTGGCCATCAGGCCAGAGCCGATGCCCAGCTTCTGCGCAAAACCCATCAGGTTCATGGCCAGAAACACCATGCAGCCACCCACCACCGCCGAGTTGCGCCATTGCACCCACGTGGGCAATGCATGGCCTTGCCACAACGCAATCAGCAGCATCACCCCCCCTGCACACAGAAAGCGGATCGCATTCATCAGCAGCGGCGGCATGCTCTGCAGCGCAATACCAATGGCGAAATAGGTAGTGCCCCAGACGATGTAGACCAGGAGCAGTGCCATGGCCACCGCCCCTTTGCGCTGTGCATGGGCTTGCGCATTGAAAATTGCCGGCATATTCTTCACCTGACCGAATAATTTATGGAAACCGCGAGGTTTTCGGAATTTTTACCAAAATCGAGCGGCTATGCAAGCAAATATTCAGACAGATGACATGGACGCCAGAATTATTTCGGCGCTAGGCGCCGATGGCCGACGTTCCTATGCCGATGTGGGGGCCGAAGTGGGACTGTCCACCGCCGCCGTGCACGAGCGCGTGAAGAAGCTGCTGGACAAGGGCGTGATTCGCCGGTTTTCGATCAGCGTGGACCCGGAACGCGTGGGGCTGAACTTCACCGCGTTTGTGGCGATCCGCAACGATGGCGGCGCGCACTGCCGCGACATTGCGCCGCGCCTGCGCGGTATCCCCCAGGTGGAGGAGTTGCACAGCGTGGCTGGCGAGCACGACTTCCTGGCCAAGATCCGCACCACGCACGCGCGCGGGCTGGAGGACGTGCTCTACCAGATCAAGGCGATTCCCGGCGTGGCGCGCACCACGAGCACCGTGGTCCTGAATACCGAATTCGAGGACCGGCCGCTGGACCTGGGGTGGGTGAATGGCGACAAGGGAGGGTGATGCGTAGGGGCGGCCTCGGCTTGGTCGCGCGGCTTTTTACGCAGCCACCGGGGCGAGTTCAGCCGCAGCGGCAATAGCCGCTGGAACTGGCGCCAGCCGCTGCACCAGCGCCATGTAGTAGCCCAGCGGGGGCGTGACCAGCCCCGGCACCTTGGCATGGTCGTCATAGCGGCGCAGGCGGATGGCCTCCTGCGCAAAGGGCTGGGCCGCAAACTGCATTGCCTCTTTCGGCGTGAAGGGCCCGCCCTGCAGCAACAGGCTGTGTTGCGATGCGGGCGACAGTGTCTCCCAGTACCCCGGCTCCATGGTGCACAGGTAGCGCTTGGCATCCACATGCAGGCGGATGGGCTCCAGCACTGCGTCCGACAGCAGGCCCCGCAAGAACGGGATGGCCATGTACTGGTGCAGGTCGTCCTGCTCGGCCGAGTCGCCCCCGGGCGCCAGCAGGTGGCCCAGGTCGTGCAGCAGGGCCGCGACGACAGTGGCCGGGGTTTCACCCGATTTTTCGGCCCACTGCGCGCACTGCAGTGCGTGCTCCAGCTGGCTGACCGCCTCGCGGCCGTACTGGTTCACGCCCCGGGTAGCGAGCAGGTGGGCAATGTCTTCAAGGCTCAATGCCATGGTGTGCTCCTTGTCAGACCAGTGCCTTGCGGATGCGGGCCGACACCAGGTCGATCACGCTCACCGTGACCACGATGATGAGCATGACCGCGCAGGTCTCGGCGTACTGGAAGCCCCGGATGATTTCCCACAGCACCACCCCAATGCCTCCAGCACCCACCATGCCCACCACCGAAGCCGAACGCACGTTGGCCTCGAAGCGGTACAGCGTGTACGAGATCCACAGCGGCATGACCTGCGGGATCACGCCATAGATGATTTCGTGCAGTGCGCTCGCACCGGTGGAGCGGATGCCTTCCACGGGCTGCGGGTCAATCGCCTCCACGGCTTCGGAGAACAGCTTGGCCAGGGTGCCCGAGGTGTGGATCCACAGGGCCAGGACACCTGCAAAAGGCCCCAGGCCCACGGCCACCACAAACAGCATGGCAAACACCATTTCGTTGATGGCGCGGCACGCGTCCAGCACGCGGCGCACCGGCTGGTACACCCACCAAGGCACGATGTTGGACGAGGCCAGCAGTGCCAGCGGCACGGCGGTGACCACCGCCAGCGCCGTGCCCCACAGCGCGATCTGCAGCGTGACCAGCATCTCCTGCACATAGATCTGCCACTGCGCAAAATTGGGCGGAAAGAACTCCGCCGCATAGCTGACCATGTTGCCCGAGTCGTTCCACAGATCGAACGGGCGCATGTCGGCGCCCTTCCAGGACGCCGCCAGCAACACCAGCAGGATGCCCCACGACAGGTACCAGGCCAGGCTGCGCTTGGGCGACGAGGTGCCGGCCAGGGTGGCCAGCGAGGGATTCAAAGCAGAGGACATGGAGACACCCGGGTCGCAACAAGAAACCTACGGATTACTTCAACGACGCCAGCTGCTGGTCGATCTCGGCCAGGCGGGTCTTCTTGTCGGCATCGGCCAGCGTCGCGTCGGCCTCGATCTTGTTGCGCTTACCGAAGAGGTCCAGCTGGCGGATGGGGGTGAGCTGTGCGTTCGTTGATGGCTTGAAGCCCGAGAGCTTGGAGATCTTCATCACGATCTCCTTCTCGCGCGCATCGGTCTTGGCGTAGTTGTAGAAGAAGTCGCGGATCTTGGTCTTGGTGGCCTCGGGCAAGTCCTTGCGCATCACCAGCGGGTCCAGCGGAATCAGGGGCGAGGTCCAGACGATCTTGATGTCCTTGAACTTCTCGGGCTGGCGCTCCTTGATCTTCTCCAGGTTCTCGCTGTTGTTGGTGGCCACATCCACCTGCTTGTTGGCCACGGCCAGCGCGTTGGTCTCGTGGTTGGCGCTGCGCGTGATCTTGAAGTGCGTCTTCGCGTCGATCTTGTTCTGTGCAAAGGCGTAGTAGCCAGGCACCAGGAAGCCCGAGGTGGAGTTGGGGTCGCCGTTGCCAAAGCTCAGCGACTTGCCGTTCTTGAGCACGTCATCCAGGGTGGCCAGGGGGCTGTCCTTGTGCACGATGAGGTGCGAGTAGTAGCCCTGTGTTCCGTCGGCGTTCACCATCTGCGCAAAGACTTCGCCGTTGGCGCGGTCCACGGCTTCCATGGCCGACTTGTTGCCCAGCCAGGCCACCTGCATCTTGTTGAAGCGCATGGCTTCGATGAGGCCTGCGTAGTCGGATGCAAAGAAGGCGTTGATCTTCAGACCGGTCTGCTTGGCCATGTCATCCAGCAGGGGCTGCCAGTCGGCCTTGAGGTTTTGCGAGGCCTCGGTCGAGATCATGCCGAAGTTGATGTCCTGGGCCAACGCGCCCGTGGTCAAACCCAGCCCGAGTGTCAGGGCGGCACACAGTTTCTTGAACATGTTGAAAACTCCAGAGAAAGGAATTGAAAAGAAACAAAAGACCGTTCAGGCGGCCTGGACCATGGCGGGCGCCCACTGAGGGACGGGTGTTGGGGCATGTACGGGTGCTGTGGGGGCACCCGCTGCATCCGACAGAATTTCGTCGGCGTGCACGCCATACAGGCTGCGCAGCAGTGCGGGCGTGAGTGCCGCCGAAGGGCCGTCGTACACCACCTGGCCGTGGTGCAACGCCACCACGCGGGGGCAGTATTTGATGGCCACATCTACCTGGTGCAGCGACACGATGACGGTGCAGCGGTCCTCGCGGTTGATGCGGGCCAGGATGTCCATGACCTTGCGCGAGGATTCGGGGTCCAGCGAGGCGATGGGCTCGTCGGCCAGCACCACCTTGGCGCCCTGCACCAGCGTGCGGGCAATGGCCGCGCGCTGCTGCTGCCCGCCGGACAGGGTGGAAGCACGTTGTGCATGGCATTCGGCAATGCCCACGCGGTGGAGCGCTTCCAGCGCCAGCGCGCGCTCCTGCGGCTTGAACATGCGCAGCCAGCCGCGCCACCAGGGCGTGCGGTGCAGAAGACCCACCAGCACGTTCATCAACACCGGCAAGCGGTCCACCAGGTTGAACTGCTGAAACACAAAGCCCACCTGCGAACGCACCTTGCGGATGTCGCTGTGGATGCGCCCGCCCTGCTGCACGCAGCGACCATCCACCTCGATCAGCGAATCGCTGGCTGCATCGGCTACCACCAGGCCCGCCACGTGGCGCAGCAGGGTGGACTTGCCCGAGCCCGATGCACCGATCAACGCCACCATCTCGCCGCGCTGCACGGTGAGGTTGATGTCGCGCAGGGCGCGTTTGCCGTTGGCGAAGTGCTTGTTCAGTTGGTGGATGTGCAGTGCGGCAGTCATGGCAGCCTCCTGGGGGTTAAGTCGTCTAGACAACCGGAGTGTGGTTGTCGGGCGTGACAGTGCTTTGACAGTTGGGAGAAGTTTGGATGTCAGGAAACGACCTGCACGCGCTCTACAGGACGCGCTGCCCTTCGCGCCACACCCCACGCACCACGGCCTGGCGACCGCCATCAGGCAGCTCGGCCATGTGCACCTGCACCAGGTCGGCGCGCAGGCCGGGCGCCAGCGCGCCCCGGTCCAGCATGCCCGCCGCCTTGGCCGGGTTGTGGGTGACGGTGGCCACAGCCTGTGGTAAAGGCAGGATGTCGTCCTGCACCAGCCGCATCACCGCGCTCAGCAGACTGCCGGGCACATAGTCGGACGAGAGGATGTCCAAGAGCCCCCTGCGCGCCAGGTCGGCCGCCGCCACGTTGCCCGAATGCGAACCACCGCGCACCACGTTGGGCCCGCCCATCACGGTGAGCAAGCCACGTTCGTGCGCGGCCTGGGCTGCAGCCAGTGTGGTCGGGAACTCCGACATCGCGGCCCCTTCGGCATGGGCCTGCTCCACATGGGCCACCGTGGTGTCGTCGTGGCTGGCCAGCGAGATGCCGTGCGTGCGGCAGTAATCCACAAAGTACGCACGGTGTGGCTCGGCGTACTGCGCCTGCAGCGTGGCAGCGTGCGCCACCTGGCGCTCGAATTTCTCGGCGCTCCAGCCCTTCTTGCCGGTGTAGTAGGTGCGCGCCTGCTCGATGTTCTCCCACTGGCGCTGACCTGGGGTGTGGTCCATCAGTGAGATCAACGACAGGCGCGGGTGCCCGTGGAACGGCTCGAACAGGTCGATGGTGTTGGGCGCAGGCAGCTCGCAGCGCACATGCAGGTGGTGGTCGGCCCGCAGCAGGTTGCGCTCGGTGCAGGTATCGATAGTGTCGAGCACGCGGTTCCAGGCGCTGCCGCGCAGGCTGTCCACGTCGGCCTCGCCCACGCCCAGCGCGTCGAGCACCGTCGTGATGCCTGCGGCCGCAATCTCGGCGTCGTGCGCCAGCAGTGCGGGCATTTCGGCCCATTGCACCTTGGGGCGCGGCATCAGGTGGCGCTCAAAGTTGTCGGTGTGGATTTCGACCAGCCCGGGCAGCAGGTAGTCGCCCCTCAGGTCGATGCCTCGCAAAGCTGAGGTGGCCCCGCTGTCCAGCGACGCAATGCGCCCGCCATCCACGTGCAGGCTGCCCAACACCACTTCGCCTGGCAGCACCATGCGGGCGTTCTTGAACACGGTTGCATTCATGCCGATGCTCCCTGGAAGTCACCCACGTTCACGCGGCGCGTGGCCACGGCAGTGCCGACCTGTGCGTCATGAAAAATGCCCACCAAGGCCGCCCCGCGCGCCACCGCCTCGCGGATCATGGCGATCACGGTCTCGGTGTTGGCTGCATCGAGCGATGCGGTGGGCTCGTCCAGCAACAGCAACGGCTTGGGCTTGATCATGTTGCGGGCAATGTTGATGCGCTGCTGCTCCCCGCCCGAGAAGGTGGCGGGCGGAAGGTGCCACAGCCGCTCGGGGATGCGCAGGCGGGTCAGCCACTGCCGGGCGGTCTCGCGTGCAGCCTCGATGCCCGCTGGGTCGTCGCCGGCGTCTTCCGCCAGTGGCTCGGCCACCACGTCCAACGCCGACACACGGGGGATGACCCGCAGGAACTGGCTCACATAACCCACGGTGTCGCGCCGCAACTGCACCAGCGCACGCGGCGTGGCCTGCGTCACATCCACTACGGCGCCATCGGCCGAGCGCACGGTGATGCGCCCCGCATTGACCCGGTAGTTGGCGTAGATCATCTTGAGCAGCGTGCTCTTGCCCATGCCCGAGGGTCCGTCCAGCACCACACATTCACCCGGCTGCACGGCCAGGTCCACGTGGGCGAGCACGGGCAGTTCAATGCCGTTCTGGTGGTGCAGGGTGAAGCGCTTGGCCACCCCTTGCATCTGGAGAATGGGCGCAATGGAAGGTGGCTGGTTCATGGCTGCAGTACCGAAGAAACGAGGAGCTGGGTGTAGGGGTGTTGCGGGTCGTCGAGCACCTGGTCGGTCAGGCCCGCTTCGACCACGCGGCCGCGTTGCATGACCACCATGCGGTGGGCCAGCAGGCGTGCCACGGCCAGGTCGTGCGTGACCACAATGGCCGCCAACTGCATCTGCCGCGTGAGCTGGCGCAGCAGGTCCAGCAAGCGCGCCTGCACCGACACATCCAGGCCCGAGGTGGGTTCGTCCATGAACACCAGGCGGGGCTGGGTGACGAGGTTGCGCGCAATCTGCAGGCGCTGGCGCATGCCGCCCGAAAACGTGCGCGGTGCGTCGTCGATGCGCGCGGCATCGATCTCCACGCGCTGCAGCCATTCGGTGGCCGTAGCACGCAGCTTTCCGTAGTGGCGCTCGCCCAGGCCCATCAGCCGCTCGCCCACGTTGGCACCAGCCGATACATCCATGCGCAAGCCATCCGCCGCGTTCTGGTGCACAAACCCCCAGTCGGTGCGCGCCAGCAGGCGCTGCTGTGCTTCGGTCATGGCATAGATGTCCTGCAGCTCGCCGCTGCGCTGGCGGAACTGCACTGTGCCTTCGTCCGGGGCGCTGCGTGCCGCAATGGCGTTGAGCAGCGTGGACTTGCCGGAGCCCGACTCGCCCACCACGGCCAGCACCTCGCCGGGCCACAGGTCAAAGGACGCGCCTTGCAGCACCACGCGGTCGCCATAGCGCTTGCTGACGTTGCGCACGCTGAGCAGCGGCGCAGAAGGTTCGGGGTGATTCATGTGAGGGTCTCGACAACAAAGCTCAGGCCATGCTGCGCAAAGCCCAGGGATTCATAGAAGGCATGCGCGCCCTTTCGGCGGGCGTTGGACGAGAGCGCGAGCTTGTAGCAGCCCGCGTCGCGCGCCTGCTGCATGGCGTGGGCCATCATCTGGCGGCCAATGCCTCGGCCCTGCTGGTCCTGTGCCACCACCACGTCTTCCACGATGGCCGAGGGCGTGCCCCGGTGCGCCAGGTTGTGCATGACGAGCAGCGCATAGGTGCCCACCACGGCGCCGTGCTGCGAGGGGTCGCAGGCCACCCACAGGCGGTAGCAGGGGTAGCGGGCGAACTGGGCCCACACGGCCTGGGCTTCTTCCAGGGTCAGCACGTCGGCCGGGCTGTCTTCAATGGCGGCATACAGCGCCAGCACGCTCTCCAGGTCTGCCTGCCGGGCTTCGCGGATGTGCACGGTGCTCATGCGGCGCCGCCTTCCACGCGCGCCGTTTCGGCCTGCTGCGCCTGGCGCTCCTGGCAGTAGTCCGAATCGGAACAGACATGCATGCGCCCGCCCTGGTCGTCGGTGATGACCTCGTCCAGAAAGCTGTCGGTGGCACCACACAGCGCGCAGGCAGCATCCCAGCGCTGCACCTCGAACGGGTGGTCCTCAAAACCCAGGCTCTCCACCGGCGTATAGGGCGGCACGGCGTAGATGCGCTTTTCGCGGCCCGCACCAAACAGCTGCAGCGCGGGGTTCATGTGCATCTTGGGGTTGTCGAACTTGGGGATGGGCGACGGCGCCATCACATAGCGGCCGTTGACCAGCACGGGGTAGTCGTAGGTGGTGGCGATGTGGCCATAGCGTGCGATGTCTTCGTAGAGCTTGACGTGCATGAGCCCGTACTCGGCCAGGCCGTGCAGGGTGCGTGTCTCGGTCTCGCGCGGCTCCAGGCGCTGCATGGGCTCGGGCACGGGCACCTGGTAGACGATGACCTGGCCTTCGGCCAGCGGCGTCTCGGGGATGCGGTGGCGCGTCTGGATCAGCGTGGCCTCGCGCGTGCGGGTGGTGGTCGCCACGGCCGTGGTGCGCTCGAAGAAGCGGCGGATGTTGACCGCGTTGACGGTGTCGTCCGAACCCTGGTCGATGACCTTGAGGCAGTCCTGCGGGCCGATGATGGACGCGGTGACCTGGATGCCGCCCGTGCCCCAGCCATAGGGCAGCGGCATCTCGCGCGAGCCAAAGGGCACCTGGTAACCGGGGATGGCCACGGCCTTCAAGATGGCGCGGCGGATCATGCGCTTGGTGCGCTCGTCCAGGTAGGCAAAGTTGAAGTGGCCGTCCACTGGTGCGGCGTCGGCGGGCAGGCCCATCACGGCGGGTTCCAGGGGCGCGTTCATGCGGCATCCTCCTCGGCGGTGGTTGTGGGGTGGGCGGCAGCGGCGCGCATCTTGCGCACCAGCTCCAGCTCGGACTGGAAGTCCACGTAGTGCGGCAGCTTCAGGTGCTGCACGAAGCCCGAGGCTTCGAGGCTGTCGCTGTGGCCCAGCACAAACTCCTGCATCTGCGCGGGGGACTCGACGGGTTCGCCCAACTCATCCGCACGCAGGGCGCGATCCACCAGGCCCATGGCCATCGCCTTGCGCTCGCTGTGGCCAAACGCCAGGCCGTAGCCGCGCGTGAACTGCGGCGGCTGGCTCTTGCTGCCCGCAAACTGGTTCACCATTTCGCATTCGGTGATCTCGATGTCGCCGATGTCGATGGCAAAGCCCAGCTCTTCGGGTTCGATCTCCACCGCCACCGTGCCCAGGCGCACCTCGCCCACAAACGGGTGCGAGTGCGAATAGCCGCGCTGCGTGGAATACGCCATGGCGAGCAAGAAGCCCTCGTCCCCGCGCGCCAGGTTTTGCAGGCGCGTGGCGCGGTTGGCGGGGAAGCGCAGTGGCTCACGGGTCAGGTCTGTGGGCGCCGGGTCGCCCGGGGGCACGGGGCGGGTCTCGATCAGGCCTTCCTGGTTGAGCAGGTCCACTACGCGCGGCGTGGGGCTTGGCGCTGTTGCGGATGGCGCTGCGGCAGTGCCCGCAGACTCCATACCAGGACCCTCGGCCAGCAGCTTGAAGTCCAGCAGGCGCTGCGTGTAGTCATAGGTGGGGCCCAACACCTGGCCGCCCGGCAGGTCCTTGAAGGTGGCGGAGATGCGGCGGTCCAGCGCCATGCGGCTGGTGTCCAGCGGGCAGGTGGTGCCCAGGCGCGGCAGCGTGGCGCGGTAGGCGCGCAGCAAAAAGATGGCTTCCACGAGGTCGCCTGCTGCCTGCTTGATGGCCAGTGCCGCCAGCTCGGGGTCGTACACCGATCCCTCGGTCATGACGCGGTCCACCGCCAGCTTGAGCTGCTGGCGGATCTGCGCTACCGAGAGTTCGGGCTGTGCTACATCGCCCCGGCGCTGGCGCGTCAGCAGCTGGTAGCTGTTGAGAATGGCGGCTTCTCCGCCTTTGACGGCTACGTACATGCTCAGGCCTCCTGAACGGCAGTGGCGCTGCGCGTCGCCCGCGTGGTGCGGGGCAGGCCCACGATGTGGTCCGCAGTGGCCAGCAGCAGATCCACACCGCGTGGAAACACCCCATGGTTGGCCGCCCACTGGGCCTCGAAGTCCTCAGGCAAGCCATCCACCTGCAAGTCCGCAACCTCCTGGATGCCAGGGCCGCGCAAGTGCCATGCCTCACTTGCGTCCGCCGTGGTGGCGGCGGCACGCGGTACATCGACCACGCAAGTCACTGACTGGTCGGGGTAGATGTCGGTGCCCAGGGCCAGACGGTTCAGGGCAGGCAGCGCATCACCCTGCGCCACCCACACAAAACGGGCTTGCGCGGCGTCGGCCACCAAAGTACAGCCTGTGTGAAAGCGCAGCCAGGCACCGGCATCACTGGCTGCCAGCTTGGGCGAGAGCCACAACGTGCAGTCGCTGTCGAGCAGCGCCAGCAGCACGGCAGCCGATGCGGCATGCCCCACGGCAGGAGCTTGCGCGTCGTGTTCTACCGCCACCGTGCGGCCGGGGTGCGACAGCGCCTGCAGCACCGCGCGGAACACCGCCTGGCTGCCAAAGGCTTCGTTCGAGAATCCGGCACCCAGCGATGCCAAGGGGGTCGTGCTCATTCGGTGTCCTCGTCGTTGTCGGCACCGCTCTCGCGCGCCACGGTGAAAAAGTCCACCTTGGTGCTGGCAGCCCGCGCCTGGCGCTCAGCCTGCGTATTGCGCAGGTGGTTGCGGATGGGGTCGAGCAGTTGTGCGTCCAGCACCGGTTGCTGAACAGGGTCTTGCAGCAGCGCATCGGCCAGGGCCGCCAGCTGCACCTGGCGGTGCGACCGGCCCAGCACGTAGGCCACGCCCACAGTGGCCTCGGCGGCGTCCGATGCGTCGGCCACGCGCAGCGCGCAGCGGGTGACGGTGACCTCGCCCAGGTTGAAGCGCTCGCCCGTGCCACCGGCGCGGCCCTGCACCATCATCAGGCCGGTCTCTGGCGCACGCAGCCAGCGCGCGGGGCGCGTGGCATGCTCGTGCAAGGCAGATTCGAGCAGCCCCAGCGGCGCCCGGGCCAGCAGCGCCATCCACTGCGCGCGGCCCAGGGGGCGGCCCGGTCCCGGGTTGTCAAAGGCTTGAAACATGGAAGTGGTACCCTGAAAGTTGTATAGACAAATTGAACAACTGGCGCCAGCTTAAAGAGCGCGCATGTAGGTTTCATGACAGCCAGCACCACCTCTCTCACGACCCCGTTGCAGGTCCCGCAAGCACCACCACTGCGCCCTGCGCGCGACAGCTTCTGGACGCGCATTGCCGCCGAGCTGGCCGAGGCCATCGGCAGTGGTGTCTATCCGCCAGGCCAGCGACTGCCCTCGGAACACGCGCTGGCTGAGCAGTTCGGCGTGAACCGCCACACCATCCGCCGCTCGCTCGCCAGCCTGTGCAGCCAGGGGCTGGTGCGCATCACACAGGGCAGTGGCACCTATGTGGAAGACTTTGCGGTGGACCTGGTGCTGGGCAAGCGCACGCGCCACCAGCAGGGCCTGGCACAGGCCGGTCTGCGCGGCAGCCTGTTGGTGCTGCAGGCCCAGACCACGCGCGCCACGGCGGCGCTGGCGAAGGCGCTGCAAGTGCCCGCGCGCAGCCCGCTGCTGGCGCTGCGCGTGCGGGGCGACGCCGAGGGCCAGCCCCTGCACATCAGCGAGCGCTACTTTCCCCTGCCCCGCTTCGAAAACCTGGCGGCCGTGGTGCGCGAAACGGGCTCCATCACCGCAGGCTTCACCGCCCACGGCGTGGCCGACTACACGCGCCGCGAAAGCCGCATCACCGCCGAGCTGCCGAGCGCCGAAGTGGCCGCCCAGTTGCGCCAGCCCACGTCACGCCCCGTGCTGCAGGTAGAGAGCCTGAACGTGGACCTGGCAGGCACGCCCATCGAATGGGCGCGCGCCTGGTTTGCGGGCGACCGCGTGAAACTGACCATTGACCACGATGAACACGCCTGACATGCCTCCCACCCACCACCGCTATGCGGTCTATTTCGCACCCAACCCGGGCAGCCTGGGCTGGCTCGCCGGCAGCCACTGGCTGGGGCGCTGCGCTGCGCTGCTGCAGCCGCTGCAGCAGCTCGCCATCGACGGCGTGGCGGCGGACGACCTGCACCGCCTGACCGCAGCGCCCCGCCGCTACGGCTGGCACGCCACGCTCAAGGCGCCGTTTGCACTGGCGCCCGGCACCGACTGGATCACGCTGCACCAGGCCGTGCAGTCCGTGGCGCGCGGGCTGCAACCCTTTGTGCTGCCGCCCCTGCAGGTGCAACGCATCGACGACTTTCTGGCACTGGTGCCCCCGGCGTTGCACCCCGCCAATGCGCAGATCCAGGAGACCGCCGCCACCTGCGTGACGGCGCTGCAGCCCTTGGCCGCACCCTTGTCCGACGCCGACCTCGCCCGGCGCCGCTCGGCGGGGCTCACTGCCCGGCAGGACGCGCTGCTGCAGCAATGGGGCTACCCCTTTGTGCTGGACGAGTTCCGCTTTCACATGTCGCTCACCGGCAGTCTGGCGCAGGTGGACCCGCCAACGCAGGCGCTGGTGTTCGAGGCCGCGCAGGAGTTCTTCTCGGACCTGCCGACCCTGAAGTTCAACAGCCTGGCCTTGTTCGCAGAGCCTGCGCCCGGCGCGGACTTTGTGCTGCTGGACCACCTGGAGATGGGCGCATGACCACCGGCAGACTGATTTACTGCATGGGCCCCTCGGGTGCGGGTAAGGACAGCCTGCTGAACTGGTTACGGACACACCTGCCCACCCCGTGCCCCGTGCACTGGGCGCAGCGCACCATCAGCCGTGCCGCGACGTCTGCCGGCGAAGTGCATGAAAGCGTTTCGCCCCAAACGTTTTTTGCGCTGTGCAGCGACCACGCCTTTGCCCTGCACTGGCAGGCCAACGGCCTGGGTTACGGCGTGCGGCATGCGCAACTGGCGCCGCTGGCGCAGGGTCACTGGGTGCTGCTCAATGGCTCGCGCGCCTACCTGCCCGAGGCCCTGGCGCGCTTCCCGGACCTGGTGGCTGTGCACATCACTGCCAGCCCGCAGGTGCTGCGCGAACGTCTGCAGGCGCGGGGCCGCGAGACGCGCGAAGAGGTGGAGGCCCGCGTGCAGCGCGCGCTGGCCTACAGCCCGCCGCCGGGCGCGGCCAGCCTGGAGGTGCACAACGACGGAGCGCTGGGCGATGCGGGCCTGCGGCTGCTGAATGCTTTGGAAAATTTGCCGGGTTGGCCCCAGCGCAGTGGCAAACTTTCGCCCATTGTTTCCGTACTTTCCAGCACGCCATGACCGCCATCACGATTTATCACAACCCCAAGTGCGGCACGTCCCGCAACACCCTCGCCATGATCCGCAACAGCGGCGTGGAGCCCGAGGTCATCGAATACCTCAAGACCCCGTCCGACCGTGCCACGCTGGTAGCGCTGATTGCAGCGACCGGCGAGCCGGTGATCAACGCCGTGCGCACCAAGGAGGCGATCTTCACCGAGCTGCAACTGGACGCACCGGGCGTCACCGACGCGCAGCTCATCGACGCGATGCTGCAGCACCCCATCCTCATCAACCGCCCCATCGTGGTCACGCCCCTGGGCACGCGGCTGTGCCGCCCGTCCGAGAAGGTGCTCGACATCCTGCCCGCCCCCCAGCAGAGCGCCTTCACCAAGGAAGATGGCGAAGTCGTCATCAACGCGCAGGGCCAGCGTGTCTGAGGCAACCTCGCGCGCCCCCACCATGGCCCACCGCGCGGCATGAGCGCCGCCTCGCAACGCTGGACCGTGGCGCGCCTGGGCACGGCCCAGACGCTGGCCTGGGCCTCGTCCTACTACCTGCCTGCCATGCTGGCCGCGCCCATGGCGCGCGACCTGGGTGTGGCCACCCCCACGGTGTTCGCGGCGTTTTCCGTGGCGCTCATCGTGTCGGCGCTGCTCGGGCCTTTCGCGGGCCGGGCCATCGACCGCCATGGCGGCCGCCCGGTGCTGGTGGGCACCAACCTGTTGTTTGCAGCTGCTCTGGTGGGCATGGCCCTGGCGCAAGGCCCGGTGGGCCTGTTTGCCGCGTGGGTGTTGATGGGCGTGGCCATGGGGTCGGGCCTGTACGAGGCGGCGTTTGCCACGCTGGTGCGGCTGTACGGCCAGGGCGCGCGCAGCGCCATCACCGGCATCACGCTGATCGCGGGGTTTGCCAGCACCGTGGGCTGGCCGCTGTCGGCCTGGATGGAGGTGCAGTGGGGTTGGCGCGGCGCGTGCGCGGGCTGGGCCGCATTGCACTTGCTGGTGGGCGTGCCGCTCAATGGCTGGCTGCCGCGCGCCGACGCCGCAGAAAAGGCCACCGAACCATCGACGGACGCCATCGCAGCGCCCACCACAGAACCGGCCGTATCCGCCCCGCCCACTCCAGCCCACCCGCTGCGCACCACCGTGCTGCTGTCCTTTGTGTTTGCGGTCACCTGGTTCGCCAGCACCGCCATGGCAGCCCACCTGCCGCGCCTGCTGCAGGCCAGTGGTACGTCGCTGCAGGCGGCAGTGGCACTGGCCGCGCTGGTGGGCCCGGCGCAGGTGGCGGCACGCCTGCTGGAGTTTGGTTTTCTGCGCCGCCTGCACCCGCTGCTATCGGCCCAGCTGGCTGCCGCCGCACACCCTGTGGGCGCGGGCCTGCTGATGGTACTGGGCGGGCCTGCGGCAGCGGTGTTCACCGTGCTGCACGGGGCAGGCAACGGCATCCTGACCATTGCCAAGGGCACGCTGCCACTGGTGCTGTTTGGGCCAGCAGGCTACGGCGCGCGCCAGGGCCTGATGATGGTGCCCGCCCGCGTAGCGCAGGCATTTGCGCCGGTGCTGTTTGGCATGCTGCTGGACCGCGCCGGGGCAGCGGCCCTGTGGCTCACCACAATGCTGGGGCTGGCCGCGTTGGGAGCGCTGTGGCTGCTGCGTCCCGTGGCGCGGGCCTGAATGATCAACCGCGCGGCACCACAAACGCCTTGCGCGCAGCGAGCGCTGCGGGGCGCGAGTGGCAGCCTTCCAGGTGGTCATTGACCAGCCCCATCGCCTGCATGAAGGCGTACACCGTGGTGGGGCCCACAAAACTCCAGCCACGTTTCTTGAGGTCCTTGGACATGGCAATCGACGCGGGCGACGTGGACAGGGTGCGCGCCACCTCGCGCGTGAGGCGCTCGGGCCGGTCGGTGGCAGCGGGCTCGTAGCGCCAAGCGTAGTGCGCGAGCGAACCAAACTCGCGCCGCAGCTCCAGCACGCGGTGCGCATTGTTGATGGTGGACTCGATCTTTCCGCGGTGGCGCACGATGGCCGCGTCCTGCACCAGGCGCTCGACCTCGGCCGGGCCGAAGGCCGCGACCTGCTCGGCGTCGAAGTTCGCGAACGCGGCACGAAAGCCCTCGCGCTTGTTCAGGATGGTGAGCCAGCTCAGGCCCGATTGAAAACCCTCCAGGCAGATCTTCTCGAACAGCCTGCGGTCGTCGGCCACTGGAAAGCCCCACTCGGTGTCGTGGTAGTGGCGGTACAGCGGCGTGGACTGGCACCAAGTGCAGCGCGGGCAACCGGCTTCGTCAGCAAACAGGCCGTCGGCCAGTGCGGGTGGGCCAGCAGGATCGGGAGCGGTCAAAGGGATCATGCGCGGCATTCTAGAAAGCGCAACAGCCAGGCTGCTGACAGGGCGAGCGCAAAGGGTTCAATCTGCCCATAAACTGCGCTGCATGCGCCAGCCACTTTCCCGCCTGCGGGCCACTTGCAGCCTGATGTTTTGCCTGGTGCTGGTCGGCTGCGCCAGCACCACCGGTCCCTCCAACGCGCTGGGCTACTACTGGCAATCGCTGCGCGGGCACATGCAGATCATGCATGCCGCAGAACCGATTGACGAATGGGTGGCGCGCAAGGACATCTCGCCCGCCCTGCGCGAGCAGCTGCAGCTGGCGCAACGTGCGCGGGCTTTTGCGGTGGCGGAACTCGGCCTGCCCGACAACGCCAGCTACCGCCGCTATGCCGACCTGAAGCGCCCCGCCGCCGTGTGGAATGTGGTCGCCGCGCCGCCCTATTCGCTGACGCTACACACCTGGTGCTTTCCGGTCACGGGCTGCATCGGCTACCGGGGCTATTTCACCGAGGCTGCGGCACAGGCCGAGGCCGCCGAGCTGGCCGCACAGGGCCTGGAGGTGGAGGTGTACGGCGTGCCCGCCTACTCCACGCTGGGCTACATGAACTGGGCGGGCGGCGACCCGCTGCTGTCCACCTTCATCGCCTGGCCCGAGGGCGACTTTGTGCGCCTGCTGTTCCACGAGCTGGCGCACCAGGTGGTCTATGCCGAGAACGACACCTTGTTCAACGAATCCTTTGCCACGGCGGTGGAACGCATTGGCGTGGCGCGGTGGCTGGCCACGCAGTCCACGCCCGCCGCGCGCGAGGCCTACGCCACCAGCGAAGCGCGGCGCAGCGCCTTCCGCATGCTCACCCGGGCCACGCGCACCCGCCTGGCGGCCATTTATGAGCAAAAGGAGCTTCAAGCGCTAGAAGATCATGCCTTAATTGCTATGAAAAGAGAAGCAATGCAAGCATTTCGCGACGACTATGCCGCACTGCGCGCACGCTGGCTGGACGCGCCCGGCGGGACGCCCCCCCGAGCCACCACAGCCCAGGTGGCGGGCTACGACCGCTGGGTGGCCCAGGCCAACAACGCCAGTTTTGCCGCCCAGGCCGCCTACGACGAACTGGTGCCCGCGTTCGAGGCCTTGTTTGAACGCGAGGGGCGCAACTGGCCCCGGTTTTATGATGCCGTACGACAACTGACGCAGCAGCCCCAGCCCGAGCGGCACGACACACTGCGCGCCCTTTTACCTGACCCCCAACACCTCAAGGAGACAGCCGGTGCCTGACATTCATATCCACCGCGAACACCACCTGGGTTTCAAGGAAGCCCGCAAGGTCGCCTTCTCCTGGGCCGAGAAGGCCGAAGAAAAATTCGACATGGAATGCACCTACGAAGAGGGCGACAAGGAAGACCTGCTCACCTTCACCCGCTCGGGCGTCAAGGGCACGCTGCTGGTGGATGCGCACCAGTTCGAGATGAAGGCACAGCTCGGCTTTCTGTTCGGCGCGTTCAAGGACCGCATCGAGGCCGAGATTGGCGAACAGCTGGATGCACTGCTCAATGCACCGCACCCCAGTGCCAAGAAGCCAGCGGCCGACAAGAAGAAAGCGGCGGCAGACGCGGATGCTGACAAGCCGGCCCCCAAGGCAGCGGCCAAGCCTGCCACCAAGGCCAAGAAGGCCTAGCCACCGCCATGACATCCACCGCGAGCGAGACCGCCGCCCACAGCCCGGCGTTTGACACCCTCTCCACGCTGCTCCACACCCGCTACAGCTGCCGCGCTTTTCTGCCCGAGCCGTTGCCGCGCGGCACCATCGAAGCCATCCGGGCCACCGCGCAGCGCACAGCATCGTGGTGCAACGCGCAGCCCTGGCAGCTCACCATAGCCAGCGGCGCCACGCTGGAGCGCCTGCGCAGCGCACTGCAGTCGCACGTGACCACCGCAGCCCCCAATCCCGACCTGCCCTGGCCCCGCGAATACCGGGGCGTGTACCAGGAACGGCGGCGCGAATGCGGCTGGGGCCTGTACGAAGCCCTGGGCATTGCCAAGGGTGACCGCGAAGCCTCGGCCCGCCAAGCGGCGCAGAACTTCACGATGTTCGGCGCACCGCATGTGGCCATCGTCACCAGCGACGAGGCACTGGGCGTCTATGGTGCGGTGGACTGTGGCGCCTATGTGAGCAACTTCATGCTGGCCGCGCACAGCCTGGGCGTGGGCTCCATCGCACAGGCGGCGCTGGCGTCCTACCCCGGCGTGCTGCGCGAGGTGCTGGGCATTGGCGACGACCGCAGCATCGTCTGCGGCATCTCCTTTGGCATGGCGGACCCGGCCCACCCGGCCAACCATTTCCGCACCACACGCGCCGACTCCGCCAGCAGCGTGGTCTGGAGGGACTGAGAAGGGGTGACCGGACAGGCGTCAGGCCACAGCGCGCAGCAGGGGGTTGTGCGTGCGCAGCAGCCCAAACAGGTTCTTGGGGTCTGACAGCTGGGGGATGAGTTCGATGGGCTGGCCCATGCCCAGCTCGGCGGCCGTATCGCGCAAGAAGCGCAGCGCAGAAAAGTCCTCCAGCGCAAAGCCTACGGAGTCAAACACCGTTATTGCGGCATCGCTGGCCCGGCCGGTGTGTTGGCCTGCCAGCACTTCCCACAGCTCGGTCACGCCAAAGTCGGCAGGCAGCTGCTGGATGTCGCCTTCAATGCGCGTCTGCGGCGCGTATTCCACAAACACCTGGGCCTGGCGCAGCACGTCGGCATGCAGCTCGGTCTTGCCGGGGCAGTCGCCCCCCACGGCGTTGATGTGCATGCCGATCGCCAGCATGCCGGGCGTGAGGATGGTGGCGTTGGTCTTGTCGGCCGTGACCGTGGTCACAACGTCGGCGCCGCGCACGGCCTCGGCCGTGCTGTTGCAGGCCACGGTGCGCAGGCCTGTGCCTTGCAGGTTAGCCTGCAGCTTGGCGGTGGCGGCCGGGTCGGTATCGAACAGCCGCAGCGTGGTGATGCCCAGCAGGTGGTGAAACGCCAGCGCCTGGAACTCGCTTTGGGCGCCGTTGCCGATCAGCGCCATGGTGCGGCTGTCAGGCCGCGCCAGGGCGCGGGCGGCCACGGCCGACATGGCGGCGGTGCGCAGGGCGGTGGTGAGCGTGAGTTCGCTCAGCAGCAGCGGCGCGCCGGTGGCCACATCGGCCAGCACGCCAAACGCCATCACCGTAGGCAGGCCCCAGCGCGTGTTCTTGGGATGGCCGTTGACGTACTTGAACGCATAGGTCTGGTCATCGGCAATGGGCATGAGTTCGATCACGCCGTCGCGCGAGTGGCTGGCCACACGTGCGGATTTGTCGAACGCGCCCCAGCGCAGAAAGTCGGCCAGGATGTAGTCGGCAACGCCGCGCAGGCAGGCCTCGACGCCCTTGCGCTGCACCATGTCGATGACATCGGTGGCACTGAGGTAGCGGGTGGAAAAAGGATGGTGTGAGGGCATGGCGCTTGTCTCCGAATGGGAATGGATACGGCTCCAAGCAGTGTCCCGAAGTGCCAAAACAATGGGAATCGCCCAATCTGCTGCATATTGCTGGGCTGTTTGCCGGTATGGCATCACAAATTGCCACTTTGTTCAAAACCCCCAGAGCACCTTCTGGCAGCGCCAGCGCGCTATCCTCGGCGGCATCCTCCGTCCAGCACCATGACGCAACCCCAAGTACTCATCAGCGAAGTCGGCCCGCGCGATGGCCTGCAGTCCGTCAAAGCCACCATGTCCACGGCCGACAAGTTGCGCTGGATCGACGCCCTGGTGGCGGCCGGCCTGCGCGAGATCGAAGTCGGCTCCTTCGTGCCCGCCCGCCTGCTGCCCCAGATGGCCGATGTGGCCGAAGTGGTGCAGCACGCGCTCACCCACCCTGGCATCACCGTGATGGCCCTGGCCCCCAACCTGCGCGGCGCCGAGGCGGCGCTGGCAGCAGGGGTGCACAAGGTCACCCTGCCGGTATCGGCCAGTGCTGCCCATTCGCTGGCCAATGTGCGCAAGACGCGCGAGTCCATGGTCGAGGAGGTGCGCGCCGTGGCACAGCTGCGTGATGAGTTAGCGCCCGGCGTGCTGGTGGAGGTGGGGTTGTCCACCGCCTTTGGCTGCACGCTGCAGGGCGTGGTGCCCGAGGACGATGTGATCTGGCTCGCAGTCTTGTGCGCCGAGGCCGGTTCCGACGAGGTGGGCCTGTCGGACACCACCGGCATGGCCAACCCGGCGCAGGTGCGCCGCCTGTTCACGCGCCTGCGCGCCGAGCTGGGTGCCAAGGCCGGTGCTGCCCACATGCACAACACCCGCGGGCTGGGGCTGGCCAACTGCCTAGCGGCCTACGACGTAGGCGTGCGCACCTTTGATGCGTCGCTGGGCGGCCTGGGCGGTTGCCCCTATGCACCAGGCGCATCGGGCAACGTGGTGACCGAAGACCTGGTGTTCATGTTCGAAGCCATGGGCATTGCCACGGGGGTGGACCTGGAGCGCCTGATGGCCGCCCGCGTGCCGCTGCAGGCGGGGCTGCCGGGCGAGGCGGTCTACGGCATGACGCCGGAAGCCGGGCTGCCCAAGGGGTGGGTCCAGCGTTAGGCGCCTCTGCCCCCAAAGAAAAAGGCGACCAAGGTCGCCTTTTTCTTTGGGGGGTCACCGCCGTATCAGCTCAGCGAGGTGATCAGGTCCACATACAGTTGCTTGGCCTCGTCGGCACCCGTGCCCTTGAGCTTTTCCCAGGCGTCCCACTTGGCACGGCCCACCATGTCGGAGAAGCTGGGCTTCTTCTCGGTGTTGTCGCCGGCGGTGGCTTGCTTGTACAGCGCGTAGATCTTGAGCAGCGTGGCGTTGTCGGGACGCTCGCTCAGGTTCTTGGAATTGGCCACGGCGGCTTCGAAGGTGGCATTGAGGTCGGCCATGTCGGTGTGCTCCTTGGGATGTGTGGGGGGAGGGAAAGAACGGTGTCGGCAAGGGTTTGCTGCGTTGTATCTTACGGGCTGAGCACGGCCCGGGGCCGCTCAATCCATAGAGGCAAGCCCCCAAAAATCAAACAATAGGTGTACATCTGATGGTGACCCGCATTCCAGCCCCCCGCAAAGCTGCCCCCGGCCGCAGCACGAGCCCCCTGCGCACCATGCGCGACCAGGCGCCTGAGGTGGCACGCAAGGCCGCCCAGGCCCTGCCCCCCGCAGCCCGCAAGGCCGCCACCGTGGTGCAGAAGAACGTGCGCCGCGCGGCCACCGGCATGCTGGGCCTGTCGGGCGAACGCATGAGCAAGGTCGATACCGCCTGGCTGCGCATGGATTCGCACAGCAACCTGATGATGATCAACGGCGTGTGGACCCTGTCACCCGGCATCACCTGGGAGGCCTTGTGCGAACGCGTACAGCAGCGCCTGCTGCAGTACCCGCGCTTTCGCCAGCGGGTGGTGGAAGATGCCGCAGGCGCCACCTGGGTGGAGGACCGCAACTTCGACATCGCTGCGCATGTGCTGCGCGAAAAGCTGCCCCACCGCACAGGCCACAGCATGCAGCGCGCACTACAGGACCGCGTGGGCGAGCTCGCCATGCAGCCGCTCGATACACGCCGCCCGCTGTGGCAAATGCACCTGATCGAAGACTTTGTGGGTGATGACGGCGCGAAAGGCAGCGCGCTCATCGTGCGCATCCACCACTGCATTGCCGACGGCATTGCACTCATCTCGGTGACCATGTCGCTGGTGGACGGCGGCTCGGAGCCCCCCAAGCGCAAGGCGCGGGCAGACAAGGAAGCCGCCACCGCCGAGGACTGGATCGCCGACGCACTCATCAAGCCCTTCACCGGCCTCACCGTCAAGGCCCTGGACCTGGCGGGCGACAGCGCCGCCAAGTCGTTGCAGATGCTGGGAGACCCGGAAAAGGCCATGCACCACGGGCTGACCGGCACCATGGACATGGCCCGCATGGCCTACCAGCTCGTCAGCGATGCGGCGGCATTGGCGCTGATGCCTGACGACTCCCCCACGCGCCTGAAAGGCCAGCCCGGCAGCGCCAAGCGTGTGGCCTGGTGCCCGCCGATTCCGCTCGAAGAGGTCAAGGCCATTGGCAAAGCACTCAACTGCTCCATCAACGATGTGCTGCTGTCGTGTGTGGCGGGCGCCATCGGCGGCTACCTGCGCAGCCAGGGGGACGACCCTACGGGCCAGGAGATCCGCGCCATGATCCCGGTGAATCTGCGCCCCATGGAAGAGGCCTGGAAGCTGGGCAACCGCTTTGGCTTGGTGCCGCTGGTGCTGCCGATTGGCGTGGCCAACCCTGTCGAGCGCGTGTACGAAGTGCGCAAGCGCATGAATGCGCTCAAAGGCAGCACCCAGCCCATCCTGGCGTTTGCCATGCTCGCCGTGGCAGGCCTGATGATCAAGCCCGCACAGGACGCACTGCTCAACCTGTTTGGCCGCAAGACCACGGCGGTGATGACCAACGTGCCCGGCCCCAAGGAGCAGCTCACGCTGTGCGGTGCACGCGTCACGCAGTGCATGTTCTGGGTGCCGCAGTCGGGTGACATCGGCCTGGGGGTCTCCATCCTCAGCTACGGCGGCGGCGTACAGTTTGGCGTGATCACCGACACCACCCTGTGCCCCGAGCCGCAGCAGATCATTGATGCCTTTGCGCCCGAGTTTGACCAGCTGTCGCTGCTCACGCTGATGCTGCCGTGGGGCGACTGAACGCATCTGCGTTGCAAGAGCCACCACCCTGCGTGCGTCTCGGGTGGGTGGTGGCCTTGCTGCTGTCTGCGGGTGGGGCACACGCGGCCGTGGAGGAAGAAAGCACCCAGCGGCCCTACGTGGTGCGCGCCCAGCCCGGAGAGACACTGCGCGATGCCCTGCATGCTGCAACCCCCATTTCGGTGGGTGGACAGCGCTTTCATGGCTACACCCGCTGGAACGTGCGCTGGACCTTCCGCTGGTGGCGCGAAGCCTCGGGCCGCTGTGCGATCACCGAAGTCAACACCCGGCTGCGCACCGAAGTGCAGCTGCCCGACCTGCAGGCCGCCAGCCCGGCGCAGCAGGCGGTTTTTGACCGGTATGTGCAGGCGCTGTCCCACCACGAGCAAGGCCATGTGCAGATCGGGCGCGACGCAGCGCAGGCCATTGACCAGGCCATCCGCCAGATGCCCGCAGCGTCCGACTGCGCCACGCTGGAGCGCGAAGCCAATGCCCTGGGCCACCGGCTGCTGCAGGACCACGTGGCACGCGAGAAGCAGTACGACCAGCGCACCCGCCACGGTGCCACACAAGGCGCACGGCTGGACTGACCATGCGGGTGGCCGCCAGAAACGTTCCCATCTTTCCTATCGACCGACAGGCTCACCCCTTGCGCTGAGGAGGCGCAACCAGCGCATCCGTCAGGCGGGACACTGCGGCCACCACCGCGGCGACAGGTTCGCCCATCTGCGCACGCACGATGGCGCCCTCCACCACCAGGGTGAGCGCCTGCGCGTCCTGCGCACGGTGGGAAGGCGCTGGCAACAAGGCAGCCAGCAACGCCGTCATGTCGCGCTTGTGGCGCTGCGCAATCTCCAGCACCTCCGGCACGGTGTCTCCCAGCTCGCTCACGCTGTTGATGAAGGCACAGCCCCGAAAGTGCTTGCTGCCCAACCATTCCGCCAGGGCAGGCGCCAATGCCCGCGTGCGATCCGCCCCTGAGGGCAGCGCGTGCGCATGGCGCTGCAGCGCGTCGGCGAACCAGCCCATCCAGCCCGCGTGCCGGTACTCCAGATACGCACAGATGAGCGCATTCTTGCTCGGGAAATGCCGGTAGAAGGTCACCTTGGTCACGCCAGACTCCGCAATCACCCGGTCGATGCCCGTGGCGCGGATGCCATCCCGGTAGAACAGCGCGTGCGCCGTGTGCAGCAGGCGGTCTCGGGCGGGCAGGTCTTGCCAGCCGACAGGGAGAGGATCAAAGGTCATTCGCTCATTGTAGACAAGTCTGTCTACATGGCTTTATGATGGCACGTAGACAGATCTGTCTACATCAACCCTTCACCGTCGAGGTTCCCATGGAAACACGCCCGCCTTTGCCCCCCTTTACCCAACACACCGCCGTCCAGAAAGTGCGCCTGGCCGAAGACGGCTGGAACTCGCGCGACCCTGCCCGCGTGGCCCTGGCCTACACCGAGGACACGCGCTGGCGCAACCGCGCCGAGTTCCCCGTGGGCCGCGAGGCCGCCCGGCAGCTGCTGGAGCGCAAGTGGGCACGCGAACTGGACTACCGCCTCATCAAGGAGCTGTGGGCGTTCAGCGGCCACCGCATCGCCGTGCGGTTTGCCTACGAATGGCATGACGACGCAGGCCAGTGGTACCGCAGCTACGGCAACGAGAACTGGGAGTTCAACGACGCAGGCCTGATGGCCGTGCGCCACGCCAGCATCAACGACCGCCCCATCCAGGCCGCAGACCGGCTGTTCTTCTGGCCGCTGGGGCGCCGACCGGACGACCATCCGGGGCTGAGCGACCTGGGCCTTTAAGAATCGGCTGCCAGCCAGGGGAACGGCAAGCGCTCAGGCCAGCGGTGCCACCTGCGCCACCGCCAGTTCCCACAAGGACTCGGCCACCGGCGACATCTCGGCACGCTGGCGGTACAGGCGGATCTGCACCGGCACGTTCCAGTCGGCGCCCCCGGCAGCCACCAGCGTGCCGGCGCGCAACTCGTCGGCAATCAGGCTTTCGGGCAGCCAGGCCACGCCCCGCCCTTCCTGGGCAAGAGTCTTGAGCAACACCGCGTGGTGCGCGGTGAACACCACCGCCACCGGGCCGTCAGCACCGTCAGCGAACACCCCGCGCATGCGGGCCCGCATGATGCGGCCCAGGCCCGACGCCTCGCTGTAGGCCAGCACGGGCACCGGGGCCTGCTGGCCCAGCGCATGCATCGGCTGGCCTGCTGCGCCGCCGGGCTGTGGCGCACTGACTGGCAGCAGCCGGTCGTCCGCCAGGCGGCACATGGGGTACTGCGCCTCGTCCAGGCGCCCCGGCACCTCGGCGTGGCCATGGCACAGCACAAACTGCACACGCCGCTGGAGCATCAGGTCTTCGCAGGCCTGCGAGCTGTCGGACATGGTCTGGATGGGCCCCAGCCGCAGGCGCGCCTCCATGCCCACCAGCCAGCGCGGAAAAAACGTGAGCGAGAGCACGTGCGTGGCCGCAAAGCGCAGACTGGCAGCCGCCAGGTCGTGTGCAGCGCGGGCCTTGATGCGCGCGGCCTCCAGATTGGCCAGGATGGTTTCGAGCAGCGGCAGAAAGCGCTGGCCTGCCGCCGTGAGCGCCGCAGGATGGGCACTGCGGTCGAACAGCTCCACGCCCACCCAGTCTTCCAGTGCGCGGATATGGCGGCTGAAGGCGGGCTGGGCAATGGCGCGGGCCTCCGCCGCGCGCGAGAAATTGCCCGTCTCGGCCAGAGCTAGGAAATCCTCCAGCCATTCCAGGTCCAGGGGTCGGTTGCCGGGTCCCATGTGTCTCCGCGATGGATCGATAGATAGTTGTATGCGATTCGAGTATTGGACCGCTGCAGCATGGCGCGGAATGATCCACCCCGTTGTTCACCAGCTTTTCCCAACGGAGACAAGAAAGCATGCCTGCCATCTCGAATTATCGCGGGATCATCCCCGCCATCTCGTGCCCCTTCACCCCCGACCACCGCATCGACGAGCCCGCGCTGCGCAAGCTCGCCGCCTGGCTGGCAGGCCACGACGGCGTGGTGGCCGTCATGACCAACGGCCACACCGGCGAGGTGTTCTCCCTCACACCGGCTGAACGCGCCAAGGTCACCCGCATCGTGGCCGACGAACTCAAGGGGCGCATGCCTGTCATTTCGTCCATCGTCTGCGAAGGCCTGGCCGACGCGGCCGACCATGCCCGCGCTGCCGTCGAGGCTGGTGCCGTGGCGCTGGACGTGATGCCCCCGCACCACTGGCTGCGCTTTGGCTTCACGCCCGGCCATGCACTGCAGTACTTCGAGGCCATCCACAAGGCGGCGCCCAACGCCGATCTGGTCTGCCACGTCTACCCGGCCTGGACGCGTGCCTCTTACTCGTCGCAGCTGCTGGCCGACCTGGCCCGGCTGCCCTACCTGCAGGCCTTCAAGGTGGGCCAGCGCGACATGAACAAGTACGCCCGCGACATCCAGGCGATCCGCGAGGCCGACGCGTCCAAGGCCATCCTGACCTGCCACGACGAGTACCTGCTGGCCTCGATGGTGCAGGGCGTGGACGGCGCGCTGGTGGGCTTTGCCACCTTCATCCCCCAGCTCATCATCGATCTGTGGAATGCGGTGAAGGCCGGCGACTTGAAGAAAGCCATGGCCGTGCAGGCCGTCATCACGCCCCTGAAGGACGCGGTGTACGGCGGCGGCGAGCCCACCGGCGAGGCCCACGCCCGCATGAAGGGTGGCATGTACCTGGCAGGCGTGATCGACGACGCCACCGTGCGCCCACCGACCGAGGCGCCCAACGCCACGGAAGTCGAAGCGCTGCGCGCTGCAGTCAAGCAGGCCGGCCTGCTCAAGCGCTGAGCGGTCCCTGCGAGGCGCGGGGGATTTTGAGTCCCCCGCGCCTCATTGCACACAAGAAAACCGACAAGGAGACAAGACACCATGCAACGCCACCTTTTCCTCCGCGCCGCCCTGGGTGTAGCCACACTCGCGATGGCGGCCAGCAGCTTTGCGCAGGCTTACCCCGCCAAGCCCATCCGGATGGTCATCCCCTTTCCGCCAGGCGGCACGCTCGACACCGTGGGCCGCATGCTCGCGCAAAAGCTGGGCGACCAGATGGGCCAGAACTTCATCGTCGAGAACAAGGCGGGCGGCAACGGCGTGATTGGCGGCGACGTGGTGGCCAAGGCCCCGGCGGACGGCTACACGCTGCTGTTCAACGCATCCACCTTCACCACTGCGCCCATGACCATGAAGTCCGTGCCCTACGGCGTGGTCAAGGACTTCACGCCCGTGGCGCTGGTGGCCAAGGCCCCGCTGTCGGTGGCCATCAACAAGAACCTGCCGGTCACCGACATCAAGTCGCTGATGGCCTACGCCAAAGCCAACCCCGGCAAGATGACCTTCGCCGTGGGTTCCATCGGGTCGGCCGGGCACCTCTCGACCGAACTGCTCAAGCGCGCAGGCAACCTCGACTACCTGATCGTGCCCTACAAGGGCACGGCGCCTGCGTTTCAGGACCTGATCGGCGGACAGATCGACGGGTTCATCGATCCGATCCTGGGGTCTCTGCAGTACCACAAGAGCGGCATGCTGCGCGTGGTGGCCGTCACCTCCGCCCAGCGCGCCGCGAGCTTGCCCGACGTGCCCACGGTGGGCGAGACGATTCCGGGCTACGAGTTCTACAGCTGGTATGGCCTGTGGGGTCCGGCCAAGCTGCCGGCCGACATCACCCAGCGGCTGAACACCGAGGTGAACAAGGCCCTGGCCGAGATGACGCCCAAGCTCAAAGAGCAAGGGCTGCTGACCACACCGGGCAGCGTGGAGGATTTTGCGAAGTTCCAGCGCAGCGACATGGAGCGCTCGCAGAAGATCGTCACCGAAGGGAACATCCGTGTCGAGTAATGCCCGCCACGCCATCGTCACCGGCAGCAGCAGCGGCATAGGCCGCAGCATCGCCGAGTCGCTGCTGGCCGTCGGCTGGCGCGTGACGGGCCTGGATGTGGCCCAGCCGACGGTCGTTCACCCCTCGTTCACCCATACACCGGTCAACCTGGCCGATGGTGCCGATATCGCCCGCGTGGCCGCTGCACTGCCCGGCGTGGACGCGCTGGTCCATGCGGCCGGCGTGCTGCGCGTGGGGCCGCTGGGCCAGCTCGACCATGCGGGCGGCGAGCTGATGTGGCGCCTGCATGTGGATGCCGCCACCCGGCTGGCCGATGCCATAGTGCCCGACATGGCCCAGCGCGGTCAGGGGCGCGTGGTGTTCATTGGCAGCCGCGTGGCGCAGGGCATGGCCGGGCGCGGTCAGTACGCCGCGACCAAGGCCGCGCTGATTGCACTGGCGCGCAGCTGGGCCGCCGAGGTGGCCGCGCAGGGCGTGACGGTGAATGTCGTCTCGCCCGCAGCCACCGCCACCGGCATGCTGAACGACCCCGCCCGCCAGGGCAGTGCACCGCGCCTGCCGCCCATCGGCCGCCTGATCGAGCCTGCCGAGATTGCCGCACTGGTGGGCTTTCTTCTGTCTGAATCTGCCGCCGCCATCACGGGGCAGGACATCGCGATCTGCGGGGGCTCTTCGCTCGCCCGCTGATCTTTCCTTTTGATCCCGCACCTTTCCCTCTTTGCCAACCAACGCGACCACCATGAAGATCGTCAACATCCTCGAATCGACCCGTCCCATCAAGTCGGACATCCGCAACGCCTACATCGACTTCTCGAAGATGACGCTGAGCCTCGTGGCCGTGGTCACCGACGTGATCCGCGATGGCAAGCCGGTGATCGGCTACGGCTTCAACTCCAACGGCCGCTACGGCCAGGGTGCGCTGATGCGCGACCGTTTCATCCCGCGCGTGCTGGAGGCCGAACCCGCCAGCCTGCTGGATGAGACCGGTGAGAACCTCGACCCGCACAAGGTCTGGGCCCGCATGATGATCAACGAAAAACCCGGCGGCCACGGCGAGCGCTCGGTGGCCGTGGGCACCATCGACATGGCGGTGTGGGACGCCACGGCCAAGATTGCAGGCAAGCCGCTGTACCAGTTGCTGGCCGAGCGCTACGGCAGCGGAACGCCCAACCCGCGCGTGTTTGTCTACGCCGCCGGCGGCTACTACTACCCCGGCAAGGGGCTCGACGGCCTCAAGAAGGAAATGGAAAGCTACCTGGGGCGCGGTTACTCGGTGGTCAAGATGAAGATCGGCGGTGCCACGCTGGCCGAAGACTGCGAGCGCATCGAGTCAGTGCTCAAGATCCTGGGCCCGGGCCAGCAACTGGCAGTGGACGCCAACGGCCGCTTCGACCTGAAGACCGCCATCGAGTACGGCAAGGCCCTGTCGCAGTACCCGCTGTTCTGGTACGAAGAAGCGGGCGACCCGCTGGACTACGAGCTGCAGGCGAAGCTGGGCGAGGTTTACAAGGGCCCGATGGCCACGGGCGAGAACCTGTTCTCGATGCAGGACGCGCGCAACCTGATCCGCCACGGCGGCATGCACAAGGACCGCGACTGGCTGCAGTTTGACTGCGCGCTCAGCTACGGCCTGGTGGAGTACCTGCGCACGCTCGACATGCTCAAGGAATACGGCTGGTCCCCCAGCCGCTGCATTCCACACGGGGGCCACCAGATGTCGCTGGCGATCGCGGCAGGCCTGGGCCTGGGCGGCAACGAGAGCTACCCCGATCTGTTCCAGCCCTACGGTGGCTTCCCCGATGGCGTGAAGGTCGAGAACGGCTACGTCACGCTGCCGCCGCTGCCGGGCATCGGCTTCGAAGGCAAGTCGGACCTGATCGCAGAGATGCGCGCGCTGGCATCCTGACGACTGGACACACAAAAAAGGCACGCCCAGGGGCGTGCCTTTTTGCATCCAGCACCGCGTTCAGGTCGCAGAGCAGGTAAAGCTCTCGGCCTTGGCCGGATCGCCCGTGCCGTTGTAGCGCGGGAACTTGGGGTACTCGCACACCGGGCGCTGGGCCACGGGGGTGCTGGTGCCGGGGGCGAACTTCGTGGCGACCAGCTTGTCAGGCGCCGCGCCCTTTTCCACCCAGGCGTCCATGGCGGCGAGCAGGTCGATGGAGCGCGGCTCGGTGCCTGCGCCGTCCAGGTCATGTCCGTTGGAGGGCGAGGTGACCATGCGCGCAAAGCCCTGCACCTTGCTGGCGCCCATGCGCTGCTTGACCGTGTCGAAATAGTCTGCCGTGCGGTACAGCGACACGCAGGTGTCGCCCAGACCGTACCAGATCAGCAGCTTGCCGCCGTTGTCGGCAAAGGCGGAGATGTCGGGGTCCGTGCCATCGATCATCTCGGCCAGCCGCGCGTACTGCGCCTGGTACTGCGTGGGGTCGTGGCTCAGGATGTTGGCGTTGGGGTTGCCCTCCACCAGGCGCGCGGCTTCCGTCACGGCCATGTGGTTGAACGAATCGGGCGCGTCAAAGCTGGTGCCGAACATGTACGACTGCCAGTCCGACGTGGACGCCCCGCCCCGGCCATAGCGCGGGTAGCCCACGGCACCGCGCGACAGGGTCACGGGTGTCTTGTGGTCGCTGTAGATGAGGCGGATGGATTCGATCTGGCCGGCCGTGAGGCAGCTGTCGTTGTCCGCACCCTGGCACAGCAGCTCGGTAGGCACGTAGTTGCACGCCTCGATGTTGCCGATGATGCCGTCCTTCAGGCCATCGAGGCCATCACACGCCGCCACCTCGGCCTTGGCATACAGCGCGATCTTGGCGGGGCTCATCCAGTTGTCGCGGCTCTTGAAGATGTGGCGCAGCACCGTGGGCCCCAGGTTGACCTGGTGCGCCTGCTGGCTGATGGCGGGCTCCATGGCCACCACACCGTCGTAGTCCTTGGGGTACTTCTGCGTGGAGATGAGCCCCGACCGACCGCCGTTGGAATGGCCCATGTGGTAGCGCCGCACGGGGCGCTTGCCATAGAACTCGGTGGCGATGGAAGTGCCCACCTCCAGCACGAAATGGTTGGCGTCGAACGCGTGGTTGCGCAGCGCCACGTCGCTCTTGCCCCAGGCAAAGCCGCGGATCTGGTGGCCGGAGTCGGAGCTGATCTTCACGTACGGGTTGGCCGACGGGCCCACCAGCTGCTGGTACCACGGGTCGTCGGTGGGGATGAAGCCGTCAAAGCCGCCACCACCAATGGTCAGCGTCTTGCCGTTCCACTGGGTCAGTGTGGGCAGCTCCACCGCCCAGTTGATGGTGGACTCGGGCGACGAGACGATCTGCCCGCGCACGATGCACACGTCGGGCAACGTGCCCTCGGCCTTGCGCAGCTCGGTACGGGTGACCTTGGCGCCATGGGGCAAGGCGGTGGATGCGTAGGCGGCGCAGGCCTCAGCCAGGGGCTTGCTGGCCAGCGGGGGATTGGCGTCGCTGCTGCCGCCGCCGCAGGCGGTCAGGGCCAGGGCTGCCACAGCACCCAGGGTGCAGGCAGCGGTCCATCGCCCTGCGCGTGCCAGGGGGTGAGGGTGGCGTCGGGGCGCCACGGCGAAGGGGTGGGGGTTCGGGAACATGCAAGGGTCTCCTGTTATGGCGGTTCTTCAGGAGCCCAGGCCGGGCGGCGGCATGACCGGCACCAGCGACTGGACTCCGGTGCGGACGATAGGAAAAGGCGGCGTGGTTGCAGCCTCTGCAAATGCAGAGGGAGCGGGAAACTACCGAGCCCTGCAAACTCGCGCGTAGCGCCCCGCCGCCGATCGCTACTGGTGGCGCAGCGCGGCCACCAGCTCCAGCTTGTTGCTCACGCCCAGCGCGGCATAGGCCGTGCGCAGGTAGGTGCGCACCGTGGCGGGCGTGAGGCCCAGCGTGGCCGCAATGTCCTTGTGCGAGCGGCCCTGGGCGTACAGCATGGCGGCGCTCAGCTCGCGCGGTGCCAGGGCTTGCTTGTGCTGGCGCGACGCCAGGCTCACGGCCACCAGTGGCCCGCAGGGCTCCAAGCGCAGGCGGCAGGCCTTGCCCACCGACAGGGTGCAGGGCGCGCCCGCCAGCGCCTGTGCCACCACCGGCGGCAGGTGGGTGCCGTGCCAGCCGGGGCTGGCTTCGCCCAACGCCCGGCTGATGCGCAGCCCGGCAAACAGCAGTTCGCCCGACGGCCGGGCCAGGGCAAAGCTGTCCCAGGGGCGGCCGGGTGTATCGCTTTGCAGGCGCTGCAGACGGTAGTGCCATTGCTGCAGCAGGTGCAGGACGAATTCACCGAACAGCACGGTCTCTCCGTCCGAGAATTCCGGCCGCGTTGGCGGGCGGTAGATGGAGACAAAAAACATGAGCCCGCTGTGGGGCAGCTCGGCCGTGAGGGCCATGCAGTGGTACAGGCCGTGGCGCTGGCTGAAGGCGGCCACCTCCGGGTGCTCGGGTAACGGGCCCACCACGTCACGCTCACGGATCACCACCCCCAGCTGCTGCATGGACTGCAGCCCAAACAGGTCCACCGCCGCCAGCGCATTCCACTCCTCGGCAAAGCTGCGGCTCAGGCCAATGCTGCCGTGCAGCCAGTTGCGGGGTGCCACCTGCACATCGCCCGCCGAGACCTCGCCCCACCAGGCGGAATCAAAAGGCACCAGCCCCTGCAAGGTCTGCATGGCCTGCTGCAGCAAGTCCTGCGGGGCCACCTGCTGGGCTTGCTCCGACAGCCGGAGCAGGCAGCGGCTCAGCGCGCGCAGAGGGTCAGAGGCCATGGTGTCTCCTGGTTTTTGGGGCGATGGTAGCCGCCCCACGGTGGCAACCCCAACGCTCCTGAACCCGTACTACCCGCCAAACCCCTGCGCACCCACTACCATATTGATAGCATCTCAGGCATATAGCACCAGCGCCTGAGACCTCTGGAACACAAAATCAGGCCGTCAACCCGTTCACCGCCTGGAACATCGACTGCCGCGCCTGGCTGATGATCTGGCCCTTCCACACATCCGTGTCGGTGTAGAAGGCCGCCAGCATTTGCGCCTTGATCTGGGCAGCCTTGTCAGCCGGAGTTTCGGGGTGCAGTTGGAGCCATTGCTCGGCACGGATGGCGTTCATCACATCGAGCACGGGCACGGTGCCGTACTCCATGGCAATGCCGGTGTATTCGGCATGGGGGCACTCGTCGTAGATCGATGTCCACATCAGGCCGGTGAGGAAGGCCGAGGTGGACGAGCCGTCGTAGATCGACGTGACCGGCGTGGCGCCGCCGCCGTCCCACCAGGCGCGCGCCCGGGCCACGGCCACGGCGTTGTCATTGCCCGCATAGATGCGCTCGCCATGGCCGCTGGGGCCCAGGCCCGTGTGCAGGTCGATCCAGGCGATCTTCGACGCGGCCGCACCGTGCTGGCGCAGCACCTGGCGCAGCGTGCGGTTGCTCCAGGTGGGCTCGGTGCCGCCAAAGAACACGCCCTGCGGAAACTCGTGCTGCCCTTGCGAGATGGCGGCCTGCCACGCGGCCTCGCCCTTGGTGGCGATGTACTCCGCCACCGCTGCCTGGTTCTCGGGGCCGGGTGGCCACTGCTCGGGCAGCAGCAGGGGCTGCACCTCGCGGTAGGCCGTGTTCACGGGCAGGGGCTTGCTGAAGTCCTGGAAGTTGCGGTTCAGGTCCACGTTCTCGTGCGTGAAGCGGCGCACGTGCGAGAAGCCATACGGGTTGAGCGCGTGGATGTAGAGCGTGGCCACACCGGCATCGCGCGCCTTGGCGCGCCACTCGGCATCGTGCAGCGCAAACACCTGCACGCCGCTGCCGCAGTAGCCCTCGACGCCGTGGCAGGCGCTGCTCACGATGAGCAGCTTTTTGGCATCGACCGGGCCGTCGCGCACCACGTCCATGGCCAGGTCTTCGCCGTCGCGGCCTTGGAGCGGGTGGGCGTGCGATTCGATGGACAGGCCGGCGGCTGCGGCGGCCTCCAGAAACTTTGTGCGCGCCTGGGCGTAGCTGGGCGAGAAGGCTTCAACGATTCCGGTCATGGGCAGGGCTTTCAGGAGTCAGTGGGAAGACAAAAAGAAAACCCGGGCACGCGCGCTGCGCACGCCCGGGTGGAGGAGGATCAACGGCGCAGCCAAGCTGCTTCAGGCCGCTTTGGCGGGCTGGGCCAGCCATTCCTCGGCCAGCTTGACCCAGTAGGTCGCGCCCAGCGGGATCAGGTCATCGTTGAAGTCGTAGCTGGGGTTGTGCAGCATGCAGGGTCCGCCGCCGTGGCCCATCTCGCGGTGGGCGCCGTCGCCGTTGGCAATGAAGCAATACGCACCGGGCTTGGCCTGCAGCATGTAGGCAAAGTCTTCAGCACCCATGGTGGGCTCCTGAACCACCACACGCTCTTCCCCCACGATGCCGGTCATGACCTTGCGGGCAAATTCGGCCTCGGCGGGCGAGTTGACGGTGGGTGGGTAGTTGCGCACGAAATCGAACTCGCAGGTGGCATCGTGCGCAGCGCAGTGGTTCTCGGCGATCTGGCGCATGCGCTTTTCAATGAGGTCCGTCACTTCGGTGGTGAAGGTGCGCACCGTGCCCTGCAGCTCGACGCTGTCGGGAATCACGTTGGTGGCCTCGCCCGCGTGGATCATGGTGACCGAGATCACGCCAGCGTCCACGGGCTTCTTGTTGCGGCTGATGATGGTCTGGAAGGACTGCACCATGCCGCAGGCAATCGGCACCGGGTCGATGCCGGTGTGCGGCAGCGCCGCGTGGCCACCCTTGCCGCGCAGGGTGATCTTGAACTCGCTGGTCGATGCCATCACCGGGCCGGGGCTCACGGCAAACGTGCCCACCGGCATGCCGGGCCAGTTATGCATGCCGTACACGGCCTCCATGGGGAACTGCTCGAACAGGCCGTCTTCGATCATCACGCGGGCCCCGCCGCCGCCCTCTTCGGCGGGCTGGAAGATCAGGTACACGGTGCCATCGAAATTGCGGTGCTTGGCAAAGTGCTGCGCCGCCGCCAGCAGCATGGCCACGTGGCCGTCATGGCCGCAGGCGTGCATCTTGCCCTGGTGTTTGCTGGCGTGGGCGAAGGTGTTGAACTCCTGCATGGGCAGTGCGTCCATGTCGGCGCGCAGGCCAATCGCGCGGCCACTGGCGCCACCGTCGCGCCCCTTGACGATGCCCACCACGCCCGTCTTGCCCATACCCCGGTGGATGGGAATGCCCCACTCGGTGAGCTTTTGCGCCACCACGTCGGCGGTGCGCACCTCTTCGAAGCACAGCTCGGGGTGGGCGTGAATGTCCCGGCGCACCGCTGCAATACTGGCCGCCTGGGTGACGATGGAGTCAATAACGTTCATGATATGTGTCCTTACGATCTCACAGTCTAGCCCGACAGCAACACACGTGCCAACCCGGGTTATTCGCTAGCCACCCATGATTTCTGCCCACGCCCTTGAACTTGCGCAAACCCTGGTGCGCATGAACACCGTCAGCCATAACTCCAATCTGGAGCTGATCCATTTCATCCGCGACCACCTGGCCAGGCTGGGCGTGAAAAGCCGCCTGACCTTCAACGACGACAAGACCAAGGCCAACCTGTTCGCCACCCTGGGCGAGGGCAAGCCGGCGGGCGTGATCCTTTCGGGCCATACCGACACGGTGCCGTGGGATGGACAGGACTGGACCATGGACCCGCTGAGTGCCCTGGTCAAGGACGGCAACCTGTACGGGCGCGGCAGTGCCGACATGAAGGCCTTCATTGGCATTGCCGTCTCGCACGCAGAGCAGTTCCTGAACAGCGACGCGCCTTTTGCGGTCCATCTGGCGTTCAGCTACGAAGAGGAGATCGGCTGCTTTGGCGTGAAGGAACTCATCGCCGACCTGCGCGACGCGAACATCAAGCCCCTGGCCTGCATCGTGGGCGAGCCCACCAGCATGATCCCCGCCATCGCGCACAAGGGCGTGTACCGCTACAAGTGCTGCGTGCGCGGCAAGGAGGCGCATTCCTCCCTCACGCCGCATTCGGTCAACGCCATCGAGATGGCCGCCCGCGTGGTGGGCCGGGTGCGCGACATGGCGGAAGACTTTGAAAAGAACGAGCCCCGCTTTGAGGGCTTTGACGTGCCGTTCTCCACCAGCAGCGTGGGCCAGTTCCATGGTGGCATTGCCGACAATGTGGTGCCGCGCGACGCCGAGTTCCGCTACGAGTTCCGCGACCTGCCCACGGCCAACGCCGCGCAGATGCAGTCCGAGGTGGTGGCCTACGCCAAATCGCTGGAGCCCGCCATGAAGAAGGTGGCGCCTGCAGCGGGTTTTGAATTCGAAACCATCTGCGAAATCCCGAGCTTCCTGGGCAGCAAGGACGACCCGGTGACGCGCCTGGCGCAGGAGCTGTCGGGCGAAAAAGGCACCACCCTGGTGGCCTTTGGCACCGAAGCGGGGCTGTTCAAGAACGCGGGCATCTCCACCGTGGTGTGTGGCCCCGGCAGCATCCAGCAGGCCCACCAGCCCGACGAGTACGTGAGCCTGGAGCAGCTGGGACGCTGCGAGGCGTTCATGCAGGGGCTGGCGCGCACGCGCACGCTGGGCTAATCGCTTCGGAGCGGCGGGGGCCGGCGCGCGCGCCCCACGTTCGGGATCAGGTCCTGACCCGGCCGTCCCCGGTCAGCATCGACATCTCGACAAACTTCGAGGCTGCGTGGCTGGTGCCACTGAACGACACCGGAAAGCCCGAGATCACCTGGTTGCCGATGGACTCGGTGCCCGTGATGAAGCTCTCGCGCGTGATCTTTCCGCCGGCCTGGGCCTGGCGCAGGCCCTCGGCGAACACGCGTGCAGCCAGATAGCCTTCCATGCTGGAGTAGTTGGGTTGCACCTTGTCGCCGCCCTTCTTGATGGCCTCCAGAAACTCGCGCGTGATCTGGCGCGAGGGCTGGTAGGGCGAGGGCACCACCTGCGACACCACCACACCCGCACCGTCCTTGCCCAGCTCGTCGGCCAGCGCCTGGGTGCCCACAAACGACACGTTGTAGAACGTGCCGCCAAAGCCCGCCTTGCGCGCCGCACGCACAAACGCGGCGGCCGACGCATAGGCCGTGATCTGCACCACGGCATCGGGCGTGGCGGGCACCAGCTTGTCCACGGCCGCTTTCACGTCCGTGGAGTTGCGCTCCACGGTGGCCGTCGCCACGGGTGTCAGCTTCAGCTCGGCCAGCGCGCGGTTCACGCCATCGAGCCCCGCCTTGCCATAGGCGTCGTTCTGGTAGAACACCGCAATCTTCTTGAGCCCCAGGTTGGTGAGCTGGCGCACGATGAGTGCGGTTTCGTCGTAGTAGGAAGCACGCACATGAAAGATCAGCCGGTTGAACGGCTGGCGCAGCGCCTCGGCACCGGTAAAGGGGCCAAAAAACGGCACCTTCTCCTTGGTGAACAGTGGCAGCGCCGCCAGGCTGGTGGGAGTGCCGATGTAGCCAAACAGGGCAAACACCTCGTCGGCAATCAGCTTGCGGGTGTTCTCGGCGCACCGGTCGGGCTCATAGCCGTCGTCCATGGTGCGGATTTCCACCATGCGCTTGCCCACGCCGCCCTGGGCGTTGAGCTGGTCAAAAAAGAGCTTGGCACCCTGGTTGAACTGCACGCCCAGCTGCGCCGCCGGGCCGGTGAAGGCGGCCGACTGCCCCAGCACGATGCGCCCCTCGCCCTGCGCACGCGCCAGGCCGAACCCGCCCAGCGCCACGGCGCCCATGCCCACCGAAAACTGCCTGCGCCCCAATACTGTCTGGTTCATGGTGAAATCTCTGCTCTTGTAAGAAGAAAGAAAGGGCATGCCCCTCTGCACTGCCGGTAGGCAGCCCCTTGGAAACGGGGGACCCATATGCACGCCCGTTCCAACCCTGACAGCCAGTTTAACGATCCAGCCCCCGAATGCCCACGCCTTCTGACGCTAATTCCCCTCCATCGGCACTGATTCAGGTGCGTGGCGCTTGCCCCCACGACTGCCCCGACACCTGCGCTCTGCTCACCACCGTGGACGAGCACGGCGTGGCCACCCGCGTGCAGGGCAACCCCGACCACCGCCACACCGATGGCGCGCTGTGCGCCAAGGTGAGCAAGTACACCGAGCGCAGCTACCACCCCGAGCGCGTGCTCACGCCGCTCAAGCGCACGGGCGCCAAGGGGGCCGGCCAGTTCGTGCCCGTGGCCTGGGACGAAGCCCTGAGCGACATCGCCCAGCGCCTGCAGGCCATCGCCGCGCGCGCGCCCGAAGCCATCCTGCCCTACAGCTACGCGGGCACCATGGGCATGGTGCAGGGCGAGAGCATGGACCGCCGCTTCTTCCACAAGCTGGGTGCCTCGCAACTGGACCGCACCATCTGCGCATCGGCCGGCGCCGAGGCCTTGGTGCAGACCCTGGGCGGCAAGGTGGGCATGAAGGTGGAGTTCTTTGCCGAATCACAGCTCATCATCATCTGGGGCAGCAACTCCATCGGCAGCAACCTGCACTTCTGGCGCTACGCCCAGCAGGCCAAGCGCAATGGCGCCAAGCTGGTGTGCATCGACCCGCGCAAGAGCGAGACGGCCGACAAGTGCCACGAGCACATCGCCCTGCGCCCGGGCACCGACGCCGCGCTGGCCCTGGCGCTGATGCACGAGCTGATCGCGAACGACTGGCTGGACCACGACTACATCGCCCGCCACACGCTGGGCTGGGACCCGCTGCGCGAGCGCGCACTGCAGTGGCCGCCCGAACGCGCAGCCGAGGTGTGCGGCATTCCGGTGGAGCAGATTCGCCAGCTGGCCCAGGACTACGGCACGACGAAGCCCGCCGCCATCCGCCTGAACTACGGCATGCAGCGCGTGCGGGGCGGCGGCAATGCGGTGCGCGCCGTGGCCTGCCTGCCTGCGCTCACGGGCGCCTGGCGCCACCGCGCGGGCGGCGTGCTGCTGTCCAGCTCGGGACAGTTCCCGGCGCAGCGTGCCGTGCTGCAGCGGCCCGACCTGATGCCCGCCAAAACGCCGCGCACCATCAACATGTCCACCATTGGCGACGACCTGCTGCGCGAGGCATCACCCACCTTCGGCCCGAAGGTCGAGGCCATCGTGGTCTACAACAGCAACCCCGTGGCCGTGGCGCCTGACTCCAGCAAGGTGGTGCAGGGCTTTGCGCGCGAGGACCTGTTCACCGTGGTGCTGGAGCACTTCAAGACCGACACGGCCGACTACGCCGACTACATCCTGCCCGCCACCACGCAGCTGGAGCACTGGGACGTGCACCTGAGCTACGGCCACACCGACGTGCTGCTCAACCGCCCCGCCATTGCGCCACAGGGCCAGGCACGCAGCAATGCGCAGATCTTCCGCGACCTGGCGGCGCGCATGGGCTTTGCCGAGCCCTGTTTTGCCGAGAGCGACGAGGCCCTGTGCCGCCAGGCGTTTGGCGATGCAGTGGACTACGCAATGCTTGAAAGCCAAGGCTTTGCCACGCTGGCGCTGCCCGATGCGCCGTTCGCCGAAGGCAACTTCCCATCACCCTCTGGAAAGTGCGAGTTCTACAGCGCACGCCTGGCCGCCCAGGGCCTGGACGGCCTACCCGACCACCTGCCCAACTACGAACTGCAGGGCACGGACGCCCGCTACCCGCTGGCCATGATCTCGCCGCCCGCGCGCAACTTCTTGAACTCCACCTTCGTGAATGTGCAGAGCCTGCGCAACATCGAGGGCCGCCCCGTGCTGGAGATCCACCCCGACGATGCCGAAGCACGCGGCATTGCCAATGACGCCGCGGTGCGCGTGTTCAACGACCGGGGCAGCTACCTATGCCACGCCACCGTCTCGCGCCGCGCACGGCCCGGCGTGGTCAACGGCCTGGGCATCTGGTGGCGCAAGCTGGGGCTGAACGGCACCAACGTGAACGAGGTGACCAGCCAGGCGCTGACCGACCTGGGCCGCGCGCCCACGTTTTATGACTGTCTGGTGGAAGTGGAGGCCACAGGCGCCGCCGATGCCGGCATGGATGCCGGGGCCCGCGTCGGCACCACGGCCTGAGGGCAGCTTGAGATGCCGGGTTTGCTATTTATTCAATAGCTTCTCGCGCAATATCCACTAGCGCTTGCAGCCATTTTTACCCTTAACCTGCGCAAACACCCGTTCTGCGCAGGATCTGCGGCTTTGCAGGGTTCCTTCGCGGCCCCTTACCCCAACAGCTTCAGCAACGCATGGGCGCCCTGCTCGGACGATGCCGGATTCTGCCCCGTGATCAGCGTGCCGTCGGTCAGCACATAGGGCGCCCAGTCGGGGCCTTTGGAATACACGCCGCCGTTGGCCTTGAGCATGTCCTCCACCAGGAACGGCACGATCTGGGTCAGCTGCACCGCGTCTTCTTCGCTGTTGGTAAACCCCGTGACCTTCTTGCCCTTGACCAGCGGCGACCCGTCGGGCGCCTTGGCGTGGCGCAGCACGCCGGGTGCGTGGCACACCAGCGCCAGCGGCTTGCCTGCTGCAAAGGTCTTTTCGATGAGGGCAATGGACTGCGCGTCTTCGGCCAGGTCCCACAGCGGGCCGTGGCCGCCGGGGTAGAACACGGCATCAAAGTCCTCGGCCTTCACGCTGGACAGAGGCACGGTGCTGGCCAGCTGCTGCTTCGCTGAAGCATCGGCCTTGAAGCGGCGCGTGGCATCGGTCTGGGCGTTTTCGTCGTCGCTTTTGGGGTCCAGGGGTGGCTGGCCGCCGTGGGGCGATGCGAGCGTGATCTGCACGCCTGCATCCTTGAACACGTAGTACGGTGCAGCAAACTCTTCCAGCCAGAAGCCCGTCTTTTTGCCGGTGTCGCCCAGTTGGTCGTGGGACGTCAGAACCATGAGAATGTGTGCCATGGAAGTCGCTTTCGGTGTGGGGAGGGGTTGATCGGAAAAACCAAACCACCACCGTACCAGCCATCGGGCCCGTTGTCCCGCGATGCGGGCAGGTTTGCGGCATTGGCTTACAGCACGGCGCTGCCGCGCCTGCGGGCCCTCAACCTGTCAACGCAGCTGCCTGGCCAGAAACTCCGCCACCTCGTTCTCCAGCGTGGCGTGATAGGCCACCCGGTCAAAGCCTTCGGGGTTGGCGGCGGCGTCGCCCGCCTCGGACGCCAGCGGCCAGACAGACTGGGCCATGAAGGCGAAGTGGCCTGCACCCGGCACCGTACTGGCCTGTGCAGACGGCAAATTCGCTGCCACATAGCCGCCATGGTAGGGGCCCACAAGCACGGCATCGCGCTCGGCCACCATCAGCCGCACGGGCACGCTGATGGCCTTCAGGCTGTCTGGCGTGAACACCACGGCCATGGGCGCCATGGCCACCACGGCGCGGATGCGGGGGTCTGCCACCGAGACCAGCGGGCCATCGAGCACGGGGGCGCCAGCCTGCGTGGGTGCCGCTGTGGCGGCCGCAGGTGCCTCCTTGGAAGTCTGAGCGGCCTGGCCACGGGCGGGCAGCTTGCCCAGGCTGCAAAAGCCGGGGTCGTCCGACACGCTGCGGCAGTGCTGTGCCGCACGGGCCGGTTCGGCCTGCGCACCGGCCAGGGCCAGCACGGTATAGCCACCTGCCGAATGCCCCACGGCACCAATGCGCCCGGCCGGAATGCGGGGGCCCCATTCGGGGCTGGCCAGCAGCGCGTCCAGCACGCGGCTTACCTGGCGGGGGCGCTCGCGGAAGTAGCGGCCCGAGGTAATCATCGACCGGTCTTCCCAGTTGTCGCCCGGGTGGCGCAACGCCGCCACCAGATAGCCGTCGGCCGCCAGGCGCGTGGCCAGGTTGTGGTGGCCCAGTTCATGGCCGCCCGTGCCGTGCGAGATGAGGATCAGGCCCTTGAGGGGCGCGGTTGCCACCGGGGCGCCCGGCGTGACCACGGGCCGCCAGGGCCCCATGGGCTGGGTGCGCGCCACCACCGGCGTGGGGTAGAACAGCGCCACGGTCACGGGCTCTGCGCCCGGTACCACCAGGGTGCGCAGGCCGGCGTGCTGGGCCGATGCCGGCGCGGCCCAGGCCAGCATGGCCACAAAAGCTGCCAGCAACGGGGCTCGGGCGTTGCGCCACGCGGAGCGGAGGGCCAGGATGAGGATGAGGGTCACGGTGCGCCTTTCGTCAAATGCCACCCAAGGAGGTGGCTTGACGGCACTGTAGGCGGCGCAAGAGGCGGGCTCCAGCGCCCTGCGACGAAACGCTGCTGCGCGGCGCGAAATGCAGCGCAGGCGGGGCAAGCAGGAGAGAGGGCCTGGGACCCCGCCCTCCCCGTCCACCTCCATTTACAGCGCCGCTTCGAGGATGCGGCGGCTCACCGCCGGGGTGATCTCGCGCTGTTCGCCCAGCGTCACCATGCCGTGCGCTTCCAGCTGCGTCACCACGGTGTTCACCACCTCGCTGCCCAGGCCGTAGCCCGACAGGCGGGTGGCGATGCCCATGCTCTCAAAGAAATCGCGCGTGCGCTCGATGGCGGCAGTGATGCGTTCGTCCTCGCTGCCGGTGGTGATGCCCCACACGCGCTCGCCGTACTGCAGCAGCTTGGCGCGCTTGGCCACCCGGCGCTCGTTCAGCAGCGCGGGCAGCACGATGGCCAGGGTGCGCGCGTGGTCGATGCCATGCAGCGCCGTCAGCTCGTGGCCGATCATGTGCGTGGCCCAGTCCTGCGGCACGCCCGCGCCAATCAGGCCGTTGAGCGCCATGGTGGCGGCCCACATCAGGTTGGCGCGGTCGTCGTACACCGGCTCGGGGGCAGTCAGCAGGCGCGGGCCGATCTCGATAAGCGTCTGCAGGATGCCTTCGGCAAACCTGTCCTGCACGGGTGCGTTGACCGGGTAGGTCAGGTACTGCTCGACCGTGTGCACAAACGCATCCACCACGCCATTGGCCAGTTGCTGGGGTGGCAGGGTGTAGGTCTTGGTGGGGTCGAGCACCGAGAACACCGGGTAGGTGTGCACGCTGCCAAACGACAGCTTGGCGCCCTTGGCGCGGTGGGTGATGACGCCGCCGTTGTTCATCTCCGAGCCTGTGGCGGGCAGCGTGAGCACGGAACCAAACGGCATGGCGCCCTTGATGTTGCGGCCGTGCTTTTCGAGGATGGCCCAGGGGTCATCGCCTTCAAAACGGACAGCGGCTGCGATGAACTTGGTGGCGTCGATCACCGAACCGCCCCCCACGGCCAGCAAGAAGTCAAACCCGCCTTCGCGGATCTGCGCCACGGCCTTCATCGAGGTCTCGTAGCTCGGGTTGGGCTCGATGCCGTTGAAGGTGGCGTGCTGGCGCTCGCCCAACGCGGCGCGCACCTCGGCCAGGGTGCCGGTCTTTTCGGCGCTGGCACCGCCCACCAGGATCAGCACCTTGGCGGCAGCGGGCACGAGCTTGGCCAGGTCGGCAATGCGGCCTTGGCCGAAGGCGATGTGGGTGGGGTTGTGGAAGTCGAAATTCAGCATGTTGGTCTTTCTCCGTCAAAGGCCGTCGCTGCATCACCAGGAACCCGGCCGCGCGGGTGGGCGCAGGGGGCGCGCCGCCCTGGGTAGCGACAGCAAGGGCGCGATTGTGCGGCGCACGGGGTCCCGGTGCCGGTCGCGCGTGCGATAGCCCTGCCGCCAGCAGAGCCTCATGCAGCACGTCGGGCGTAGCGCATGCGACTGCTGCTAGCGCTGGGAGCCTGTTGACGATCCAGCGGGGGTCGTCAACAGGCACTCAGTGCGGCGCCCGCTCCATCAGCGCCTGCAGCCGCTCGGCCATGAAGTCGCGCAGCGCCCGCACCAGCGGCGTGAACTGGCGGCGGCTGGGGGCCACCAGGAAGAGCGGCACGGCCTCGGTGGTCCAGCCGGGGCACAGCGGCACCAGGCGCCCGGCGGCCAGGTCGTCGGCCACATCAAAGTACGACTTGTACGCAATGCCCCGGCCCAGCACGGCCCAGCGGCGCACCGCGTCGCCGTCGTTGGCCACGTTGCGGCTGCGCACGCGCACCACCACTTCCTGGCCCGATGCGTCCCAGAAGCGCCAGCGGTCGTGCACGTCCTCGCCCAGCATGAAGCACAGGCCATCGTGTGCAGCCAAGGCGTGGGGCGTATCGGGCGTGCCGTGCGCTGCCAGGTAGGAGGGGGCGGCGCAGAGCACGCGCCGGTGTTCGGCGACCAGCGGCAGCGCCACCAGGCTCGAATCCTGCGGCTTGCCGTAGCGGAAGGCGGCATCCACCGGTTCGCCGTAGACATTGGCCATGCGGTCCGACAGCTGCAGGCGGATGTCGATGCCGGGGTGCAGTGCCTGGAAGGCATCCAGCCAGGGCAGCAGCACATTGCGCCCCAGGTCGGACGGGGCCGCCAGCTGCAGCATGCCACGCAGCTCGCCCGCCCGGCCGCTGGCGAGCTGGCCCTGCACCTGCTGCAGCGCGGCGAGTGCGGGGCGGCAGTGCTCCAGAAACAGCGCGCCCTCCTGCGTGAGCCGCAGGCTGCGCGTGGAGCGCACGAACAGCGCCACGCCCAGCTCGGCCTCCAGCCGCTTGAGCGCGGCGCTCGTGGCGGCGGGGGTGAGATCCAGCGCACGGGCCGTGGCCGAAAGGCTGCCGCTGTCCACGGTGCGCACAAAGATGTCGAGGTCTTGCAGGCTTTTCATGGCGAGGGTGGATGGGAAAGGGAAGACGACGGCGATGGAACGACACCACCACCAGGGGCTGATGTTCAAATTTTCTTTGAATATTCTTTCAATCAACCATCTATTTAAAAACTATTGCAGAAAGCCCACCATTCACGTCATGTTCCACACCGGCCTGCCGCCGACCCGAGCCCCTGCCATGACCACCACCCCACACACCGCCACACCCGCCCTGTTCCGCCCCCTGCAGATGGGGCCGCTGGCACTGCCCCACCGCATCGTGATGGCGCCCATGACGCGCGCCCGCAGCAGCCAGCCGGGCGACGTGCCCAACGCGCTCATGGCCGACTACTACGCCCAGCGCGCCAGTGCGGGCCTCATCGTCAGCGAGGCCAGCCAGGTGTCACGCCAAGGCCAGGGCTACAGCTTCACGCCCGGCATCTACAGCGAGGCGCAGGTGCAAGGCTGGCGCCGCGTGACCGAAGCGGTGCACGCCGCGGGCGGGCGCATGGTGCTGCAGCTGTGGCACGTGGGCCGCATGTCGCACGCCAGCTTCCATGCCGATGGGCTGCCCGTGGCGCCCTCGGCCCTGGCCCCGGCGGCACGGGTATGGGTGGCAGGCGAAGACGGCGTGGGCCGCATGCTCGACTGCCCCGTGCCCCGCGCACTGGAGGCCGCCGAGATTCCTGGCGTGGTGGACGACTTCCGCCGTGCCGCCGCCAACGCCATGCGCGCAGGGTTCGACGGCGTGGAGATCCACGGCGCCAACGGCTATCTCCTTGACCAGTTTCTGCGCACGACCTCCAACCACCGCATCGACGCCTATGGCGGCCCGGTGGAAAACCGCACCCGCTTCGCCCGCGAAGTGGCCGCAGCCGTGGCCAGCGAGGCCGGCGCCGAACGCACGGGCATGCGCCTGGCCCCGTTCATCACGCAGCGCGGCATGGACTGCCTGGAGATCATCCCCACCATCCTGCACCTGGCGCGCGAGCTGGACACGCTGGGCCTGGCCTATATCCACCTGGCAGAGGCCGACTGGGACGACGCCCCCCGCATTCCAGATGAATTCCGCCAGGCTCTACGCACCGCATTCAGCGGCCGAGTGATGGTGGCGGGCCAGTACACACCCGAACGCGCGCAACAGATCCTCGCGTCCGGCATGGCCGACCTGGTGGCGTTTGGCCGCCCGTTCATTGCCAACCCCGATCTGCCTGCGCGCTATGCCGCCGGGCTGCCACTGGCCCCGTTCGATGCGGCCACGCTGTTTGGCGGCGACGCACATGGCTACAGCGACTACACACCGGCCCCGCTGGCTGCGCCCAAGGCCCGGGCTGGCGCGGCTGAAGTGGCCTGAAAACGGCACCACGCGCCCTTCCGGACTCCGCATATCCCCCGCTTCAACTCCCTTTGCACCTCAAGGACCCATCATGAAATCCGTTGGCTACCAAACCGCCCACCCCATCGACCACCCCGAGTCGCTGCTCGACATCACCCTGCCCGACCCGGTGGCCACGGGCCGCGATCTGCTGGTGGAAGTGCACGCCGTTTCGGTCAACCCCGTGGACACGAAAGTGCGCAAAAGCAGCTCACGCAGCGGCGACGGGCCCGACTACAAGGTGCTGGGCTGGGACGCCAGCGGCATCGTCCGCGCCGTGGGCCCCGATGTGACGCTGTTCCAGCCCGGCGACCGCGTCTGGTACGCGGGCTCCATCGCACGCCAGGGCACTAACAGCGAACTGCACCTGGTGGATGAACGCATCGTGGGCCATGCCCCCCAATCGCTCGACTTTGCCGAAGCCGCCGCGCTGCCGCTGACCACCATCACCGCGTGGGAGCTGCTGTTTGACCGCCTGGGTGTGGCCCCTGGCAAGCAGCCCACCCACAAGACCCTGCTCATCATTGGCGCGAGCGGCGGCGTGGGCTCCATCCTCACGCAGCTGGCGGCGCGGCTCACCAGCCTCACGATCATCGGCACCGCATCGCGCCCCGAAACGCAGCAGTGGGTGCGCGACCTGGGCGCCCACCACGTCATCGACCACAGCCAGCCGCTCACACAAGAGCTGGCCCGCATCGGCCACCCCACGGTGGACATCGTCGTGAGCCTCACGCAGACCGACGCGCACTTCGACCAGATCGTGGAGGCCATCGCGCCGCAGGGCCAGTTCGCGCTGATCGATGACCCGGTGTCGCTCGACGTGACGAAGTTCAAGCGCAAGTCGGTGTCGGTGCACTGGGAGCTGATGTTCACCCGCGCACTGTTCGGCACCGCCGACATGATCGGCCAGCACCGGCTGCTGACCGAGGTGGCGCAGCTGGTGGATGCGGGGCTGATTCGCACGACGCTGGACCAGCGCTTTGGAACGATCAATGCCGAGAATCTGAAGCGCGCACATGCGCTGATCGAGAGCGGCAAGGCGCGGGGCAAGCTGGTGCTGGAGGGGTGGGCCTGAAGACCTGCGGGCCACGCAGGGGGCGTAGCACCACCCGCGCGGCAGATTGTGTGTCGGGCTGAAAAATACTGTATTTATAAAAGGGGTATCTATTTAGCTCCAGTAGCCCCATTGATACTGTGATTTTATCCAGCAATGGTATCCGATTGGCTCTCCCCGGTGTTCTTGCTCACGACATCCCCATACGTCACTGGCGGCGTAACCACCGCTTGCTGCAGCAAGCGGTAAAACAGCATCCCGCGTGAGCTGGATGTGCGCCGGTTGAAGCGGAACACGAATTCATCGAGATAGGCATCCAGGTGGTCTGGCTGTACAGAGCCATGATGCGTTCCGAGCACCCAGCGCTGTACCAATGAGGCGACCCGGTGCACTCCCGCCATGGAGACATGGGCAGGTACGCCTGAGCCGAGCATGACGGTGCGCTGGTGGGTGTAACCCAGTTCTCCCAGAGCGCGGTATGCCGCCGAACCATCAGTGCGTACCTGGGCTCCGGGCTCGACCACCTCCTGCACAAAGGGGATTACGTGGGTGGCGGCGTCTCGGTCAATGCGGCGTAACCGGATGCGTCCAAACCCCTTGGGCTCCACGATCTCCACCGCCATGACCATCAACACTTTGGTGGTTCTGCTCTTGCGCCCTGCAGGGGTAGCGGGATTTTTGCGATCCGTGATGGACAGGTACGTTTCATCCACCTCCACAAGCCCCTTGAGCTTGTCCCGGCCCGGGCGGACCATGGCACGTCGAAACCGGTGCAGCATGGTCCAGGCGGTCTGGTAGCTCCCCAAACCCAATACGCGCTGCAGCCCCAGGGCGCTCACGCCTTGCTTCTGATTGGTCAGGTACCAAGCTGCAGCCAGCCAGACACGCAGCGGTGTGCGCGTCTTGTCAAAGATGGTTCCAGATGTCACTGTGCCTTGGTACTGGCATGAGCGGCACATCAGGCGGGTGCGGCTGGCGCGGTACACATCACCAGCGTTGCCGCAACGCGGGCAGACGAAGCCTTGGGGCCAGCGAAGCTTCTCCAGGAACGCCTGGCAGGCCTCTTCGGTGGCAAACCAGTCAAGAAATTCGTTCCAGGTGCGAGGGTAGTCCTGTCCAGGAGTTGGCGTTAGCATCTGGGTTTCCATCCAGTTATTTTGACGTCACTGGAGCTAAATAGATACCCCTTATTTATAAACAGTCTTTCAGGTATAAATCAGGGCACCACAACCCGAGGAGACCTCCCATGCTGGACCACATGACCTTCCGCGTCACCGACATTGCCCGCACCAAGGCGTTCTACACCGCTGCCCTCGCGCCTTTGGGCTACAGCCTGTGTTTTGAAGGCAACTACGGCTCGAACATGCTGGGCTATACCTACCCGGCTCCGTCCGAGCCCGACGGCAAGAAGGCGGATGTGTGGTTCATCGACGGCCCCTCGCCCTACGGCGGCCCGCCCGCCACCACGGGCTGCCACCTGGCGTGGCGGGCCACCACGCGGGCCCAGGTCGATGCCTTCTACCGCGCCGCCATCGAAGCCGGGGGCCAAGACAACGGCGCCCCGGGCCTGCGGCCCGACTACCACCCCCACTATTACGGCGCGTTTGTCATCGACCCCGAGGGCAACAACATCGAGGCGGTGTGCCACCTGCCGGAGTAAGAAACACCGCTGCACCCTCCGCAGAGGGCGCGCCGCCAAGCGAGTGCCCCCGTGGAACTGGCTTTGCCAGGCCACCGGGTGCGTCCCCCTGGGGGGAAGCGGCGCAGCCGCTCAGGGGGGTCAGTCGAGTTTCACGCCTGCCGCTTTGATGATCTCGCCCCAGCGCTTGGACTCGGAGCGTGCCATGGCGCGGAACTGCTCGGGCGTGCCGGGCAGGGCTTCCATGCCGAAGTCGGCCATGCGCTTGACCACGGCGGGGTTGAGCAGGGCCTTGTTCAGGTCGCCGTTCAGGCGCGCCGTGATCGCAGCGGGCAGACCGGCGGGCGCCAGGATGCCCTGGAACGCAAACACTTCGGTGTTGGGCACACCGGCTTCGGCCAAGGTGGGCACGTCGGGCAGCGCGGCCACGCGCTTGGCCGAGCCAATCGCCAGCGCACGCACCTTGCCCGAGGTGATGACGGGAAGCCCAGCGGCCAGGTCCAGGAACATGCAGGGCACCTGGCCACCCATCACGTCCTGCAGCGCGGGCGCCGCGCCGCGGTAGGGGATGTGGGTGAGGAAGGTCTTGGTGCGGTTCTTGAACATCTCCATCGCCAGGTGGTGTGGCGAACCATTGCCCGGCGATGCGTAGTTGAGCTTGCCGGGGTTGGCGCGCGCGTAGGCGAGGAATTCCTTCACCGTCTTGGCTTCAAACGCCGGGTGCACCACCAGCGCCAGCGGAAAGCGGCTGATGCCGCCCACGTAGGTGAAGTCCTTTTCAGGGTTGAACGGCAGCTTGGTGAACAGGTGTTCGTTGTAAGCCAGGATGGCGTTGTCGGCCGACATGAAGGTGTTGCCGTCGGGCTTGGCCGTGGCCACCATCTGGCCACCGATGTTGGTGGAGGCGCCAGGGCGGTTGTCCACCACGATCTGCTGGCCCAGCGTCTGGCGCATGGCCTCAGCCACGGTGCGGGCCAGCACGTCGGTGCCGCCACCGGCGGGGTATGGCACCACCCAGCGCAGGGGCTGGTCGGGCCAGGCGGACTGGGCGGCGGCCCAGGGCGCGGCGGTAGTAGCGCCTGCGGCGGCCAGGGCGGACAAGAGGGTACGGCGTTGCATGGGGTTGTCTCCTTGATACTATTAATTTGATAGCTGCAAGCGCATGTTCCTCTAGCGCATACAGCCGTTTTTATTCAAATTTTGCTCTGCGGGGCCTCAGGCGGCCGGTGCGGCAATGGTCTGGTCGATGGCACCAAAAATGCTGGCGCCGTCCTTGCCCTTGACCTCGATGCGGATGGTGTCGCCAAACTTCATGAAGTCGGTGCTGGGCTTGCCGTCCTGGATGGTTTCGATGCAGCGCTTTTCGGCGATGCAACTGTAGCCCTTGGGCCATTCCATGCGGCCGTTCTGCTCCACGCCTTTGTTGCTGACGGTGCCGCTGCCCACGATGGAGCCGGCGCGCACGTTGCGCGTCTTGGCGATGTGGGCAATGAGCTGGCCGAAGTGGAAGGTCATTTCGGGGCCCGCGTCGCACATGCCGACCTTGCGGCCGTTCCAGGTGGACTGCACGGTGAGGTTGACGCGGCCGTGGTCCCAGGCGTCGCCCAGCTCGTCCAGTGTGACGGCCACGGGGCCGAAGGCGGTGGCGGGCTTGCTCTGGAAGAAACCGAAACCCTTGGCCAGCTCGGCCGGGATCAGGTTGCGCAGGCTCACGTCGTTGGCAATCATCACCAGGCGGATGCCGTCCAGCGCCTGGTCGGCGGTGGTGCCCATCTTCACGTCGCCGGTGATGACGGCGATCTCGGCCTCGAAGTCGATGCCCATGGCTTCGCTGGGCACCACGACATCGTCGCAGGGGCCGATGAAGTCGTCGCTGCCGCCCTGGTACATCAGGGGGTCGGTGTAGAAGCTTTCGGGCACTTCGGAGTTGCGCGCTTTTCGCACCAGTTCAACGTGGTTGATGTAGGCCGAGCCGTCGGCCCACTGGTAGGCGCGGGGCAACGGGGCCATGCACTGGGCGGGGTCGAAGGGGAAGGCGTGGCGCGCGCGGCCGCTGTTGAGCTGGTCGTACAGGTCCTGCAGCTGGGGCGAGATGAAGCCCCAGTCGTCCAGCACCTGCTGCATCTTGCTGGCAATGCCGGTCGCATAATGGGCCGTGCCCAGGTCGCGGGAGACGACAACCAGTTGGCCGTCGCGCGAGCCGTCTTTGTAGGTAGCGAGTTTCATGGTGGCAGGACCTTTGTCTCAGAAGGGTTGATGGGCACCGCTAGCGAAAATTACGCTTGGGTAAATTGATTTAACTAAACAAAACTCGCAAATTTTAGTGCACATGGACAAAGAACGTGCAGGAATTCAATCGGTCGAGGTCGGTTTTGCCCTGCTGGAGGGGCTGACCCGCTCGCGCGGACCGCTGATGCTCAAGGATGTGGCCGCCTCGGCGGGCATGAGCGCGGCCAAGGCGCACCGGTATCTGGTGAGCTTTCAGCGCCTGGGCCTGGTCACGCAAGACCCCCGCACCGCGCGCTATGACCTGGGCCCGGCTGCACTCAAGCTGGGGCTGGCCTCGCTGACACGGCTCGATGGCGTGCGCCTGGCCCGCGAACGCATGCCCGCGCTCATGGAAACCATCGGCCACACGCTGGCGCTGGCCGTGTGGGGCAACCACGGCCCCACCATCGTGCACTGGGAGGAATCGCCCCAGGCCGTCACCGCCAATCTGCGCCTGGGCGACGTGATGCCGCTGCTGTCGTCGGCCACGGGCCGGTGTTTTGCGGCCTTCATGTCGCCCGAGGTGGTGGCGCCGCTGCTCAAAGAGGAGCTGGCCCGCGCCGTGAAGATGCGCCGCACCGACCTGCCCGCGACCATGGCCGAAGTGAACGCACTGCTCGCTAAGGTGCGCGAGCGCGGCGCGGCGCGCGTGGTGGACACGCTGCTGCCGGGCATCGTCGCCTTCTGCGCGCCGGTTTTCGATGCCGACGGTCACCTGGAGCTGGGCATCACCACGCTGGGATCCATCGCCACCTTTGACCCCGAATGGGGCGGCGCCATTGATGCGCCGCTGCGCGCGGCCGCAGCCCAGCTGTCCAGCGACCTGGGCGCAGGCACCGCCTGACGGCCCCGTACCCGCACACACAAGCAGCGAGCAGATGCCACGGCGCGCGCTGGTTTTCATCACGGCCCTGGTGCTGGCCCTGCACTGGCTGGTGCTCAGCGGCGTGCCCCTGGCCTGGGACAGCCCTGCACAGCCGTCCAGCCAAGTGTTCAGCACGCGCAGCATCGCGCCCGCACCGCCCCCACCAGCCGTTGCGCCCTCCGGCGTGACCGCCGCGCCCGTCGCCGCACCGCAGCCCCCGGCCCGTAAAAAGGCGCCCACCCCCAAGCGCCCACCAACCCCTGTCGCTCCAGACCGTCCCGAGGCGCCACTGGCGGCCGCCCCTGTCACGGAAGCCGGCGCGCCTGCGGACCCTGGTGCCGCAACCACCGTGGCCAGCGCAACCCCTGAGACGCCTGCCAACGACGCCGCCCCGGCGCCCGCGCCTGCGGCATCGGCACCGGCCGCCCCCCCAGAGCCCCCGGCTGAAGACGCCCAGCCCGGCACGGGCGTGGACATCCGCCCGCCCGGAGGCACCGGCCGCAGTGCCAGCGCCCCACCGCCGCCCGTGCGCATGCCTGCCCCCACGCGCCTCGCGTTTGATGTGAGCGGCCAGGCCAAAAAGTTCGCCTACAGCGCCCGGGCCGAACTGCTGTGGCAGCACGACGGCAATCGCTACGAAGCGCGCCAGGAGATCAGTGCCTTCCTGGTGGGTACCCGCACGCAGCGCAGCGTGGGCACGGTCACAGCGCAGGGGCTGCTGCCCGAAAAGTTCTCTGACAAATCCCGCAGCGAGCAGGCCGCCCATTTCGACTACGCCAAGGGCCGTGTCACCTTCAGCGCCAACACGCCCGACGCGGCGGCAGGGCCGGGCGTGCAGGACCGCCTGAGCCTGTTCATCCAGCTGGGCGCCCTACTGGCTGCAGACCCAGGCCGCTTTGTGCCCGGCACCCAGATCACGCTGACCACGGTGAGCGCCCGCAGCGCCGACCGCTGGACCTTCACCGTGGAAGGCCCCGAAACCCTGGACCTGCCCGCCGGGCCCACGCCTGCCCTCAAGCTGCTGCGCCTGCCCCGCAAGGACTACGACCAGAAGGCCGAACTCTGGGTGGCGCCGGGGCTGGGTTATCTGCCCGTGCGCATCAAGCTCACCCAGGCCAACGGCGATTTCGCCGACCTGCTGCTGCGCGCCAGCAGCCCACCCTGAGAACCTGTTCAAAGCACTGCCTCCGATGGCTCGCGCCGCACGGAGTGTTGCGCCCATACGCCATCCGGGCAAAAAAGCCCCGCGAACCCGGCGTGCTCCGTTTTTCATGAAATACTGCAACGCAGCAGGGGACAAAAGCCGTGGCTTGGCCCGGGGCCCTTGAACTCTGCGCACCCGCTGTCATCTGACATCTATATCGACAAGGGGAACACGATGCACATGCTCTACGACTCAGAATCCTTCGTGGTGGTCCATATGCTGCCCGATGCCGTGGAGAAAAAGAGCGCCCAGGTGCTCAACGACACCGCCCCCGCCGTTCCCCAGCTTGCGCGCCATGGTTTTGAAATCGTGGACAAGCGCTCCGGCAAAGAGGTCTACCTGGACGGTTCCTGGGCCGAGATGTTCCAGGAACAGATCCTGGCCTGGCAGCGCGACACGCCCACCCAGGAAGAAGTGGAAGACGCACTGGACCGCTACGCGGGCCTGGCGCAGAACCCGGTGGTGGTGCACTGAAAGCTGGAGCTTCGAGTCCCGCCCCCGTCGCTCGGGGGCGGCTACCAGCCACTCATATCTCGATGTGATCGGGACGCAGGCCTTGCACACAACGCGCGTGCATTGCCAGATACGCCGCCTCAATGTCACTCGCAAACTGTTTTGCGTTGAATAGCGGGGCTTGGTTTTTTTCCGCATCCAGTTTGTCGCGCAGCGCCTGCAACCGGACAGGGTCCTGCGCCAGCGCAATGGCGAGCGCTTCATATTCCTCTGCAGTGTGGGTCACCAACTCCGGCATTCCTACCGCCTGCAGCAGACTGGCGGCCACTCGCGCCGCGAACGATTGGCCTGCCCGCGTCAGGACTGGCAGGCCTGCCCAGAGCGCGTCACTCGCAGTGGTGTGGGCGTTGTACGGCAAGGTATCAAGGAACAGGTCGGCCAAGCGGTGCCGCGCCAAGTGATCGTCCAACGGCATGCGCGGGGCAAACACCAGGCGATCACCGGCTATACCCCTGGACTGCGCCTCTGCGCGCAGGTTGTCCATGACGCTGGCATTGCCTTCGAAGAGCCACAAGACACTGCCCGGCACCGCTTGCAGGATGCGCATCCAGCTGTCGAAAACCGGGGGACGAATCTTGTAATTGTTGTTGAAGCAACAAAATACGAAACCACTGCTTGGAAGCCCCAGTTCCTCACGCGTGAACACCCTGTCACTGATTCTGCGCTTCGCGTCATTGACTTGGTAGCTGTGCGGCAGGTACACCACCTTCTCGGTAAAGAACTCTCTCTCCTTTTCCGGAATGACCACCCTGTCGGCCACGACGTAGTCCATATAAGGCGCCCCTGTCGTTCCCGGATATCCCAGGTAACTGACCTGCACGGGAGCACAGCGATGGGAAAAAATTCCAAAGCGCTGGTCTGTTGTGAAGCCCTTCAGATCGACGGCGATATCTATGCCCAACTCTCTGGACATGCGGGCAACATCAATGTCTCTGTGCTCACGCACGTCGATAAAGTGATCGAAGCTGGCGGCCAGGCGTTCTCGCATTGAGTCCTGGACATTCGGCCCGTAGGAAAACGCGAACCACTCAAAACGCTGCCGGTCGTGCTTTTCAAAAAGCTCCGCCATGAGGAATGCAGTCGCATGGCCGTAAAAATCTGCGGAATAGTAGCCCACGCGGATTTTTTGAGAGGGCGCACGTTGAGAAATGGCGCCCAGAGAATGGTTTTCCGGGAAGTCTGCCGCTACGCGATTGATAGCAGCCTGCATCTGCAATGCGGGGGCGTCAAACAACGACAACGCCACAAAAGGCGGCACATTGTTTTCCCCAGCACGAATACTTTCTTCGCAGCGCTTCAAATCGGCAGACAGCCCGCTCCAGTCGCACGCGTGAACACGGCTGTTCGCAATCCAGCCGAACAAATGCTGGTTGTCCGGCTGCATATCGGACGCCGCCATGAAGTCTGCCAGCGCCTGCGCATGTCTGTTAAATCGTACGTGGAGACCCGCGCGGTTGAAGTACAAGCCAGGCCTGTCCGGGGCCATCCAGATGACCAAGTCGTATGTGCCAAGCGCGTCGGCAAACTGCCCTGCATCGGTCTGCGCGACGGCCAGCAAGGCAAGGATGTCCAGGTCATCGGGTTGCAGCTCTGCAGCCTTTCGCAATACAGGCACGGCCTGGGCATACTGGGCCAGCGCATGCAATGCCTGCCCCAGATTCTTGTGTGCTGACACCAGCTTCTCGTCCGACTGAATGGCGGCCTGGAAGTGCGGTACCGCCAACGCCCACTGCTCCTTCTGCGCCAGGATCGCGCCCTTGCCGTTGTGGGCTTGGGCGTGTTGAGGTTGCAGCGCGAGCAACTGGTCGAAGCCAGCCAGCGCCTCATCTGCCTGGCCAAGTGCCGCGTGCAGCGTTGCCATGTTCAGCAGCGCATCAACATAGTTGCCATCCAGCGCACACGCCCGCTGGTAGCACTCCAAGGCCTCATCCAACCGCTCCAGCGTCCGAAGCGCGGTTCCCTTGTTGTTGTGGGCGGCTGCCATCCGGGGTTGGGTTGCGATGGCCAGATCGTAACTCTGGAGGGCCTCTGGAACCCGCCCCAACTCCACCAGTGTCTTTCCGCGGTTGACATGGGCCTCGGCGAAATCAGCGCGCAGGGCAATGGCACGATCAAAATGCGCCAGCGCCTCCTCGCGCAGTCCCAATGCACCCAAAGCAAGCCCGCGATTGACATGGGGCGCGGGGTCCTTTGGCTGCTGTGCAATCGCTTGCGCCATCAAGTCACATGCAGCCTGGTGGTGCCCCGTCTGGTACGCCAGAACGCCGAGCATGTGCAAGGCGCCAAAATGGCGCGAATTGGCCTGCAGGATAGCGTTGTAAATTTGATTGGCTTGTGCCAACTGCCCCTGCTGGTGCAAGCGCAGAGCCTGTTCGAACAATGCCGATTGCTGGGTCTGAAGACTCTGTGGAGGGCGGCCGCCCAAGTTGTACTTGATGCTCATGGTCAGGATATGCAGCCGTCCAGGGCCGCGCGCAAGATGGTTGTATGGGCGAACGCATCGCCATGGACCCTGATTGTGCGGGAGGCCGTGGCCCCACCCACCACAATCGGCCGCTGCGAGGCATCAGGTCCCGGGAGGCGGGTAAATTTTTCGGTACAGCGGGTCCACTAGCATCAGCACCGCAATCAGCCGGCACACCTGGAACGCCGTCACCACGGGCACCCCCAGCTGCAGCACCTTGGCCGTGATGGCCATCTCGGTGATGCCGCCGGGCGAAGTGCCCAGCAGCAAGGTGACCCAGGGCAGCCCCGTCGCCCAGGCCAGGGCACCGGCAAACAGTGCGCACACGCCCATCAACGCCACCGTGCCCAGCGCCACCGACGCCAGCCAACGCGGCGCGGTGTGCAAGAACTCCGCGCGAAACCGCACGCCCAGGCTCACCCCGATCACGAGCTGCGCTGCGTTGACCATGCCCTGGGGCACCGCCGACAGGCTCTGGCCCGCCATGGTCAGGCCCATGGACACCAGCATCGCCCCCATGAACCAGGGGTTGGCGCGGCCCAGCCGGTCCATCAGCAACGCCCCTGCACCGGTCAGCAGCGCCATCAGCGCCAGCCCCGGCCAGTTCACCACCCGCAGCGTGGGCGGCAGGATATCGAGGCCGTGCAGGCCGCTGAACTGCAGCGCGAACGGAATGGTCACCGTAACGATCAGCAGCCGCAGGCTGTGGCTGGCAGCCACCAGGTCAGTGCGTGCGTTTTCGCGCTCGGACAACAAGGTCATCTCGGACGCCGCCCCAATCGCGCCGGCAAAGTAGCTGGTGGCGCGCAGCATCGGCGCAGGAACACCGTGCATGCGAGGCGCATGCACGCGGTAAAGCCACGCACCAAACAGCCAGCCCAGGAGCAGCGCCCACGCAATGCCCAGCACGATGGCCCACCACAGGCCGCCGATCAGCGCGACCACCTGGGGCGTGAAATACAGGCCCAGCGCGGCGCCAATGGTCCATTGCCCGGCGTTGCGCAGCGGGCCCCAGCTTTCGGTGGGGCCGCCGGCCATCGACACGACAGAAGTGGCCAGCAGTGGGCCGATCATCCAGGGCAGCGGGGTCTGCAGGGCCACACAGGCGGCGGCAGCGGCCCACGCCAAGGCCAGGGTGGCCAGGGTGCGAACAATAAAGAGGGGGCGCATACGGGAAACGGCAGGCAGGCAAGCAAACAGGCGCGGCGGGGCGCGCGCGCAACCCCGCAGTATCGCGCGAGCCGCTGGCCCCGCAGCCGCCAAGGCGCTGCCCAGACGGAACGGCTGGCATCGCCACCGGGCAACGGCCGCGTGGCACCGGGCGCCAAGCTGCCCCTGGGGCAGCAGGCGCCTAAATTTCAGCCCTAGCGGCCTCTTGCGCTAGTCGAATATGCGCTTGAAGCTATATTTTTGATAGCAATCAGATCGCACCCCGCCGCGCAGCCATCTCCTGCCCCATCGCCGCAAAGGACGCGGGCGGCAGCAAAGCGGCAGCAGCAGGGTAGGCCACGCCTTCTTCGGCGGCGATGTGGGCGTCATACCGCATTGCAAAACGGTCCAGCGCGGCCTCGTCCTGGGGCGTGAAGCCGGTGGCGCTTTCATCCAGCAACGCTTGCAGCCCGGGCCGGGCCGCTGCCCAGTCGGTGGTCATGGCCACGTGGTCGTGCTGCAGGCGCGTGACCAGCGCCCGGACCTCGGGCGTGGCCTGGGCGAGCAGCAGGGGGAACACATGCAGTTCTTCGTCCTGGTGGTGCAGCGGTGCGGCGATGTCGAAATAACGCAGCACATCCCGCGCGGCCTGGCGGGCATCGTTGTCAACGCCCTGCTTTCGCACATGCTCACGCAAGCGGCCCAGCAAACCCAGCGTGCGTTGCACGCGCTCGTGGCAGGCCTCCAGCATGGCAAAAGGCTGCTCAAAGCCCACGGCCGGTGCGCTGAAGCCGGGCAGATGCCTTGGCGCGGCAGCAGATACGGGTGCAGATGCGGGTGCAGATACGGGTGCAGGTGCGGATGCGGACGCAGGTACGGACGCCTGTGCCATGGCAGGCCTCAGCCAAACCGCACAGGGTGGCCCTGGCGGTCAAACGGAATGAACGCCCCATGCGCCCCACCCTTGATCGCATCCACCATGCGCTGCAAGGGCGCCTCGGCATCGGCGCTGCTAGGCGCCTGGTTCAGCGTGCCGGACATCGCCGCCGCAAACACGATGGCCCAGTCGTGGCCCGGGGCGGTGAACTGGCGGGCCTCGGTCACCAGCGCGTCGAACGATGCCAGTTCCTGCGGCGTCTTGTCCACACACATCAGCGGCACCAGGGCACCGCCCTGCCCGGCCTCGTAGCGCGCGCGCTGCGCCGGGGTGGCGTCGTCGGGCAGCTCCACCGCCGCGAAGACGAACAGCAGGCGCTGTGGCTCAGGCTGCATGCGTGCAGCCTGCAGCAGGTCGTCAAAACTGGAAATATCCATGCAAAAGTCTCGCAATCAATGAAAGGTTGGGGCCCACCAGCGCACCTCAAAAACCGGGCACCACGCCCCGCTTGGCATCCAGCGTGCTCACATAGGCACCGGCCGCAGGGCGTGCACGCACCGCCTTGCGCGACAACACGGTGCCGATGCTGATGAAACACAAGGCCTGCTCGGAGGCAGCCAGCTGGAACAAAGCCCGCAGGCTGGGCGCCTTCAGCGCCTTGCCGCTGGTCAGCGCGGAGCCGTAGCCCTGCGCGGTGGCCATCAGCAGCATGTTCTGCACGGCGCAGCCCGCAGAGACGGTGCGCTCGACCAGATCAATCTCGGCGTCGCCCCGCTCGGCATCCACCACCGCCAACAGCAACACCGGGGAGCGGTACGCCTTCTCGCGTGCCTGCTCGGCCTGCTCGGGGGTGGCGGCAGAGTCGCGCTCCAGCAGGGCCTGCGCAAACACATCGGCCAGCGGCGGACGCGCGGCCTGCGGCACCAGGATGAAGCGCCAGGGCAGCAGCTGGCCATGGTCTGGCGCGTGGGCTGCGGCCTGGAGGATCTGCGCCAGCTCGGCAGCATTGGGGCCTGGCCCGCCCAGGCGCTTGGGCAGAATGGTCTGGCGTGACTGGATCAACGCCGCCGCCAGCCCGGCCACATCGTCAGGCGCACTGGCCCGCGCTGCAGCAGGCTGCGCGCGAGACGAAGGGTTCAACGGCCAGGGAATGACAGACATGGGGAATCCTTCCAATGCTTACCGTGTGTGCCGGGAAGGCCGATGCGGGACCCGACCGTTCATCCACAGCTCCCCAGGTGCCCACACTGCGTGCAGTAGTCGCAGCCGTCCTTGCGGATGACCGCATGGGCTCCGCACTCACTGCACTTCTTGCCCGCCATGGCCTGGGGCACGGCCACGGGCAGCGGGGCGGGCTCGTCCAGCGGCAGTTGCTGCTGCACCGGGTCGGCCACGCGGCGCGCCAGGATGTTCTGGATGGCATAGGCCATGGCCGCCACTTCGGAGTCGTGCCACATGGGCACCAGCGTGCCGTCGTCCTTGCGGTGGGTGCCCAGGCGCACCGGGCCGCGGTCCCAGGCGACCTTGCGCATGTCCGACAGCGCCCGCTCCAGAAAACCGCCACGCGCTGCGAGCGACAGCATGCGCATGCTGGACGTGATCCACTGCTGCGACTCGCCGCTCTGGCCCACCGGCATGAAGAACTCGATGGCGCGGTCCACCGTACCGTTGCCCACGCCCGTTGGCACGGGCAGGAAGGACACGATGAGGTACAGGGTCTTGTGGCCTTCCTGTGTCCAGTACTCAAGCTTCTCAGCCACCGCCGAAAGGCCCCCTTGCGGACGGCTTTCGATCACGGTGCGCATGGGGTCCACCGGGGGTGCGGGTGGCGCCACAGGCGCCGCAGCGGGCGCAGGCGCAGGTTCCGCATGGGTTTCGAGCACCGAACCCAGAATGCTGTTGGGCCGGTAGGTGGCCAGGCCCTTGAGCTTGGCGCGCCAGGCCTGCAGGTACAGGTCCTTGAACCCTTCGTAGGGGTAGTCCGCGGGAATGTTCACGGTCTTGGAGATGGCCGTGTCCACAAAAGGCTGCACGGCTTCCATCATGGCGATGTGGCCTTCGGCCGGCATGGCCAGGGCCGAGACGAAGTAGTCCGGCAACGCCTCCACATCCCCGCCCAGCTCGCGGTACAGGCGCCAGGCATGGTCTTCCACAGCGTATTCGGTGGTGCTGCCGTCGGACTCGCGCTTCTTGCGCTTGTACATCCACGAGAACGGCGGCTCGATGCCATTGGAGGCATTGTCGGCGAAGGCCAGGCTCACGGTGCCGGTGGGCGCGATGGACAACAGGTGGCTGTTGCGGATGCCGTGCTGGTGGATCGCGGTCTTGAGCGATTCGGGCAGCCGGCTCGCAAACGTGCCTTCCGCCAGGTAGCCCCGCGCATCGAACTTTGGAAACGCACCTTTCTCGCGCGCCAGATCCACCGATGCGGCATACGCTGCGTCGCGCATGCACTCGGCAATGCGCGCGGCCATGGTGCGGCCCTCGGGCAAGTCGTAGCGCAGGCACAGCATGGCCAGCGTGTTGCCCATGCCGGTAAAGCCCACGCCAATACGGCGCTTGGCCATGGCCTCGTCGCGCTGCTGCGGCAGCGGCCAGTAGGTCACATCGAGCACATTGTCGAGTGCGCGCACCTGCAGTGCCACGGCTTGGGTGAATGCGTCAAAGTCAAACGCGGCCACACCGCCAAAACCAAAGGGGTGCCGCACAAAGCGGGTGAGGATGATGGGGCCCAGGTCACAGCAGCCATAGGACGGCAGCGGCTGCTCTCCGCAGGGGTTGGTCGCCGCAATGTCTTCGCAGTAATGCAGGTTGTTGTCTTCGTTGATGCGCCCCAGGAACAGGATGCCAGGCTCGGCAAAGTCGTAGGCCGACTTCATGATCGTGTCCCACAGCTCGCGCGCGGCCACGGTGACGTAGACCCACAGGCCATCGGCGCGCTGGCGAGCGCCCTGGGCCAGCAGGGCGGTGCCGGGGCGGGCCTTGTGCACCAGCTCCCACGGTGCGTTGTTCTGCACGGCCTGGATGAAATCGTCCGACACCCCCACCGACACATTGAAATTGTTCCAGCGGCCTGGCGTGCGCTTGGCGGTGATGAACTCGTGCACATCGGGGTGGTCGATGCGCAGCACGCCCATCTGCGCACCCCGGCGTGCGCCAGCGCTCTCCACGGTGGAGCAGGACTGGTCGAACACGTTCATGTAGCTGCACGGCCCCGATGCCATGGAGGCGGTGGCCTTCACCTGTGCGCCCTTGGGACGGATGCGGGAGAAATCGTAGCCCACGCCCCCGCCACGGCGCATGGTCTCGGCCGCCTCGCGCAGCGCTTCGTAGATGCCCGGAAAGCCTTCGTCATCCACGCCCTGGATGCAGTCACCCACGGGCTGCACAAAGCAGTTGATGAGGGTGGCCTGGATGTCGGTGCCCGCTGCGCTCATGATGCGGCCTGCGCCGATGGCGCCCGCCTTCAGGTTGGCGAGGAACAGGGCCTCGTACTTTTCGCGCAGCTCGGGTTTTTCGACCGAGGCCAGGGCCCGTGCCACGCGCTGGTACAGCTCGTCGGCCGTGGTTTCGCCGGGTTTGAGGTATTTCTCCCGCAACACATCCAGGCTGATGGGCTGCAGGGACGAGGTGGGGTTGAGTGGGGGCTGGGGTTCGCGTTTCATGGGGGCCGATGATTTGGGTTTCAGGCTGAAACGGGGTTGCGTTCCGTCAAGGAGCGCTCATTCCACTCCGAATGCAGCGCCATGGCAAGTCGGTAGCCGCTCACTCGTCCACCAGCACCTGCCCATCATGCTCCACGTAGGGCTGGTAGGGGCCGGTGCCGCTGTGGTCCGACTGCGAAGCGGGCACAAATCCACCGGTCTGGACATCGAACACATGCACTTCGCCGTCCTCGATCACATAGTGCCAACCGTGCAGGCTGATCTGGCCCGACTGCACCCGGCTGCGCACCATGGGGTACTCCATGAGGCGCTCCAGCTGCAGCACCACCGCGCGCTGCTCGGTGCGGCGCAATACTTCGGGACCCGGCTGCATGGGCAACAGTGCCTCGCGCCCCAGGTCCAGCCAGCGGTTGAGGTTGGGGGCCTCGGGCGACACCTCACCATACATCGCCTTGATGGCCCCACAGTGACTGTGGCCGCACACCACGATGCGGCGCACCTGCAGGTTGAGCACCGCGAACTCGATGGCCGCCGTGGTGCCATGGTGGCCATGCGACCCGTCGTACGGCGGGATGAACGCCCCCACATTGCGCACCAGAAACAGCTCGCCCGGCCCCGCACCAGTCAGCAGATAGGGCACCAGGCGGGAGTCGGAACACCCGATGAACAAGGTGGTGGGATGCTGCCCTTCGTCCACCAGCGCCTGGAACTGCTGGCGATACTGGGGGAAAGCGTCGTCATGGAAGCGGCGCAAGCGGTCCAGCAACTCGTCGGGCATGGGCAGGCAATCAGATAACGGTGGTGTGTGGAGCAACTACTGTACGAGCGGAGTGTCGGCCGCGTCCAGCGCCACCCCTTCGACCACGGCGGCGCCCGCCAGCAGCTGCAAATATTGGCGCAACGCATTCACCCAGGCCTGCTGGCGCAGGGTGAGCGCAATGGCCTGGCGCACCTCTTCGAACGAGGGCTGTTGCCCCGGGTCACGGGCCACCACCTCCACCACATGCAGACCAAAGCGGCTGTGCACCAGGCGTGCCAGCACGCCGATCTCAGCACCGCCAAACACCTCGCGCGCGAACTCGGGGGCGCAGTCGGCGCGGGTCAGCCAGCCCAGGTCACCGCCCTGCTGGCCACTGGGGCAGTTGGACCACTGGGCGGCGGCCTTGGCGAACTGTGCACCGCCATCGTCCGCGCAGCGCAGCTCGATCAGCAAGGCCTCGGCCCGCAGGCGCAGCTGCTTCACATCCACGCCCGGTGTCACCGCAAACAGCACATGGCGCAGTTGCGCACGCTCCCCCTGGGCATGGGCCGCAGGGTGGGCCTCGTGGTAGCGGCGGCAGGCTTCTTCCGAAGGATCGGGGAGGTCCAACTCGCGCTCCAGCAACTGCTCAATGGCATCGGAGGCCTGGACGCTGATGGCGCCCAGGGCACCCGGCACATCGCTCGCGGGCAGCAGACCCGCTTGTTGCGCCGCCTGGCGCAGCAACTCGGTGCACGCACGCTGGCGCAGGGCCTCTTCGTCCAGCGACTCGTGCGGGGCGTTGAGGGCCACGCCATTGACACGTGCCACCTCGGCCGCCACCGAGCCACCGCCCCCCATGGCGCCAGCTTGTGGTGCCAGGGTGGCTTGCAGGGGCACATCGTCCATCGTTGCCACCAGGGCCTCGTAGGCCGCAGCCTGCGTCGGGGTCAGCGTGCTGGCAGGTGCTGCCGCCACGCCGCTGTCAGTGGAGCCGCATCCGCAGCTCCCGGTTCCACATCCGCTCATGGTGTGCTCCTTGATAGTCGGTGGATTTCAGGCGCGGCGGTCTTGCGACTGCATGTGGCCTGGGGGCAGGTTCAAGCGGCGCGCACGCACCACCTGGTAGGGGCGCAGCACATAGGCCAGCGTGCCAAATCCACTCCACACATGCACCAGACGGGTGAAGGGGAAGACCAGGAAGATGCTCATGCCCAGGAACATGTGGGCCTTGAAAATCCAGCCCGCCTCGGCCAGCAGCTCCACCCCGCCGCTGCGGAAGGTCACCACCCGTTGCCCCCACTCGGCCAGCTTCATCATCATGGAGCCATCCAGATGCTGCGCCGACAGCGGAATGGTGGCCAGGCCCAGTGCCAGTTGCAGCCACAGCAGCACCAGAATCAGGATGTCGCTGGTCTTGGACGTGGCACGGATGCGAGGGTCCGACAGGCGGCGGTGCAGCAGGATGGACAGGCCGATGAAGCCCAGCGTGCCCGCGATCCCGCCGGAGACCATGGCCATGAGCTGCTTGGCGCCTGCACTCATGAAATGCTCATACAGAAAGTGCGGCGTGAGCATGCCCACCGTGTGGCCGAAGAACAGGAACAGCACGCCGATGTGGAACAGGTTGCTGCCCCAGCGCAGACTGCCGGTGCGCAGCAGCTGCGACGAGTCACTCTTCCAGGTGTACTGGTCACGGTCAAACCGCGTCCAGCTGCCGATGAAGAACACGGCCAGGCAAATGTAGGGATAGATGCCAAACAGCAGGGTGTCAAGCCAGGTGGTCATGCTGAGACTCCTTCGGGTGCCCGCTCGGCGCGGGGGGTACGAACAAAATGCAGGGGCTGCGGCTGGTCGGGCTTGGACTGGCCCTGGGTGCTGCAACCGCCAAACGCTTCGGGCTCGGCCCAGACCTCGTCCATGGGCGGCTCGGGCGTGAGCGCCACCGACTGCACACGCTGGCCCGAGACTTCGAGCACGGCGGCAATCACACTGGCGTAGGGGCTGTTGCGCGCCACGAGGGCGCTGAACAGCGCATTGAGGATGTGGGCCATTTCGCCCAGAAACTCCCTGGCCACTTCGGGCGGCTGGGTAGAGGCGAACTCCAGCACCACCGGCAGGTGGTCGGGCAGCTCCTCTGCCTGGAACTGCAGGCCTGCCTTCTCGTAGGTCTGCAACAGGTCGATGAGCGCCGGGCCCCGGTCACGCGAATCGCCGTGCACATGCTCGAACAGGTGCAGCGAGGTCTGGCGGCCTCGATCAAAGTTGTCCACGTAGCGGGCTTCGGCTTCCAGCGGGTCGAGTGCAGCCAGGTGCTCGCACACCGCCTTCAACTCCTCCATGCGCTCGGCCGTCAGGGCTTGCTCGGCCTGCAGAGCGTCGATGAGCTGCGGCATCACGCTGCGCAGCTGAGCATCGGGGTAGCTCAGCAGGTAGCCCAGGGCGCGCAGGGTCAGGCGCACGGAGGTCGGGTTCTTCTTGAACATGGTGATTCCTTCCGTGTCGCTCAAACAGTCGCTTTGATGGGAATGGTCCGCGGCTTCTTGCCACCGAACATACTGGTCTCGGTGGCGCCGTCGGAGCAACCGTTGCCAAACGAGAAGCCGCAGCCGCCCCGGATGTCGAACGCGTTTTCTGCGTACTCGCGGTGGGCCGATGGGATGACGAAGCGGTCCTCGTAATTGGCAATCGCCATCACGTGGTACATCTCCTCCACCTCCGCCATCGACAGGCCGGCCTGCTTGAGCACCGACAGGTTCTGGCGCTGCTCCACATGCTTGTCGCGCTGGTAGGTACGCATGGCCAGCATGCGCTCCAGCGCCCGCACCACGGGCCCGGTGTCACCGGCGGTGAGCAGGTTGGCCAGGTACTGTACGGGGATGCGCAGCTGCGACACGTCGGGGATCTCGCCATTCACGCCCACGTGGCCGGCATTGGCAGCGGCCGTGATGGGCGACAGGGGCGGTACATACCAGACCATGGGCAGCGTGCGGTACTCGGGGTGCAGCGGCAGGGCCACCTTCCAGTCCACTGCCATCTTGTAGACGGGGCTGTTGCGGGCGGCGTCCATCCAGCTGTCCGGGATGCCGTCGATGCGGGCCTGCTTGATGACATCGGGGTCGTTCGGGTTCAGGAAGATGTCGAGCTGGGCCTGGTACAGGTCGCGGTCGCGCTCCACGCTGGCGGCTTCCTGGATGCGGTCTGCGTCATACAGCAGCACACCCAGGTAGCGGATGCGGCCCACGCAGGTTTCCGAGCACACCGTGGGCTGGCCCGCCTCGATGCGGGGGTAGCAGAAGATGCACTTCTCGGCCTTGCCCGACTGCCAGTTGTAGTAGATCTTCTTGTAGGGGCAGCCTGAGACGCACATGCGCCAGCCACGGCACTTGTCCTGGTCGATCAGCACGATGCCGTCTTCCTCGCGCTTGTAGATCGAGCCGCTGGGGCACGATGCCACACACGCCGGGTTCAGGCAGTGCTCGCACAGGCGCGGCAGGTACATCATGAAGGTGTTTTCGAACTGGCCGTAGATGTCCTTTTGCACATCGTCGAAGTTCTTGTCCTTGCTGCGCTTGCTGAACTCGCCGCCCAGGATTTCTTCCCAGTTCGGGCCCCACTCGATCTTCTCCATGCGCTTGCCGGTGATCAAGCTGCGTGGGCGGGCCGTGGGTGCGGCCTTGGTTTCAGGCGCGGACTGCAGGTGGTCGTAGTCGAACGTGAAGGGCTCGTAGTAGTCGTCGATCTGCGGCAGGTTGGGGTTGGCGAAGATGCGCATGAGCAGCTTCCACTTGCCGCCCTGGCGGGGCGCGATGGAGCCGTCGGGGCTGCGCACCCAGCCGCCATTCCACTTGTCCTGGTTTTCCCATTCCTTGGGGTAGCCGATGCCGGGCTTGGTTTCGACGTTGTTGAACCAGGCGTATTCCACCCCGGGGCGGCTGGTCCAGACGTTCTTGCAGGTAACAGAACAGGTGTGGCAACCAATGCACTTGTCCAGGTTCAGCACCATGCCGATTTGTGCGCGAATTTTCATCGTGTTTCTCCTTGGCTTCAGGCGTGGGCTGCGGTGCTGGACACAGGCTCATCGTCGAGCCAGTCCACGCGGTCCATCTTGCGCACCAGCACAAACTCGTCGCGGTTGGTGCCGATGGTTCCGTAGTAGTTGAAGCCGTAGCTGTACTGTGCGTAGCCGCCAATCATGTGGGTGGGCTTGAGCACGATGCGCGTGACCGAGTTGTGGATACCGCCACGGGTGCCAGTGATCTCGGAGCCAGGGGTGTTGATGATCTTCTCTTGCGAGTGGTACATCATCACCATGCCGGGGTTCACGCGCTGGCTCACCACCGCGCGGGCCGCAATGGCGCCGTTGGCGTTGAAAAGTTCGACCCAGTCGTTGTCCACGATGCCTGCAACCTTGGCGTCGTCTTCGCTCAGCCACACCACGGAGCCACCCCGGTTGAGCGTGAGCATCATCAGGTTGTCGCTGTACGTGCTGTGGATGCCCCACTTCTGGTGCGGCGTGATGAAGTTCAACGCGATCTCGCGGTTGCCGTTGGGCTTCTTGCCCTCGACTTCTTCCAGCGTCTTGAGGTGCACCGGTGGGCGGTAGCTCACAAAGCCTTCGCCGAAGTCACGCATCCACGGGTGGTCCTGGTAGAACTGCTGGCGGCCCGTGAGCGTGCGCCATGGGATGTACTCGTGCACGTTGGTGTAGCCCGCGTTGTAGCTGACCTTCTCGCTTTCCAGGCCCGACCAGGTGGGCGAGCTGATGATCTTGCGCGGCTGCGCCTGGATGTCGCGGAAGCGGATCTTCTCGTCCTCGCGGTGCAGCGCCAGGTGCACGTGGTCGCGCCCGGTCTGCTTGCCCAGGGCCTCCCAGGCCTTACAGGCCACGTGGCCGTTGGTTTCGGGGGCCAACATCATCACCACTTCGGTGGCGTCGATGTCGGTCACGATGCGGGGCATGCCCTGTGTCACACCCTCTTCCTTCACGCGGCCGTTCAGGTCACCCAGCTGGCCCACCTCGGTCTGCGTGTTCCAGCCAATGCCCTTGCCGCCGTTGCCCACCTTCTCCATCAGCGGGCCCAGCGCTGTAAAGCGTTTGTAGAGGTTGGGGTAGTCGCGCTCAACCACCGTGACCTGCGGCGCTGTCTTGCCGGGGATGAGTTCGCACTCGCCCCGCTTCCAGTCGCGCACACCATAGGGCTGTGCCATTTCGCCGGCCGTGTCGTGCATGATGGGCGTGAGCACCACGTCCTTTTCGACGCCCAGATGGCCCACGCTGACCTCGCTCACGGCCTTGGCGAAACCCTTGTAGATCTCCCAGTCGCTCTTGGCCTGCCAGGCAGGGTCCACCGCTGTGGACAGCGGATGGATGAAGGGGTGCATGTCGCTGGTGTTGAGGTCGTTCTTCTCGTACCAAGTGGCCGTGGGCAAGACGATGTCGGAGTACAGGCAGGTCGTGCTCATGCGGAAGTCGAGCGTGACCAGCAGGTCCAGCTTGCCTTCGGGCGCGTTGGTGTGCCACTGCACTTCCTCGGGCTTGGCTTCATCCTTGCCCAGATCCTTGCCCTGCACGCCGTGGGTGGTGCCCAGCAGGTGCTTGAGGAAGTATTCATGCCCCTTGCCCGACGAGCCCAAAATGTTGGAGCGCCACACGAACATGTTGCGCGGCCAGTTGGCGGGGTGGTCCGGGTCTTCGCAGCTCATCTGCAGGCTGCCGTCTTTCAGTGACTGGACCACGTAGTCCTTGGCGTCCATGCCCCGGGCTGCGGCGTCCTTGGCCACCTGCAGCGGGCTGGTCTTGAGCTGGGGGGCGGATGGCAGCCAGCCCATGCGCTCGGCGCGCACGTTGTAGTCGATCTGCGCGCCGTGATAAGCCTTCTTGTCGGCCAGCGGCGAGAGGACCTCCTCCATGCCCAGCTTCTCGTAGCGCCACTGGTCGGTGTGGGCGTAGAAGAAGCTGGTGCTGTTCATCTGGCGCGGTGGGCGGATCCAGTCCAACGCAAAGGCTAGCGCCGTCCAGCCGGTCTGTGGGCGCAGCTTTTCCTGGCCCACATAGTGCGCCCAACCACCACCGCTCTGACCGATACAGCCACACAACATCAGCATGTTGATGATGCCGCGGTAGTTCATGTCACTGTGGTACCAGTGGTTCATGGCCGCACCGATGATGACCATGGACTTCCCGTGGGTCTTGTGCGCGTTGTCGGCAAACTGGCGGGCCACGGTGATGATCTGATCGCGCGGCACACCGGTGATCTTTTCCTGCCAGGCGGGCGTGTAGGGGCGGTCGCTGTCGTAGGTGACGCCCTGCTCTTCGCCGGGCAGACCCCGGTCAATGCCGTAGTTGCCAGCCAGCAGGTCGAACACGGTGGCCACCATCACCCGGCCCTGGGCTTCGTGCCCGGCCAGCTCCAGGTGGGACACCGGCACGCGGCGCACCATCACGTCGCCGCCTTGTTCGTTGGCCGTGAAGTTGGGCGTTGCCACGCCGCCAAAGTACGGGAAGGCCACATCAGCTACTTCATGGGCCTGCGCGCCGTCCTCGATCACCGAAAGCTTGAGCTTGAAGGTGTTGGCGGTGCGTGCGTCCTTGTTCTCCAGGTTCCACAGGCCCTGGTCGGCACGTCCGTCGGCCCCCCAGCGGAAGCCGATGGAACCATTGGGCAGCGTGACCTGGCCCAGTTCGTCGTAGCCCACGGTCTTCCAGTCGGGGTTGTTGGACTGGTCGAGCTTGTTCGGAAAGTCGCTGGCGCGCACATAGCGGTCTGGCACCATCACCATGCGGCCATCGGGCAGCGTCTTTTCCTTGAGCACCACCAGCAGGGGCAGGTCGGTGTAGCGGCGGGCGTAGTCATCAAAGTACGCCGAGCGGCCCTTGCCCCCGTCCTTGAAGTAGAACTCCTTCAGGATCACATGGCCCATGGCCATGGCCACGGCAGCGTCGGTGCCCTGCTTGGGATGCATCCACAGATCGCCCAGTTTGGCGACTTCGGAGTAGTCGGGCGTGATGGACACCACCTTGGTGCCCTTGTAGCGCACCTCGGTCAAGAAGTGCGCATCCGGCGTGCGCGTCTGGGGCACATTGGAGCCCCAGGCAATGATGTACGAGCTGTTGTACCAGTCGGCCGACTCGGGCACGTCGGTCTGCTCGCCCCAGGTCTGTGGGCTGCTGGGAGGCAGGTCGCAGTACCAGTCGTAAAAACTCATGCACACGCCGCCGATGAGGCTCAGGTAACGCGAACCCGCTGCATACGAAATCATCGACATCGCCGGGATGGGCGAGAAGCCGATGATGCGGTCCGGGCCGTGCTTCTTGATGGTGTACACGTTGGCCGCAGCGATCATCTGGTTGACTTCGTCCCAGGTGCTGCGCACAAAGCCGCCCAGGCCGCGCTGCTTTTGCCATTCGCGCTTGGAGGCATCGTTCTCGACGATGCTGGCCCAGGCGTCCACCGGGCTCTTGGCCAGGGCGATGGCGGCGCGCCAGTGCTTGAGCAGGCGGCCGCGCACCATGGGGTACTTCACGCGGTTGGCGCTGTACAGGTACCAGCTGTAGCTGGCGCCGCGTGCGCAGCCACGGGGTTCGTGATTGGGCAGGTCGGGCCGGGTGCGGGGGTAGTCGGTCTGCTGGGTTTCCCAGGTGACGATGCCGCCCTTGACGTAGATCTTCCACGAGCAGGAGCCCGTGCAGTTCACGCCGTGGGTGCTGCGCACGATCTTGTCGTGTGCCCAGCGGTCACGGTAGGCGTCTTCCCAGGTGCGGTCTTCACCATTGGTTTCGCCATGGCCCTGGGCAAAGGTCTCGCGGGGCTGCGAGAAGTACGAAAGGCGGTCGAGGAAATGGCTCATCGGGGGCTCCTTGTTCTGTTCTGTTCAGGGGTCATCAGCAAGGCATGGCGGCGTTCTTGCGCGCGTAGTGCCACCAGGTGATCACGATGCAAACGAGGTAGAAGGCGAAGAACGTCCACAGCGCGGCATGGGGGCTGCCGGTCAGCGCAATGGAGCTGCCATAGCTCTTGGGAATGAAGAACCCGCCGTAAGCCGCCATGGCGGCCGTGAAGCCCAGCGTGGCGGCGCCCAGGGTGTTGCCTTCCTTGTTGGCCTGGGCCACGGCCGCAGTGTTGCGGGGGTCCACACCGCGCATGGCTTCGGTCAGGAAGATCACGGGGATCATCCGGAAGGTGGAGCCATTGCCGATACCGGTGGTGAGGAACAGCACCAGGAAGCACACGAAGAAGCCTGCAAACTGACCTTCATTGCCTGCGGATGGCAGGAACACCGTGACGCCCACCACGGCAATCGCCATGACGATGAAGTTCCACAGCGTGACGCGCGCGCCGCCGAGCTTGTCGGCCAGCCACCCGCCAAACGGCCGGACCACCGCGCCCACCAGCGGCCCCAGCCATGCGTAGGCCAGGGGGTTGATGTTAGGAAACTGGCTCTTGATGAGCAGCGGAAAGCCTGCGGCATAGCCGATGAACGACCCGAAGGTGCCGAGGTACAGCACACACATCAGCCAGTTGTGCTTGCGCTTGAAGATGGCGGCCTGCGCAGCGAACGAGGCACGCGCATCGGCAATGTCGTTCATGCCGAACCAGGCGGCCAGCGCCGTCAGCGCAATCCATGGCACCCAGATGAAGGCGGCGTTCTGCGTCCACACCTGCGCGGTCTGGCCGTTCTTCACAATGGTCTGTGCATCGCCACCAAAGACCCCAAAGATACCGGCCGTAACGACCAGAGGGCTGAGGAACTGCACCACCGACACGCCCAGGTTACCGAGGCCCGCATTCACACCCAGCGCGGAGCCCTTGCGCTCCTTCGGAAAGAAGAAGCTGATGTTGGCCATGCTGGAGCTGAAGTTGCCGCCGCCCAGGCCACACAGCAGCGCGAGGATGAGCATGGTGGGGTAGGCCGTGGTGTTGTCCTGCACCGCAAAGCCGATGCCGATGGCCGGGATCAGCAGCGAGGCGGTGGAGATCGCCGTCCAGCGGCGGCCACCGACCAGCGGCACCATGAACGAGTAGAAGATGCGCAGCGTGGCGCCCGAGAGCGCGGGTGCCGCCGCCAGCCAGAACAGCTGGTTGGTCGAATACTTGAAGCCCAGGCCCGGCAGGCTCACGGCGACTACGCTCCAGACCTGCCAGATGGCAAAGGCCAGGAACAGCGCGGGCACCGAGATCCACAGGTTGAGCTTGGCGATGGCTTCGCCTTCGCGCTCCCAGAACGATTTGTCCTCCGGGGCCCAGAGGGTGAGCAGACGCCCCTGGCGCCCGCTGGTGGTGGTGGCAGACATGGTGATTTTTCCTTGAAAGATCAACGGGTGGCAGGTTGCGCAACAGCGCCCTGCGAACCCATGAGACGGGTGTTGCGCACTTCGGTGAAGTACATCCAGATGAGCGAGACCCACACCACGCCGTACATCAGCATGAAAGCGCTGGAGCGGATGCCGGTAAGGTCCATCAGCGCACCGAACAGGATCGGCAGCACGAACCCGCCCAGGCCACCAGCCAGACCCACGATGCCGCTGATGGCGCCGATGTTGTGGGGGTAGTCGTCGCTGATGTACTTGAAGACACTGGCCTTGCCGAAGGCCCAGCAAATGCCCAGCAGAAACATGAGACCGGTGAACAGGTACACGTTCAGGCCGATGTGGAAGGTCTTGGGGCCGTTGACGGTGACGATGGTGAAATCAGTCTGGGGGTAGCTCAGCAGGAAAAGGCAGATCCAGCTCACCCACATCACCCACCAGGTCACGCTGTGGGCGCCGTACTTGTCGGACAGCATGCCTCCAATGGCGCGCAGCACACCGCCGGGCAGCGAGAAGCACGCGGCCAGCAGTGCCGCCACGCGGATGTCGAGGCCAAACTCGCCCACGTAGTACTGCACCATCCACAGCGACAGCGCCACATAGCCGCCAAACACGATGCTGTAGTACTGGCAGTACTTGAGGACCTTGGGGTCCTTGAGCGCCTTGAGCTGGTCGGTGAACTTGACGTTGCTGGGCACCAGGTGGGCCGGGTCGCTGTAGCTGAACAACCAGAACAGCACCAGGGTGCCCAGCATGATGGCCGCATACACCTGCGGCACCATAGTCCAGCCGAAGGCCACCAGCAGCACCGGCGCCACGAACTTGTTCACGGCTGCACCCGAGTTACCCGCGCCATACACACCCATGGCCGTGCCCTGGCGATGCTTGGGGAACCAGCGCGCCACATAAGGCGTACCCACTGAGAACGAGCCCCCCGCCAAGCCCACGAACAGGCCGATCGTCAGGAAGTGCCAGTACTCCGTGGCATAGCTCATGAGCCAGATAGCAGGCACGGTGGTGGCCATGACGGCCGCCATCACGATACGGCCACCGAACTTGTCGGTCCAGATGCCTAGGGGCACCCGCACCAGCGAGCCCGTGAGCACGGGCATGGACATCAGCAGCCCGAACTGCGTGGAGTTCAGGTTCAGCATCTTCTTGATGGGGATGCCGATGACGCCAAACATCATCCACACCATGAAGCAGACCGTGAAGGCGAAGGTGCTAACGATCAGCACCGACCAAGCCTGGCGAGTGCGCTGCGGGCTGTCGCCCGGGGGCAGGGTTGCGTTGGCCATTGCGCGATTCCTCTCTTTTTGCATGAGAGGAATGGTCGCGTTTGTGGCGACCTTTGCACATCCTTCACTAGAGGGTGTGCGGCGCGGCAGAGGGACTAGTTACCCGGGGCGGAGCATCGTCCGAAAGAACTATGGCGCAAGCGTTGTGGGTAATAGCACCCGCACCACACCAGCCCGATGCGCCCGGAGCGTGCGAGGGCCAGCGCTATTCGGCGCGCTGCCGGTCCGAGGCGTACACCGCGGCCTGCACGCGCGAACTCAGGCCCAGCTTGCGCAGGATGTGCTGCACGTGGATCTTCACCGTGGTCTCGGCGATGTCGAGCGTGCGCGCGATCTCCTTGTTGCTGGCGCCGCGTGCAATCTCGCGCAGCACGTCTTCCTCGCGCGGTGACAGGGGTGTGAAGCCGCTGACGGCGCCTGCAGCGACCGCAGCGGCATCGGCGGGTATGGGCGCGGTGGGCGCTATCTCGGGCGCGCCTTGCGACTGGAACGCCGCCACCAGCTTGCCCATGAGTTCGGGGCTCACCACGGGCTCACCCCGGGCGGCACGGCGAATGGCCTGGGCCAACAGGTCGCCGTCGATGGTCTTGAGCAGGTAGCCCTGCGCGCCGTTGCGCAGCGCGGTGGCCAGGTCCTGCGCGTCCTCGCTCACGGTGAGCATGAGCACGCGCGAGGCGGGCGAGACTTCGCGCAGGCCCTGGATGGCATCCACGCCCATCACCCCGGGCAGGTGGTTGTCGAGCAGGATCACCTGCGGCTGCAGCTGGGGCGCAAGCCGCAGGGCCTGCGCGGCATCCCCCGCCTCGCCCACCACGGACAGGCCCTCATACTGGCTCAGCAGCGCGATCAGCCCGCGACGGAACAGCGTGTGGTCGTCCACCACCAGCAGCGTGACCGGCGGTGTCGTCGGCGCTGACGCGGGGGCTGTGGCAACGGGCAATACGGAGGTCGTCATGGGATGGTGGCTTGTTGGGGGGCTACGGCGTATATCGAACCCGCTGAATGGGTGGATGCGGCGGGCTGGTGAGGCGGCGTGGGTGCGATCGAGGGAAGCTCGATGCACACGCGGGTGCCCTGCCCCGGAGCAGACTCCACCTGGACCACCGCGCCAATGCGCTGGGCCCGTTCGCGCATGATGCCCAGGCCTACATGCAGCGAGTCCGGTGGCACGGAGGCCACCTCAAAGCCAGTGCCGTTGTCCTGCACCTCAAAGCGCCAGCGTGGATGGCGGTGCACCAGCACATCCACCCGCGTGGCGCCCGAATGTTTGCGCACGTTCGACAATGCCTCCTGCACCATGTGCAGCACCTGGATCTGCACGTCCTGCGCCAGCGGCAAGCCGTGGCCCACCATGCCCAGCGTGGTGGCCATGCCGGTCTGGTGCTCAAACTTGGACAAGGTGGCGCGCAGCGCTGACTCGATGTCTTCCTCGCTGGTTCGGGTGCGGAAGTGCACCAGCAGCTCGCGCACATCGGAATAACACTCGCGCACACCCACATCCAGCTCGCCGATGCTGCGGTCGCGCTTGGCCTCATCGCCGCGCGCCACGGCATCGCGCAGCAGCTGGGTCTGGATCTTGAGGAAGGCCAGCGACTGGGCGATGGAGTCGTGCAGCTCCCGCGCCAGCAGGCTGCGCTCCTCTGCCACCGCCGCCTCGCGCTCCAGCGCGGTGGCACGCAGGCCCTCCATGGCACTGGCCAGGTGGCGCGTCATGGCTTCGAGCAGGTCGCGCAGTTCATCGGTCAGCTCCACTGGCGAGCGGAAGAACAGATCCACCTCGCCCAACAGGCGCTGCAGCATCTGCACCGGGATGGTGACCATGGTCTGGAACCCCGCCTCGCGGCAATGGGGCAAGGCAACGGTCGTGGACGGTGTGATGGGAATGACCCGCGTGCGCGCCTGGGCCTGCGGCTGGCCGCACAGGCAGGTGCCCGTGTGCAGGCAGTGCTCGCCTTCGGCCATGGTGCGCGGCAGGCCGTCGCCCGCCAGCAGCACATAGCGTTCGTTGGCCTCATTGGACCAGCGCACGGCGGCTGCGTCGGCCCCCGCTACGCGGCGGATCTGCTGCACAAAACCCTGGGCCAGCAGCTCCAGGCTGCCCGCCGTGCTGGCCAGCGCGCTCACCTCATACAACGCGGCCAGGCGCTGGTTCTGCACGGCGATGCTGGCGGTCTTTTCGCGCACCTTGTGCTCCAGCTCGTCGTGCGATGCCTGCAGTGCATGCGCCATGAGGTTGAAGCCCGCCGACAGCTGACCGAACTCGTCATCCGTATCCACCGGCAGCCGCGTGCCCAGCTCGCCCTGGCGCAGCCGGGCCTGGGCCTGCTGCAGACGTGCCACGGGATTGATGACCAGCAGATAGCTCACGGCCATGAAGGTGACGGCAGCCACGATGGCCAGCGCCATCATGAACAGCTGGAACAGGTGCAGCGCGGCGGTCCAGCCCGCGATCTGGATCTCGATGGCATCCACAAAACCATCGACCTGCTGCACAAAGGCATCGGCCTCCGCCAGGTTCCGGGCGCGGTCCGGGGGCGATGCGCTGACCCACCCGGTGCGGGCCTCGGTCCACCGGGTGCGGATGCCATCGAACCGCGTACGTGTCTCGTCGCTCCACGGCACAAACAGCGGGCGCGACGGATCGCCCGTGCGCAGCAACTCCAGGCTGGCGTCGAACTGGCGGGCGCGTTCTTGCACGGCCTCGGGTGGCTCGGTCTGCAGCACCAGCACCATGCGCAGCATGTTCATGCGCAGGCGGCCGGCCTCGTTGACCGCCGCTGCGCCACCTTCGAGCTTCCAGGTCACCCACAGGGTCAGGCCGATGGAAGCGAGCGCCACCAGCAAGAAGCCCGCGCCCATGGCAAGGAGTTTGGTGGAGAGCGTGGGACGGGAGCGCATGGCGCAGTGTAGGGAAGGGGCATCACCACAACCTTGACCTGGGTCAAGAGCGGCCCGCGTAGCATGGAGCCATGCAACGACTGCCCCTCCCTCTCCTGCGAACCTGGCTGGTGCTGGGAAGCGTCACCGTGGCGCTGGCTGGCTGCGCCTACGCCCCTGCCCCGGGCACGCCGCCCTCCCCCCTCTGGACCGACCGCTTGCAGAGCCTGCTTCCCGCCGATGTACTGCTGCTGGGCGAGCAGCACGATGCACCCGACCACCAGCGCCTGCAGCGCGAGGCCGTGGCGTGGCTGTCCTCGCGCGGGCAGCTGGCGGCCGTGGTGATGGAGATGGCCGAGCGGGGCCACAGCACCCGGGGCCTGCCGCGCGATGCCAGCGAAGCGCAGGCCCAGGCCGCCCTGCAATGGGACAACGCCGCCTGGCCATGGCAGGCCTATGGCCCGGTGGTGATGGCGGCCGTGGGCGCCGGCGTGCCCGTGCTGGGAGGCAACCTGCCCCGCGCCCGCATGCGGGCCGCCATGGCGGAGACCGCCTGGGACCGGCACCTGCCCGCCCCCGCGCTGGCGCAGCAATACCAGGCGCTGCGCGACGGCCACTGCGGGCTGCTGCCGGAGCCACAAATTGCGCCCATGGCCCGCATCCAGATCGCCCGCGACGCCAGCATGGCCCGGACGGCCCACGAGGCGTTGCGCTCCGGCCAGACGGTGCTGCTGGTGGCTGGCGGCGGCCATGTGCTGCGCCACCTGGGCGTGCCAACGCATTGGCCGGCAAATCTGGTGTCAAAAGTAGTGATAGCGCAGGTGGAGCATGCGCCAGCCGCTATCAAATCAGGTGCACAAGCAGATGCCGTGGTCCAGACCCCGGCGCTGCCCCCGCGTGATGTGTGCGCAGAGTTGCGCGAGCAGTGGCGCCCTGCGCCCCCCGGACAGAAGGTCTGAGCGCGCCTTTTAGCCCTGCGCGGCGGCAGCAGTCTCCGCCTGCGCGCGCAGCAGCGCCACAAAATCGTCGGCAGGCACAGGGCGGCTGCACAGGTAGCCCTGGTAGGCGTCGCAGCCCCGTTCGCGCAGGAAGGCCAGCTGGCCCTCGGTCTCCACCCCCTCGGCCAGCACCGACAGGCCCATGCTGTGCCCCATGGCGATGATGGCGGCGCTGATGGCCATGTCGTCCTCGCTTTGCGGAATATCGCGGATGAATCCCTGGTCGATCTTGAGTACGTCGATGGGAAACCGCTTGAGCTGCGCCAGCGACGAATAGCCGGTGCCGAAGTCATCCACCGCGATGCGCACCCCCAGCTCGCGCAGTCGCACCAGCACCTGGCGGGCCTCTTCGGTACGTTCGGCCAGGGCGCTTTCGGTGATCTCCAGCTCCAGCAGTGCCGCGGGGAACCCGCTGGCCTGCAGCGCGGCCGCCGTGCAACCGGCCAAGTCGGTCAGGTGGAACTGGCGCGGCGACACATTCAGCGCCAGGGTCAGCGGGGGCAGCCCGGCGTCACGCCATTGCTGGCCCTGACGGCAGACCTCGCGCACCACCCATTCCCCCAGCGGACCGATGACGCCCGAGGTCTCGGCCACGGGAATGAAGCGCGCGGGGGAGATCAGCCCCTCTTGCGGGTCGTTCCAGCGCACCAGGGCTTCGGCGCCCTGGATGCGACCGGTGGCAATGTCGATCTGGGGCTGGTAGTACATCTGCAGATGGCCCTGGGCCAGCGCCAGGCGCAGGCGCGACTCCAGCTCCAGCCGCTCGCGGGCCGCCTGGGTCATGGCCTCGTGGAAGAAGCACCACGCCCCCCGGCCGCGCGCCTTGGCGCCATAGACCGCCGCGTGGGCGCCCTGCAGCAGCAGTTCGGTGGTGCCAGCGTGCTCAGGGAACATGCAGATGCCCACACTGACGCCCGCCACCACCTCGAGCCCGTCGGGCGAACGCCAGGGCTCGGCCACGGCGCGGATCAGGTGGCGCGCCACGGCGGCGGCACCATCGGCATGGCGCAGGTTGCGCGCCACCACGGCCAGCTCGTCGCCCGCCATGCGCCCCAGCACGTCTCCGGGCCGCAGGGCGGACTGCACCTGCCGCGCAATGTGCTTGAGCACCTCGTCGCCCGTGGCATGGCCGTAGCTGTCGTTCACGTCCTTGAAGCGGTCCAGGTTGAGCAGCAGCACGGCGATGTGCTCGCCACTGCCCTGCGCCTCCTGCACCGCCAGCTCCAGCTGGTGCCCGAACCAGGTGCGGTTGGACAAGCCCGTGAGCGGGTCGTTGTGCGCCAGGTATTCCAGTTGCCGCTGCTGGGCCTTTTCTTCGGAGATGTCGGTGAACATGCACACGTAGTGCGTGATCTCGCCCGCCGGGTCGCGCACGGCCGACAGGGACATGTGCTCCGGGAAGATCTCGCCGTTCTTTCGGCGGTTCCAGATCTCGCCCTGCCAGTACCCGGTTTCGGTCAGCGCCGACCACATCGCCTCATAAAAAGCCTTGTCGTGGCGGCCCGACTTGAAGACGCGCGGGGTCTTGCCCAGCAGCTCCTCCTCGGTATAGCCCAGCAGCCGGGTGAACGCCGCGTTGACCGACAGGATGCGGCTGTGGGCGTCGGTTACCACCACGCCCTCCATGGTGTTGTCCACCACCGTGGCCGCCAGGCGCTGGCGGGCCTCGCTGCGCTGCAGCGCAGCACGCGCGGCCTTGATCTCGTCGAGGTCCTGCACCACACACACCAGGTGCGCGGGCTCATCGCCCACTTCGGGCGCCAGTGTCACGGTGCACAGCACGGGCGCCCGGCGGCCGTTGTCCAGCCGCAGGCAGTGACGCTCGCCCACATAGTGGTCGATCTCGCCAGCCAGCAGGCGCTCCAGTTGCGACGCCGCCCAGTCAGGGTCCTGGGCGATCATCACATCGCGAAAATTGAGGCCCAGCGTCTGCGCGGGCGTGGCCCCCAGCAGGTCGCACAGGCGGGCGTTGGCCCACAGAAAGCTGCCGTCCAGCGCCACCCGCGCAAACCCGGCCGGCGCATGGCGCACGATCTGCGTCAGCTCCTGCGCCATGGCCATGCGCACCTTTTCGGCGCGGCGCATGCGCCGCAGCAGCCACCAGGCCAGGCCGCTGGTCAGCGCCACATAGCCCCAGCCCTTCCAGGTCTGAAAACGGGTCAGCAGGGCCGGGTCGGTCACCCAGTGAGCCAGCAACACATCGCCCGCAAACACCCAGGCCACCCCCAGCACCAGGTACAGCAGCATGCCCCGCCAGGGGACCAGTGATGAGGCATAGCCCTCGTTGCCCATTGCGCTTCTTGCGCTCCTTGTTGATTTCACGGTTTCACGGCCTTTGGCCCTTGCTGCGACAATTGCACAGCTATGACCAACGCCTACATCCTTACCCTGTCCTGCCCCGACCGCCTGGGGCTGGTGCACGCCGTCTCCGGCTTTTTGCTGGAGCATGGCGGCAACATCGAAGAAGCCGCGCAGTACAACGACCACGCCACGGGCCTGTTCTTCATGCGGGTGCAGTTTGCCTGCGACCAGCACGACCACCCCACCCTCAAAGCGCGCCTGACCAGCTTTGCCGAGCCCTACAACATGCACTGGAGCCTGCACGCCACGGCAGCCCCCATGAAAACCGTGCTCATGGTCAGCAAGGAAGGCCACTGCCTCAACGACCTGCTGTTCCGCTGGAAGAGTGGCCTGCTGCCCATCGACATCCGCGCCATCATCAGCAACCACCGCGACTTCTACCAGCTGGCGGCCAGCTACAACGTGCCGTTTCATCACATCCCGATGACGGGCAGCACCAAGGCCCAGGCCGAAGCCAAGCAGTTTGAGATTATCGAGGGCGAAGGGGCCGAGTTGGTGGTATTGGCCCGTTACATGCAGATACTTTCTCTTGACCTATGTCAAAAGTTGGCCGGTCGGGCCATCAACATCCACCACAGCTTCCTGCCCAGCTTCAAGGGCGCCAAGCCTTACTACCAGGCCCATGACCGGGGCGTGAAGCTGATCGGCGCCACGGCCCACTATGTGACGGCCGACCTGGACGAAGGCCCGATCATCGAGCAGGACGTGGCCCGCGCCGACCACACCGACACCGTGGAAGACCTCACGGCCCGCGGCCGCGACACCGAAAGCCAGGTGCTGGCCCGCGCCGTGAAGTGGCACAGCGAGCACCGCGTGATCCTGAACGGCCACAAGACAGTCATCTTCCGCTAGTCCAGCTTTCCCATGGCCACGGCAGCCCCGTCCTCCTTCCTCAGCAGCGCTGCACGGCGCATCCCGCCCATCCAGTGCCTGCTGACCTTCGAGGCGCTGGCCCGCCTGCGCAGCGTGACGCAGACGGCCGACGAGCTGTGCGTGACACCCAGCGCCGTGAGCCACCGCGTCAAGCAGCTGGAGCAGATCCTGGGGGTGCGGCTGTTTGGCCGGGCCGATTTTTCGCTCACCACCGAGGGCAGCGCCTACCTGGCCCATGTGCGCGAGGGGCTGGGCGCGCTGCAGCGGTTCCCCGGCCAGGCGGCCGCGCCCGGGCGGCGGCGGCTCAAGCTGGCCGTGACGCCCACGTTTGCGCGCACCATCCTCATCCCCCGCCTGCGCCAGTTCACCGAGGCCTATCCCGAGATCGACCTGGCGCTGCAGGTCTCCATCCCGCTGCTGGACGTGGTGGCCGAAGACGCCGACCTGATGGTGCGCTTTGGCCCCGGCCACTATGCCGACGTGGAGCATGTGGAGCTGGCGCGCGACGTGGTCACGCCCCTGGCCTCGCCCGCATTTGTGCGCGAGCACGGGCCCTTTGACCGCCCCGAGGACCTGGAGGGCGTGCCCCTGCTGCGCAGCCCGCTGGAGCCCTGGCGCACCTGGTTTGCTGCCACGGGTCTCGACTGGGCCGAGCCCAGCGAGGGCTCGCAGTTCAACGACATCGGCCTGATGTGTGATGGCGCCGCTGCCGGCATGGGCGTGGCGCTGGTACGCCTGAAGCTGGGCGCGCCCTGGCTGGAGAACGGCACACTGGTGCGCCTGTTTGACACCGACACCGCCAGCCCCCACGCGCACTACCTGTGCTGGCGCACGGGCACCATGGACCGGTGGGAATGCGCAGCGTTTGCCGAATGGCTGCGCAAAACCATGGCGTAGTAGAGGTATCCCCCTGAGTCGCCTTGGGCGCCTTCTCCTTTCTCTCCGCTGCGCCGGGAAGGGGGACGCAGCCCTAGCTGCGGGGCGGCCCTTGCTCGGCTGCCCTCGCCCGAGTCACGCTCGCCTCCATCAGGTTCAGGTAAATTTGCCTCCAGCGCTTGCCCAACAGGCACCAGCAGCTATCAATTGGTGAGCAATCCGGTGTTTTTCACAATCCCCTGAAGAAAAGCTCAAGCCCGGGCACCGAACCATCCCCTACAGTGACAGCCATGAACACTGCCGCCGACCCCACCGTAGCCCTGTCCGAACGCGCCGCGCGCCAGGCCGAGGTTGTCCAGGCCCTGGGCCGCGTGCTGCCCGCCCACGCACTGCTCTGGCACAACGAGGACACCACGCCCTACGAATGCGACGGCCTCACCGCCTACCGCCAGCGCCCGCTGGTGGTGTGCCTGCCGGAAACCTACGACGAGGTGCAGGCCGTGCTGCAGGTGTGCCACCGGCTGCAGGTGCCGGTGGTGGCGCGCGGTGCGGGCACGGGCCTGTCGGGCGGCGCCATGCCCCACGCCCTGGGCGTGACGATGTCGCTGGCCAAGTTCAACCGCATTCTCGACATCAACCCCGAAAGCCGCACGGCCGTGGTGCAGTGTGGCGTGCGCAACCTGGCGATCAGCGAGGCGGCAGCCCCCTACAACCTCTACTACGCGCCCGACCCCAGCAGCCAGATCGCCTGCACCATCGGCGGCAATGTGGCCGAGAACTCGGGCGGCGTGCACTGCCTCAAATACGGCCTCACCGTGCACAACGTGCTCAAGGTAAAGGGCTTCACGGTGGAAGGCGAGCCCGTCGAATTCGGCAGCGAGGCACTCGACGCCCCTGGCTACGACCTGCTGGCCGCCGTGATCGGCAGCGAGGGCATGCTGGCCGTGACCACCGAGGTCACCGTCAAGCTCATCCCCAAGCCCCAGCTGGCGCGCTGCATCATGGCCAGCTTTGACGACGTGCGCAAAGCGGGCGACGCGGTGGCCGCGGTCATCGCGGCCGGCATCATCCCGGCCGGCCTGGAGATGATGGACAAACCCATGACCGCTGCCGTGGAGGACTTTGTGCACGCGGGCTACGACCTGACTGCGGAAGCCATCCTGCTGTGCGAGAGCGACGGCACACCCGAAGAGGTAGAGGAAGAAATTGGCCGCATGAGCGACGTGCTGCGCGCTGCAGGCGCCACCGCCATCTCGGTCAGCAACGACGAAGCCGAGCGCCTGCGCTTCTGGAGCGGCCGCAAGAACGCCTTCCCCGCCAGCGGCCGCATCAGCCCCGACTACATGTGCATGGACTCGACCATCCCGCGCAAGCGCCTGGCGGACATCCTGCTCGCCATCCAGGAGATGGAGAAAAAATACCAGCTGCGCTGCGCCAACGTGTTCCACGCGGGCGACGGCAACCTGCATCCGCTGATCCTGTTCGATGCGAACGATGCCGACCAACTGCACCGCTGCGAGCTGTTTGGCGCCGACATCCTGGAGACCAGCGTCGCCATGGGCGGCACGGTGACGGGCGAGCATGGCGTGGGCGTGGAGAAGCTCAACAGCATGTGTGTGCAGTTCTCTGCAGCGGAAAACGCACAGATGTTCGGGCTCAAGCACGCGTTTGATCCGGCAGGGTTGCTGAACCCCGGCAAGGTAATCCCCACGCTGAACCGGTGCGCGGAGTACGGGAAGATGCTGGTGCGTGGGGGGCAGATCAAGCACCCCGACCTGCCGCGTTTCTGATCGCCATGAAGGCGCTGCAAGGGCTGGCCTTTCTTCTGCTCATGCAGTCGGGGGGCGAGGCGCTGTCTCACTTTTTGAAGCTCCCGGTCCCAGGGCCGGTGGTCGGCATGGTGCTGCTCTTGCTGGCCTTGCGTTGGCAGCCCGTTCGGGATGCCGTAGCCCCGGCGGCGGGCTTCTTGCTCCAGCACCTGTCGCTGCTGTTTGTGCCGGTGGGCGTGGGGGTCATGACCCACCTGGCGCTGCTGAGCACCTATGGCCTGCAGCTGGTGGCGGTGATTGTGCTGTCCACCTGGGTCGGTATGGCCGTGACGGCGCTGGTGCTGCGTCTTTTGCAGCCCAAGGAGACCCATGGCGAACTTCGTTGAGCTGTGGGTGTACCTGGCATCGGCCCCACTGTTCGGGCTGACCGCAACGCTGGCGGTGTATGTGCTGGCGCAGGCGCTGTCGGTGCGCTCGGGGCACGCGCCCTGGGCCAACCCGGTGATGCTGTCGGTGGCCATTCTGGCCACGGTCATGCTGGCCACCGGCACGGCCTATCCCACGTACTTTGCGGGCGCGCAGTTCATCCACTTCTTGCTGGGCCCTGCGGTGGTGGCGCTGGGCTGGCCCCTGTGGCAGCGCCGCGCGGCCTTGCGCTCGCGTTGGGGCCGGCTGGTGCTGGCCTCGCTGGCGGGTGGCAGCGCGGCGGCCGCCAGCGCTGTAGGCCTGGGCTGGGCACTGGGCCTGCCGGGTGATGTGCTGATGTCGCTGGCCCCCAAATCCGTCACCGCCCCGGTCGCCATGGGCATTGCCGCACAGATCGGCGGCGTGCCCGCCCTGGCCGCCGTGTTCGCGGCGCTGACGGGCATGGTGGGGGCGCTGTCTGCGCGCTGGTTGTTTGGCTTGATGCGCCTGCCCACCGACGCGCAAGGCATGGCACTGCGGGGCTTTGCGCTGGGCACGGCGTCACATGGCATCGGCGCGGCGCATGCGCTGCAGGTGCATGCCGAAGCGGGGGCGTATGCAGGGTTGGCGCTGGGGCTGCAGGTGGTGCTGGCTGCGGTGCTGATGCCGCTGGTGTTCCGGTTGTTGTGAGGGGTGCGGCAGGGGCATCACCTCTTGTCCCACGCTGCGCCGCGCTCAGCGGCCCTCACCCGCCCCACAAAGCCCGCCCCATCTCCCCCACATGCGACACAGCAAACAGCACCAGCCCGATGAGCCCGCCCACCACGGTGCCATTGATGCGGATGTACTGCAGATCCTTGCCAATGTTCAGCTCGATCAGCTGAGTCATCTCTTCCGTATCCCACCGCCGCACCGTGTCCTCGATGTGCTGCGCAATGAACGCCGACACATCCGGCGCCAGACCCTCCACCCAACGCTCCAGCCTGTCATTGAACGACTGCCGCAGCGCCGCGTCCCCCGCCAGCGACTCGCCCAGCCATAACCCCAGCTTGCCCACCTGCCGCGCCAGCACCGAGTTGGCATCGGCCAGGTCGCGTTGCAGAGCGCCGCGCAGATCCAACCACAAGGTCTGTACATAACCTGCCACCGTGGCGTCGGTCTGCAACCATGTGCGGATCTCCTCGCCCTTGCGCTCCCATTCCGGGTCGCTGCGCAGGCGCTCGATAAAGCGCTGCACCGCCACATCAAACTGCGCACGCAATGCGTGCTGCGGGTTGGCGGCCACATCGGTCATCAGGCTCTCCAGCGCGCGGGCCAGCAGGGCCGAACCCTTGTCGCCCAGCCAGTCGCTGGGCAGCAATTTCTCGGTGCGCGGGTGGTCCTTCTTCAGCCAGACCACGATGGACTGCGCGACCCAGGTGCGGGTTTGCTCGTTCTGCAGCAGTTCGATGAGCTTGGCCAGCACGTCGTCCAGCAGCGCCTGGTGACGGCCGTTGTGCGTGAGGGTGTCGAGCACCGCCGCCAGGGCGCGCGACATATCCACCTGCCCGATCAAGGCACGCGCGGCCTTGTGGATGAAGCGCTCCACCTGCGCGTCCTGCACCGTCTCCAGCGCGGCCGATGCCAGGCGCGTGGCCTGGTGTCCCAGCAGCGCGGCGTTGCCTGGCGCCGTGAGCCACTGCGCCAGACGCTCGGCCGGGTCGTGCCGGCGGATCAGCGACACGAGCGAAGGCACGTCCAGGAACTTGTCGCGTACAAAGGTGGCCAGGTTGCGGCCGATGCGCGCCTGGTTGCGCGCGATGACTGCGGTGTGCGGAATCGGCAGGCCCAGCGGGCGCCGGAACAGCGCCACCACCGCAAACCAGTCCGCCAGCGCACCCACCATGGCGGCCTCGGCCATGGCCTTCACACCGTTGAGCCACAGTCCGCGTTCGACCACGCTGGTGGCGATGAACACCGCCGTCACCAGCAGCAACAGTCCCAGCGCCTGCCGTTTGGCACGCCGCAGGGCTACGGTTGCGCTGTCAGTCTCTGGCTTCATCCGGGCCAGCCCGCCGACCTCGACCCCAATGCGTCAGGCAGTCGCCGCAATCTGGTCCAGCGCCTTCGACAGGTGGCCCACCGTGCGGTCCACGTTGTGCCACTTCTCCAGGCCAAACAGGCCAATGCGGAAGGTCTTGAAGTCCGGCCCCTCATCGCACTGCAGCGGCACACCCGCAGCCGTCTGCAGGCCCACTTCCATGAACTTCTTGCCGTTCTGGATGCCGGAGTCGGTGGTGTAGCTCACCACCACGCCGGGCGCCTTGAAGCCGTCTGCCGCCACGCTGGGGAAGCCGCGCGATTCGAGCAGCGCGCGCACCTTGGCGCCCAATTCGATCTGCTCGTCACGCACCTTGGCAAATCCATATTCACGCGTCTCGCCCATCACCTCGCGCAGGCGCACCAGCGCATCCGTGGGCATGGTGGTGTGGTACGCGTGCTGGCCCTTTTCGTAGCCCTCGGCAATCTGCATCCACTTCTTGAGGTCGCACGAGAAGCTGCTGCTCGTGGTGCCCTCGATGGCTTCGCGCGCACGCTCGGACAGCATCACCATGGCGCAGCAAGGCGATCCGCTCCAGCCCTTTTGCGGTGCGCTGATGAGCACATCCACGCCCGTGGCCTGCATGTCCACCCACATCGCGCCCGACGCCACGCAGTCCAGCACAAACAGCGCGCCCACCTCATGCGCAGCTGCCGTCAGCGTGCGGATGTAGTCGTCCGAAAGGATGATGCCGCTGGCCGTTTCCACATGGGGCGCAAACACCACCTTGGGCTTTTCTGCCCGGATGGTGGCGGCGACTTCTTCAGCGGGGCATGGTGCCCAGGGCGCCTGCGGGCCACTGCCCTGCTGGCGCGCCTTGCACACCACGGAACCACCGCCCAGGCCCTTGTCGGCATCAAAGATCTGCGTCCAGCGGTAGCTGAACCAACCGTTGCGCACGATGAGCACCTTTTCCTTGTTGGCAAACTGGCGCGCCACGGCCTCCATGCCGAAGGTGCCGCTGCCGGGCACCAGCACGGCGGTGTGGGCGTGGTAGACCTCTTTGAGCGTGCCCAGGATGTCCTGCACCACGCCGGTGAAGCGCTTGGACATGTGGTTGAGCGCGCGGTCGGTGTAGACCACCGAAAATTCGAGCAAACCATCGGGGTCGATATCGGGCAAAAGGCCAGGCATAGAGGAGTCTCCGCGTGTGAAACTGAGGGAGGAAAAAGGGACGATCAGGTCAGCTTATCATGGCCCCGCGCCACCCCAAGGCCGCGCGCCATGCAGCAAAAACCCTTCCGATTCCTGCCCACCGCACTGCCCGGCATCGAAGCGATGCAGGCCGACTCCCGCCTCGTCTTCGGCAGGCACATGCACTTGCAGTTCGGCCTCGGCGTGATCGAGCGGGGTGCGCAGAAATCGGCCAGCGGCCGGGGGATTGTGGAATCGGGCCCAGGCGACACCATCACGGTCAACCCCGGCGAAGTCCACGATGGCATGCCGCTGGACGAGCGTGGACGCGCCTGGCGCATGCTCTACCTGGAGCCCGCCCTGGTGGCGCCATTGGCGGCAGAGGTGCATCCGGGCCCGCACGGCTCCGCCTTCGAATTCCATGCTCCGACCATGCGCGATGCGCGGCTGGCGGACCAGGTACTGGCGCTGTTCGACGCGGCCACCCACCGCCCCAACCACTCGGCCGCAGCGCTGCATGTGGAGGAATGCCTGTTGCGGGTGCTGAGCGGCCTGCTGCGGCCGAAGGGCCACCAACAATCCGCCGCGTCCATCGCCAGGGCTCGCACCATGATGGACGACGATCCCACCGCGGCCTGGAGCCTCGCGCAACTGGCCGATGCGGCAAGTTTGAGCCGCTACCAGCTCGTGCGCCAATTTGCCCAGGCCACGGGCCTGACGCCGCACGCCTACCTGCTGCAGCGCCGACTGCAGCTTGCGCGCCATCTGATGGGTGCGGGTACGCCCCTGGCCGATATCGCCGCAGCCAGTGGCTTTGCCGACCAAAGCCACCTGACGCGCCTCTTCACGCGCAGCTTTGGCATCACACCGGGCGCCTACGTCCGCGCACGCGGCTGACAGCCCGGACCCTGCAATTTCGTTCAAGACCGTTGTGCGGGGGTTGGCGGATGCTGCGGGCATCGCCACTTCACGCCGCCGCCGCGCGGCCTCTCGCCATGGGCATCGAATTTCTCATCACCTCTCTCATCGTGGTCGTCTCGCCGGGGCCAGGAACCCTGCTGACCGTGGCGGCCGGACTCTCGGGCGGCGCGCGGGCCGCCGCCGTGACGGCGCTGGGCTGCACGCTCGGCATCGTGCCGCACCTGCTGGCGGCGATCACCGGGCTGGCCGCACTTCTCAACGCCAGCGCCACGGCATTCGAAGTCCTGCGCTACGCGGGGGTCGCCTACCTGGTCTACATGGGCTGGGCCACGTGGCGCTCGCCCGCCACACTGGAGGTGCGCGCCGACGCACCCGCACGCACAGCCGGTGGGCGTATCGCGGAAGCCATGCTGATCAACCTGCTCAACCCCAAGCTGTCGCTGTTCTTCCTCACCTTTCTGCCGCAGTTCATCGCACCGGGTGAATCGCAGCCCGCGTGGCGCATGGTCCAGCTCTCGCTGGTCTTCATGGCCATGACTTTTGTGGTGTTTTTGGGCTATGGCGTCTTTGCCGCCCGGTTTCGTGACCAGGTGCTGCAGCGCCCCGGCGTGCTGGTGTGGCTGCGCCGCGGCTTTGCGGCCGCGTTTGTCGGGCTCGGCGCAAAGCTCGCCCTGATGCACCGATAGGCACCACCGTGCCAGGTGCCGTGCTGCTTCACCAGGTATCGATGCAACGTGGACCCAGCGGAGCCACCTGCGCCGACGCCAGCCCCCGCGCCAGCCAGGCCCGCGTGTCCGCCGGGTCGATCACCGCGTCGATCTCCAGCGTGGCGGCCATGTGCATCGCCTCGCCGTTGGCGTAGGACTTGGCCAGCAGCTTGGCAAACAGCGCGTCGCGCTCGGCGCCCTCGGGCAGCGCCTCCAGCTCCTTGCGAAAGCCCAGGCGCACGGCGCCTTCGAGCCCCATGGCACCGAACTCGCCCGTGGGCCAGGCGACAGTGAACACGGGCGCATGGAAGCCCCCGGCCGTCATGCCCATGGCGCCCAGGCCGTAACCCTTGCGCAGCACCACGCTGAAGGTGGGTACGCGCAGGCTGGCTGCGGTGACGAACAGGCGGCTCACGTGGCGCACCTGGGCCGTGGCTTCGACCTCGGGGCCGACCATGAAGCCGGGCGTGTCCACCAGGCTCACGATGGGCAGACCATGCGCGTTGCACAGCTGCATGAAGCGCGCGCCTTTGTCGGCCGCATCGGCGTCGATGGCGCCGCCCAGGTGTTGCGGGTTGTTGGCCAGCAGGCCCACGGGGCGGCCTTCGATGCGCGCGAGTGCGGTGTGGATGCCCGCGCCAAAGCCGGTGCGCAGCAGCAGCAGGCTGCCGTCGTCCACCAGGCCCGCCATCGCCGTGCGGGTGTCGTACACGCGCAGGCGGTTTTCGGGCACCACGGCGCGCAGCAGGCGCTGGTCGGGTGCAGACCACTGCGATGTGCGGCCCTGGAAGAACGACAGGTAATGGCGCGCGGCCTGCACCGCCCCGGCCTCGTCATCGACCAGCACGTCGATCACGCCGTTGGCATGCTGCACGCGGCTCGGTCCGATCTGCTCTGGCTTGAAGATGCCCAGACCACCACCTTCGATCATGGCCGGGCCGCCCATGCCGATGTTGCTGGCGCGCGTGGCAATGATCACGTCGCTGCAGCCCAGCAGCGCCGCGTTGCCCGCAAAGCAGCGCCCGGCGGCGATGCCGATGACTGGCACCTGGCCCGACAGCGCCGCGTAGCTCGCAAACGTGTGCACATGCAGCCCCGCCACCACGGGCATGTCGGTGTCGCCCGGGCGCCCGCCGCCGCCCTCGGCGAACAACACCACCGGCAGCTTCTGCGCCAGCGCGATGCCGAGCATGCGGTCGGTCTTGGCGTGGTTGCGTGCGCCCTGGGTGCCCGCGAGCACGGTGGCGTCGTAAGACATGACCACGGTGCGGGACTTCTCGTCGCCAAACAGTGCGCCATTGATGCCGCCGATGCCTGTGACCATGCCGTCGGCGGGTGTGTTGGCAATCAGGTCCTCCTTGCTGCGGCGGCGCGCCTGCGCGGCGATGGCGAGGGCGCCATATTCGATGAAGCTGCCGTCGTCGCACAGGTCGGCAATATTCTCGCGCGCGGAGCGGCCACCTTGGGCGTGGCGTTTGGCCATGGCGTCGGGGCGCGCGGCGTCGAGCGTGAAGGCGTGGCGGTCGATCACGCGTTGCAGGTCGGCGCGGATGTGGTCGGGGTCGTGCGCAGCGCTGCCCTGCACTTCGACATCGGCCGCATCGTCCACCGCGTCCAGCACCAGCAGCGGCTGCCCCTGCGCGACGTAGGCACCGGCCACGGCCAGCAGCGCGCCGACGCGGCCCGCGTGTGGGGCCAGCAGCACATGCTCCATCTTCATGGCTTCGAGCACGGCCAGCTCGGCGCCTGCGGCGACCACGTCGCCCTCGGCCACGCTCAGCTGCACCAGGCGGGCGGGCATGGGGGCCAGCACTGCGCCGTCAGGGGTGTCAGAGGCGATATGCGGGTCTTTTTGCCCTGTAGCGCTAGTCGAATCTGCCTTGATAGCTATATTTTCAGTAGCAACCAAAAGATCCGGCAGCACCGACTCCAGCCAGCGCGTGTGCACCTGCTGGCTCTCCATTTCGGGCCATGTTGCCAGCGCCTGCAGCAGCGCGAGGTTGGTGGCCACACCGTCGATGCGGCACTCGGCCAGCGCGCGCTGCGAGCGGCGCAGCGCGTCCGCAAAGCGCGGGCCGCGCGTGTGCACGATGAGCTTGGCCAGCAGCGTGTCGTAGTGCGGCGACGGCGTTACGCCTGCTGCGCCGTGCGTGTCCACGCGCACGCCTGGGCCTGCGGGCAGGTCAAAGCGGCTGAGCATGCCGCTGCCGGGGGTGGCGTTGCCCTGTGCGTCCAGCGTCTCGGCGTTGATGCGCCACTGCACGGCAAAGCCCAACACGGCAGGCGGTGCGGCAGGGTCGAGGCCGATGTCCTGCAGCGTGCGGCCTGCGGCCAGCGCAATCTGCGCCTGCACCAGGTCCACGCCGGTGACCTCTTCGGTGATGGTGTGCTCCACCTGCAGGCGTGGGTTGCATTCGATGAAGACAAACGGCAGGTCGCTCGACGCCAAGTCCACCAGAAACTCGAAGGTGCCCAGGCCTTCGTACTGCACCGCCCGCGCCATGGACAGTGCGGCGGTGGTGATCCGCTCGCGCAGCACTGCGGGCAGCGAAGGGCTGGGCGCGATCTCCACCACCTTCTGAAAGCGCCGCTGCAGCGTGCACTCGCGCTCGCCCAGCGCGATCACCTCGCGCCCATCGCCCAGCACCTGCACCTCGATGTGGCGGGCGTTGCCCATCAGGCGCTCCACGTACACGCCGTCCACACCAAAGGCGGCCTGCGCCTCGCTGCGACAGCGCGCGTAGGCAGCGGGCAAGTCATCGGCCGACGCCACCGCGCGCATGCCGCGCCCGCCGCCGCCACCGATGGCCTTGATGACGATGCCGGCATGGGCGTGCTGCGCAAAGAAGGCCTGTGCCTCCAGCAGCGTCACCGCCGCCTGCGTGCCGGGCATGAGCGGCACGCCCTGCTGCTGCGCCAGCGCACGGGCCTGCGCCTTGTCGCCGAACAGCGCGAGCTGCGCAGGCGTGGGGCCGATGAAGCGCAACCCGGCCTCGGCGCAGGCGCGGGCGAAGTCGGCGCGCTCGCTCAAGAAGCCGTAGCCCGGATGCACGGCATCGCAGCCCTGCGCCTTCGCAATCGCGATGAGGCGCGCACCGTCCAGGTACGCCGCCGGGCCGGTGGCGCCCAGTGCCACGGCCGCACTGGCTGCGTGGACATGGGGGCTGGTGGCGTCATCGTCGGCATACACGGCCACACTGGTGATGCTCAGGTCGTGCAGGGCGCGCACGGTGCGCAGTGCGATTTCGCCCCGATTGGCAACCAGCACTTTGGTGAACAGAACAGAAGATGGCATGGGGCAGTCGCTCTATTTTTTATAGCTGCCAGCGCATATTCAACTAGCGCCAGCAGCCAATTTTTCACTCATTCAAGCAATATCACGCAGCAGGCGGCGCAGCACTTTGCCAGCGCCCGTGGCGGGCAGTGCGTCGATGAAACGCACCTCTCGCGGGGCTTTGTAGGGCGCCATGTTCTCGCGGCACCAGGCCACCAGGCCGGCGGCGTCCACCTCCTGGCCGGACTTCTTGACGATGAAGGCGCGCACCACCTCACCCTTTTCCGCATCGGGCACGCCAATCACGGCGGCCTGGGCCACGGCGGGGTGCTTGATGAGCAGGGTCTCGACCTCTTCGGGAAACACGCTGTAGCCCGACACCTTGATCATTTCCTTGAAACGGCCGATGAAGGTGACATAGCCGTCCGCATCGATCTTGCCCATGTCGCCGGTGTAGACCCAGCCATCCCGCAGCGTCTTGGCCGTGGCCTCGGGCTTGTTCCAGTAGCCCTTGAAGTTGCCGGGGCCGTGGATGGTGATCTCGCCCACCTCGCCGGTGGGCAGCGGCGCGCCAGTGTCGGGGTCGACGATGCGGATGGTGTTGCCCGGCACGGGCTTGCCCTGAGTGCCCCAGCGGATGGCGTCCACCGGCATGGCGGTGTCCACGGTGTGCGTTTCGGACAGCCCGTAGGCCGCCTCGTGGGAGATGCAGTTCGGCGCGAACTGCTGCCACTGCAGGGCCAGCGCCTCGGTGAAGGTGATGCCGAAGCTGGTGACTGGGTTGCGGCGCAGCGCGCTCCAGTCCATCTCGCGTGCGCCGGGCACCTGCATAAGCGCGCCATTCATGGGCGCGATGCTGTACCACCAGGTCACGCGGTGGCGCTCCAGCGCCTGGGCCACACCCAGCGGGTCAAAACGGTACAGCAGCACGGCCGTGGCGCCGGTGTAGACCGGCAGGTTCACGCCCATCACCATGCCGGCAATGTGGTACAGCGGCGCCACCGCCAGCAGCGTTTCGTGCGGTGTCATGCCATTGCAGTCCGCCGATGCAGCGGTCTTGAACGTGGCGTTGCCATAGCTCAGCATCGCGCCCTTCGGCAACCCGGTGGTGCCCGAGGTGTAGGTCATGAGCGAGATGTCATCCATCGACCAGGCCACGGGCGCAGGCCGCGCACCGGTGCGGGTGGCGGCCAGGAAGTCTTCGCAGCCCGCAGGCACCGGGCCCATGGCGGCGCGCATGGCCAGCAGCTCGGCGGGCACGTCGATGCTGGGCGCGCCCTCTGGCAGCAGCTCGGCATAGCGCACCACAAACACCTGCTGCAGCGCGGTCCTGGCGCGCACTTTGTCCACCACGGGCAGCAGCACATCGGCCGCGACGATCACGCGCGCCTGCAGGTCGGTGAGCTGGTATTCCAGCTCATGCTCCTTGTTCAGCGGCCCGCAAGGGCAGACGATGGCGCCGATCTTCTGGATGCCGTAGTGCGCCATCACGTACTGCGGGCAGTTGTTCATGAACAGCGCCACGGGCTCGCCCTTGGCCACACCCAGCGCCTGCAGGCGCGCGGCAAATGCATCACTGGCCGCATCAAGCTGCGCCCACGTTAGGGGCTGGCCGTACCAGAGGTAGGCGATGTGGTCGGGCGTTTCGCGCGCGTGGTGGCGCAGGTGTTCGTGCAGCGGCAGCTGCGGTGCGGCAGAAGGCATGGCGTTGTCTCCGAGGTGTCTGGAATCGCTGGTTCTTGGCGGCCACTCAGGGTTTTCTCTGAGCACCCTCACCCGCCAGCGTCTTGCCAATATATACCGCTCGGTAGAACAATGCTACCCATGGGTATAACTCCAACGTCGCGCAAAGGACACCGATGAACCAGCAGCCCCCCGTGCAGGCCAGCGGCCGCCAGAAGGCCGCCACGGCCGGGTCGGACGAGAAGCGCGAACGCATCTTGCGCGCGGCCGAGGCGCTGTTCGATGCGCAGGGCTACGCCAACACCACCATTGAGCAGATCGTGCAGCAGCTGGGCGTGACCAAGCCCTTTGTGTACTACTACTTTCGCAACAAGCAGGAGATCTTCGAGACGCTGTCGTGGGCGCCTGCCGTGGCGTGTTTCACTGCGATGGACTTTGCGGCGGACGATGACCGGCCTGCCCATGTGAAGGTGACGGAAGGCATCGAGCGGCTGATCCGCGCCACGCTGGAGCACCACCCCTCGGCCTTCTTCCCGTACCGCGAGCCGCAGGTGTACCGGCCCGAGTACCTGGCGGCGCAAAAGGATTTGGCGAACCACTTCTACGACCGGCTGTGTGCACTGCTCGAACAGGGCCGCCAGGACGGCATGTTCGAGTTCAACGACACCAAAATCACCGCCCTGGCCGCCTGCAGCCTGCCCGGCTTTCTCTACAACTGGTACCGCCCTGACGGCCGCCTGTCGCAAGACGAGGTGGCGCAGGAGCTGGCGCAGCTGGCCTGGCGTGTGCTGGGGCTGCGGCGAATCCGCAAGCGCAACTCAGCCTGACGCGCACCGCAGCCCCCCTACACCAAGCACAACAACCACCGGAGACAAAACCCATGAAAACCGTGTTCCTCACCCCCCTGGCCGCTGCGGCGGCCCTGCTGATCGGTACAGCCGCCAGCGCGCAGGAGACCTTCAAGGTCGCCTACATCGATCCGCTGTCGGGCCCGTTCGCCAATGTGGGCGAGCTGATGCTCACCCACACGCAGTACGCCATCGAGGACATCAACGCCAAGGGCGGCGTGCTCAAGGGCACCAAGCTGCAGCTGCTGCAGTTCGACAGCAAGCTCTCGGCGCAAGAGAGCCAGAGCGCGCTGCAGGCCGCCATTGACCAGGGAGCCAAGGCCATCGTGACGGGCGGCTCGGGCTCCTCCGTGGTCACGGCGCTGGTGCAGGCGGCAGCGCGCCACAACCAGCGCAACCCGGGCAAGGAGATCCTGGTGCTGAACCACTCCTCTATCGACCCCGAGCTGACGGGCAAGGCGTGCAACTTCTGGCACTTCCAGTTCGAGGCCAACACGGCCATGAAGATGAAGGCGATTGCCAACTACATCAAGAAGCAGCCGGACATCAAAAAGGTGTACCTGCTGAACCAGGACTACGCGCACGGCAAGCAGTGGGCGCACTATGGCCGCGAGATGGTGGGCCTGGCGCGGCCCGACATCCAGTTTGTGGGCGAGGCGCTGCACCCCATCGGCCGCGTGAAGGACTTTGCGCCCTACCTCGCCAAGGTCAAGAGCACGGAGGCCGACTCGGTCATCACCGGTAACTGGGGGCAGGACATGACGCTGCTGCTCAAGGCGGCGGGCGATGCGGGCTACAACCTACGCTACTTCAACCACAGCGCGGGCTCCATCCCCGGCACGGTGCTGGCGGTGTCGCAGGCCAAGCAGGGCCAGCTGACCTGGGTGGCCGAATGGCACCCCGGCCAGGCCGACACCCCCAAGGTGGATGCGCTGGCCAAGACCTACAAGACCAAGACGGGCAAGGACTTTCTCGCGCCGCGCATCGAGATGACGCCGCGCTTCCTCGCCGCAGCCATCAACAAGGCCCAGTCCACCGACCCGGTGAAGGTAGCCCGTGCGCTGGAAGACCTGACGCTCGAATCGGTGGTGGGCCCCGTGCGCATGCGCGGCGAAGACCACCAGCTGCTGCTGCCCCAGGTGGTCAACACCATCGCGCCGGTGGACGGCAAGACCGTGAAGGTGGGCTGGGAAGGCACGAACTATGGCTTTCGCACCGATGCCGCCTACACCGGCAATGAGCTGGCGCAAGGCACGGATTGCAAGATGAACAGACCGTAGCCCCCCTGAGTCGCCTTCGGCGCCTTCCCCCTCAGGGGGACGACGCCCTCGCTGCGGGGCGGCCCTTGCTCGGCGTCCCTGACCTAGGCAGCGCCCATTTCGCCGGCCGAGGGCATTGCAGCCGCAGGGGATGCCAACGCGACTAATATGGCCGGCCATTGCATTCATTGACCCGACCCACAAGGACCGCGCCCATGCCCGACTTTCGCAGCGACACCGTCACCCAGCCCACGCCCGCCATGCGCGAGGCCATGTTCAAGGCCCCGCTGGGCGACGATGTGTTTGCCGACGACCCCTCGGTGAACGCACTGCAGGACCATGCCGCCGAGCTGCTGGGTTTTGAGGCCGCCCTGTTCGCCCCCTCGGGCACGCAAACCAACCTGATCGCGCTGTGGGGCCACTGCCAGCGCGGCGACGAGGCCATCGTGGGCCAGAGCTGGCACACCTACCGCTGGGAGGCGGGCGGCATGGCCGTGCTGGGCTCCATCCAGCCCCAGCCGGTCGAAACCCAGCCTGACGGCACGCTGCGCGTGGCCGACATCGCGGCAGCCATCAAACCGGACGACCCGCACTTCGCGCGCACCCGCCTCGTGGTGCTGGAGAACACGACCGGCGGCCAGGTGCTGCCGCCCGCCTACATCGCCGAGGTGGCGCAACTGGCGCGCAGCCGGGGGCTGGCCATGCACCTGGACGGCGCACGCATGTTCAACGCCGCCACGGCCAATGCCGCGCGCAACGGCACCGATGTGTATGCGGAAGCGCGCGCGCTGTGCAGCCACTTTGATTCCGCATCGCTGTGCCTGAGCAAGGGCCTGGGCGCACCCGTGGGCTCGCTGGTGCTGGGCTCGCGCGACTTCATCCGGCAGGCGCGCCGCACCCGCAAGATCCTGGGCGGTGGCATGCGGCAGGCGGGTGTCCTGGCGGCTGCCGGCCACTACGCGCTGCAGCACCATGTGCGGCGCCTGGCGGAAGACCACGCCCGCCTGGACCGGCTGGCCCAAGGGCTGGCCGAAGCCAACCGCAGCCACCCCGTGCTGCAGGGCAAGCTCACCGTGCTGCCGTGGCAGACCAACATCCTCTTCACCGACCTGCACCCGGAGGTGGCCCCAGCCTTCACCGCCTGGCTGGCGCAGCACGGCGTGCGCGTGACCAGCAGCCTGTATGGCGGCGCCACCCGGCTGCGCTGGGTGACGCACTTGGATGTGAGTGAGGCGGATGTGACAGCGGCGCTGGACTGCGTGGCGCGCTTCACGCTGCCGGGCTGAGCCCGCTCAGGCGGCGGGGTAGGTCCGGCCACCAAACACGCCGGTGCCCACGCGCACCAGCGTGCTGCCTGCCTGAATGGCGGCCTCCAGGTCGGCCGTCATGCCCAGGGACAGGGTGTCAAACTGCCCCAGGCCTGGCTCTCCCACTGCCGATATCTCGTCAAATAGCCTTCTGGCGCTAGTGTGGATTGCCAATTGCGCTTCAAACTCAGGAGCATGGTCCGGAATGCTCATGAGTCCTCGCACCACCAGTCGTGGCAGTTTTGCGACAGCGCGCACCAGATCCAGGGCCTCGGCCGGGGCCACGCCCGACTTGGTGGGCCCACCGTCGATGTTGACCTGGATACATACCTGCAGCGGCGGCAGGTGATCGGGCCGCTGGGCCGACAGGCGCTCGGCGATCTTGAGCCGATCCACCGTATGCACCCAGTCAAAGTGCTCGGCCACCAGGCGGGTCTTGTTGCTCTGGATAGGGCCAATGCAGTGCCACTGCAGCGCGACGCCGGGCAAGGCAGCCCGCACGGCGGCGATCTTGTCCACGCCCTCCTGGATGTAGTTCTCGCCAAAGGCGCGCTGGCCTGCGGCCACCGCCTCCAGCACTGCATCGGCGCCAAAGGTCTTGGAAACGGCCAGCAGGCCCACCTGGCCCGGGTCGCGCCCGGCAGCCCGGCACGCCTGGGCGATCCGGCCCATAACCTGTTGGAGGTTGTTAGCAATCGTGGTCATAATGTTTGGCAAGCGTACCAAACGATAGAGGGACTCCGTGGACATTACCCAATTGCTCGCGTTCAGCGTGAAGAACAAGGCCTCCGACCTGCACCTCTCCGCCGGTCTGCCGCCCATGATCCGGGTCCACGGCGACGTGCGGCGTATCAACGTCGATGCGCTGGACCACAAGACGGTGCATGCCATGGTGTACGACATCATGAGCGACGCGCAGCGCAAGACGTATGAAGAGTTCCTGGAGGTGGACTTTTCCTTCGAGATCGAAGGCCTGGCCCGCTTCCGCGTCAACGCCTTCAACCAGAACCGGGGCGCGGCCGCCGTGTTCCGGACGATTCCGAGCAAGATCCTGACGCTGGAGCAGCTCAACGCCCCCAAGATCTTCGGCGACCTGGCCTTGAAGCCACGGGGCCTGGTGCTGGTGACCGGCCCCACGGGCTCGGGCAAGTCCACCACGCTGGCCGCCATGGTCAACTACCTCAACGAATCCGAATACGGCCACATCCTCACGGTGGAAGACCCGATCGAATTCGTGCACGAGTCCAAGAAGTGCCTGATCAACCAGCGTGAAGTCGGCCCGATGACGCTGTCCTTCGCGGCGGCCCTGAAGTCCGCACTGCGCGAAGACCCGGACGCCATTCTGGTGGGCGAAATGCGCGACCTGGAAACCATCCGCCTGGCCATGACGGCTGCTGAAACGGGCCACTTGGTGTTCGGTACGCTGCACACCTCGAGCGCCGCCAAGACCATCGACCGGATCATCGACGTGTTCCCCGCCGAAGAAAAGGAAATGGTGCGCGCGATGTTGTCCGAATCGCTGCAGGCCGTGATCTCGCAAACGCTGTGCAAGACCAAGGACGGCTCCGGCCGCGTGGCTGCGCACGAGATCATGCTGGGCACCAGCGCCATCCGCAACCTGATCCGCGAGGCCAAGGTGGCGCAGATGTACTCCACCATCCAGACCAGCAACAGCGTGGGCATGCAGACGCTGGACCAGAACCTGACCGACCTCGTGCGCCGCAACATCATCAGTCCGGCCGAAGCACGCAGCAAGGCCAAGATCCCCGAGAACTTCCCCGGCTGAGCCCCCGACAGCACACCCCCATGAACGACTTTGCGGCCCCTGCAGGCGCCGCATACCGGAGCGCGATATGAAAGGCATTTTGAGCCTTCTGAAAATGAAAGCCCGCAGCGGCAAGCCATCGGACGACCACACGGATTCCGTGCTGTTTTCCACCGCGTTTGCGGGCCAGGGTGTGGACGACTCCATGCTGGTGCCCTGGGAGGCACGCGCCGTGGAAGTGGGCGCCAAGCGCCTGCCTACCAGCCGGGGCGGCAAACTGCTGCAAGGCCTGTGGGCCAAGGACAAGTACATGGCGCACCTGGACAAGGACGCCGTGGAGCGCATGGAGCGCTTTTTTGAATTTGCGGCCGTCCCGTCCAATCGCGACGTGATTCGCCAGGATGAGTACGGCAACTTCATGGTGGTGCTGCTCACCGGCACCATCGCCGTGGACCGCGTGCAGCCTTGGGGCGAACAATTGCGCCTGGCCGAGACACGCCCTGGGGACATCCTGGGCGAGATGTCGCTGCTGGACAGCGGCATCCGCTTTTCGGCCTGCACCACACTCACCGACTGCGAGATCGCCGTGCTCTCCGCCGAGGCCATGGACGACATGATGACCAAGGATCCGCAACTGGCCGCCAGCCTGATTGCCCTGCTGGCGCGCAAGCTGTCGCTGCGCCTGCGCGTGGTGAGCGCACGCCTGAGCGACAACCAGAAATGATGCACCTATCCACGACACAAGATCGTCCGGCAGACGACCACCCCCGGGAGAACTTCTGATGGAACGCGATCAGGCCAGTAAATTCATCAATGACCTGCTCAAGCTGATGGTGAGCCGCAACGGCAGCGACTTGTTCATCACGGCAGAGTTTCCACCCGCCATCAAGGTCGATGGCAAGGTGACCAAGGTGTCGCCGCAACCCCTCACGTCCAACCACACGCTCACGCTGGCGCGCGCCATCATGAGCGACAAGCAAGTGGCGGACTTCGAGCGCACCAAGGAGTGCAACTTCGCCATCTCGCCCGCTGGCATCGGGCGCTTCCGCGTCAACGCTTTCATCCAGCAGGGCAAGGTCGGCATGGTGCTGCGGACCATTCCGCTCACGCTGCCCACCATCGACGGCCTGGGTGTGCCGCAGGTGCTCAAGGAAGTGACGATGACCAAACGCGGCCTGTGCATCCTGGTGGGTGCCACGGGCTCGGGCAAGTCCACCACGCTGGCCGCCATGGTGGACTGGCGCAACGAGAACTCGTTCGGCCACATCATCACGGTGGAAGACCCCATCGAATTTGTGCACCCGCACAAGAACTGCGTGGTGACGCAGCGTGAAGTGGGCCTGGATACCGACAGCTGGGAAGCAGCGCTGAAGAACACGCTGCGGCAGGCGCCCGACGTGATCCTGATGGGCGAAATCCGCGACCGCGAGACCATGGAACATGCGGTGGCGTTTGCCGAAACCGGGCACTTGTGCCTGGCCACGCTGCACGCCAACAGCGCCAACCAGGCGCTGGACCGGATCATCAACTTCTTCCCCGAAGAGCGCCGCGCCCAGTTGTTGATGGACCTGTCGCTCAACCTGCGCGCCATGGTGTCGCAGCGCCTGATCCCCAAGCAGGACGGCAAGGGCCGCGCCGCAGCGGTGGAGGTGATGCTCAACACCCCACTGATCTCCGACCTGATCTTCAAGGGCGAGGTCTCCGAGATCAAGGAGATCATGAAGAAGAGCCGCAACCTGGGCATGCAGACCTTCGACCAGGCGCTGTTCGATGCCTACGAGGCCAATGTCATCAGCTACGAAGACGCGCTGCGCAATGCCGACTCGCTCAACGACTTGCGCCTGCAGATCAAGCTCAACAGCCAGCGCGCCAAGTCACCCGACCTGGCACAGGGCACCGAGCATTTCGCGATCGTTTGACCCCAGAGCCAGGTCCACACACCTTCGCGCAGCTTCACCCGCCCTCCTGGGCGGGTTTTCGTTTTCACGCATACTTTTGCATCATCTTGCCGTCACACCATGCCAAGCACTAACCCCCGCAATTACGACACCACTCCCTCCCGCAAAGTCGCCTTTCTGGGCCTGGGCGTGATGGGCTATCCCATGGCAGGCCACCTGGCGCTGGCTGGCCATGAAGTCACTGTGTACAACCGGACCGCTACCAAATCCGTAGCGTGGTGCGCAGAGCACGCGGGCACCAAGGCTCCCCAGCATGCAGCCACGCCCCGCGAGGCGGCGGCAGGCGCCGACATCGTGTTCTGCTGTGTGGGCAATGACGACGACCTGCGCTCGGTCACCCTGGGCGCGGACGGTGCCTTCGCTGGCATGAAGCCCGGCGCGATTTTTGTGGACCACACCACGGCCTCGGCCGAGGTGGCCCGCGAGCTGTATGCGGCCGCCCAGGCGCTCGGCCTGCAGTTTGTGGATGCGCCCGTGTCCGGCGGCCAAGCCGGCGCTCAGAACGGCCTGCTGACCGTGATGTGCGGCGGCGATGCAGCAGCCTTCGAGGCTGCTCAGCCCGTGGCCATGGCGTTCTCGCGCGCCTTCACGCTGCTGGGTGCCAGCGGCTCGGGCCAGTTGGCCAAGATGGTCAACCAGATCTGCATCGCCGGGCTGGTGCAGGCCCTGTCGGAAGCCGTGGCGTTTGGCCAGAACGCCGGGCTGGACATGAAGCAGGTGCTGGAAGTGATCGGCAAGGGCGCTGCCCAGAGCTGGCAGATGGACAACCGTGGCAAGACCATGGTGGACGGCAAGTTCGACTTTGGTTTTGCCGTGGACTGGATGCGCAAGGACCTGGGACTGGTGCTGGACGAAGCCAAGCGCAACGGATCACGCGTGCCGGTGACGGCACTGGTGGACCAGTTCTATGCCGATGTGCAGAAGATGGGCGGCAACCGCTGGGATACGTCCAGCCTGATTCAGCGCTTGAAGTAACCCCCTCAGCCGCCTGCGGTGTCTACCCTGACAAAGGGCAGACCCGGCGGTCGGGCAAAGCAGGCGTCGTCGCAGCCTCACCCCCGGGCGCAACGCCGGCGACGTGTGGCAGCGTTGCGGAGCCCCAGCGCTGCGCTGCAAGAAAAATGTCCCAGACCACGCGCTGCGGTGTGGGACATTGACCCTCCGGTCTGAACCCCGTCCTCAGCCGCCGGCCGGCTTGGTGTCCGTGGTAACCGGCGCAGGTTGCGGCGCGATGCGGCGCAGCTCTTCCTCCGAAACGATCTCGAACACACGCACCACCTTGCGCACGTCACTCACGCCCCGGGCGATGTCCGTGGCACGGTTGGCCTCGCGCTGCGAGACACGGCCCATCAGATAGACGGTGTTGCGCTCGGTCACCACCTTGAAGGAATTGGCCGAGATGTCCTGCGCGTCCACCAGGCTCGCACGCACCTTGCCGGTGATGAAGGTGTCCGTGGACCGCTGGCTCAGGGTGGAGCTGGGCATCACGGCCAGATCGTTGACCACGGAGCGCACGTTCTCCACCTGCGACACCATCTGCTCCACCGCCTGGCGGTCCTGGGCTGTGGCGACTTCACCGGTCAGCAGGGCCTGGCGGTTGTAGCTGGTCACATTGACATGGGCCCGGTCGCCCAGGGCTTCGCGGATGCGGTTGGCCGCGCGCAGCTCAATGCCTTCGTCTTCGATCTGGGTGCCGGCCGTGCGGCGGTCCACCGCCATCACGCCGCCGACCACAGCGCCGCCCACGATCAGGGGCGCGCAGGCCGATAGTGCAGCGGCCAGCGTGGCAGCAGCCAGGGCAGTGCCCACCACGCGGCGGGTGCGATTCAGGGTTGTCGGGTTCATAGTGGGATCTCCTGTTCACCAAGTAACTGTGCGTCCACGCCGTCGCTGATGCAGTGCAGTACCAGCGTATGGACTTCGCGCACGCGTGCCGCACGGTCATGGGGCACGCTGATCAAGACGTCGGTCTCCCGCAGCATGGCGGCCAGTTTGCCGCCGGTGCGGCCCGCCAACACCACCACGGTCATGTCGCGCTCGTGCGCGGCCTCGGCGGCAGCCAGCAGGTTGGGGTCGTTGCCGTGCACCGTCAGGGCCAGCAGCACATCGCCCGCCTGGCCCAGGGCGCGCACCTGGCGCGCAAACTGCTGGGTGGCATCGTTGCTTCCCGCAGCCGCCGTGAGCAGGGTGTTGTCGGATGTGAGCGCCAGCGCGGCCAGCTCGGGACGTTCGCGTTCAAAGCCCGCCACGCAAAAGGCGGCAAACTGCTGCGCTTCGGCGGCGGACGGGCCGTTGCCACAGGCCAGCACCTTGCCGCCGCTGGTCACGCAGGCCAGCACCGCCTGTACGGCAGCGGCAATGGGGTGGCTCAGGGTCTGCGCGGCCTGGTACTTCAGGTCGGCGCTGTCGATGAAATGCTGTTGGATGCGTTGCTCAAGCATGAGGGCCCGATGATACCCGCCGCGTGTTACAGCTTTTGTAGCAAAGGGTAGCCACCCGCATTACGCTGGCGACCGGTACGGCGCCCGCCGCTACTGCGCATCGAACGCCGCCTTGAGCCACTGCACCCCCTCCTCCACCAGCACCACGTCAAAACGGCAGGGCGGTGGCGACGGCAAGCGCATCAGGTAGTGCCGTGCGGCAAAGATGATGCGCTGCTGCTTGGTCGCGCTGATGCTGGCACCGGCGCCGCCAAAGCCGCCATGCGCGCGGCTACGCACCTCCACAAACACCAGGGTGCCATCCCGGTCACGCATCACCAGATCAATCTCGCCCCCGCCGCGTCCGGGCGTCCGATAATTGCGTACCGCCAGTTGCAGTCCCGCTGCCTGCAGATGGGCCAATGCCTGGTCCTCGGCAGCGTTGCCCCGCTCACGTGTGGTGGCTTTTTTGGCAGCCCCCGGGGTGGCAACGGCCGGTGGTCTTTTTCCAAGGAAATTCATTGAGCGCATCTTTCGCTTCAGCCCAGGGTGCGGCGCACGACGCCGCCGCTGCGCAGCATTATCCGCAGGGCGCGCTGTACGTGGTGGCCACGCCCATCGGCAACCTGGCCGACATCACCTTGCGCGCACTGCATGTGCTGCAACTGGCCGACACGGTGGCCTGCGAAGACACGCGCCATACGCAGTCGATGCTGCGCGCCTACGGCATCGACAAGGGCGCCAGCCAGCTGCTGGCTGTGCACCAGCACAACGAGGCCGAAGCCGCGCAGAACGTGGTGCACCGGCTGCAGCAGGGCCAGCGCGTGGCCTATGTGAGCGACGCAGGCACCCCCGGCGTGAGCGACCCCGGCGCACGTCTGGTGGCTGCCGTGCAGGCGGCGGGCCTGCGTGCCGTGCCCCTGCCGGGCGCCAGCAGCATCACCACCGCATTGAGCGTGGCCGGTGCCGTGGCCCACAGCACCGAACACGGCGGCTTTGTGTTTGCAGGATTCCTGCCCGTCAAGAACGCGGAGCGTGCCAACGTGATTGCGCAGCAGCTGGCCCAGGAGCCCCGGTGCGTGGTGCTGCTCGAAGCGCCCCACCGCATCGGCGAGCTGGCCCAGGCCCTGGCCGTATTGGGCGAGCGCCCCGTCACCCTGGCGCGCGAGCTGACCAAGCAGTTTGAAGAAGTCACCACCCAGCCCGCGCAGGCGCTGACGGCGTGGCTGGATGGGTCGCCCCAGCGCTCGCGCGGCGAATTCGTGGTGCTGCTGCACCCGGTCCCTGTGGTCAGCGACGCGGGCGACAGCCACCGCGTGCTGCGCCTGTTGCTGGCCGAGCTGCCCCTGAAGACCGCCGTGCGCCTGGCCGCCGAGATCACGGGCGCATCGCGCAACGTGCTGTACGACACCGCGCTGGAGTGGAAGCGCGGGGATGGCGTACAGGACTGACTCCAGATGCTCCCGGGCAGTGTTTGCGATGATTTGTGGCGGTAGCGCTAGTGCAATATGCCGTATCAGCTATTCAATTGATAGCAAACTGGATGGCATGACTACCGCGAAACCGCCAGGCCCGCAGCCACCCCGCCGAACAGATCACCCTCCACTTGCGGAGTTGCCGGGAAGGCCGTGCGCAGTGCCTGGCGCAGGGGCCGCAATGCCGACGAGCCCCCGGTCAGGTAGATCGCATCCACCCCCCCATCGCCCAGTCCCGCCATCTGCAGGCAGTCGCGCGCGCAGGCCACCACCTGTTCCAGCGGCTGCGCCAGGGACTGCGCCAATCCGGGCGGCGTGATGGCGGCGCCGAGCCCAGCCTCGACCCAGTCCAGCGGCATAGGCGCCTCGGCATCGGCCAGAGAAGCCGCGATCTTGGCCTGCTCCACCGTGTTGGCCAGGCGGTGGCCCAGCCGCTCGTTCAACACCCGCATCAGCCGGGCATGCAGCGCGGCATCGGCATAGTCGGTACGCAGGTTCTGCGCATCACGCAGTGCGCGCGGCGAATAAAGCCACTGGATCAGGTGCCAGGTCGAGAGGTCGAAAAACACGCGGCTGGGCACCTCGCGCCCCGACGGACCGATGTGGCGAAAGCCCAGCAGCGGCATGAGCAGGTCCAGGCTGAGGCGCCGGTCAAAGTCCGTGCCACCGATGTGCACGCCAGTGGTGGCCAGCACATCGCTGCTGCGGTCCGCGCGGGCCATGCGCTCGGGGCCCAGGCGCACCACCGTGAAGTCCGACGTACCGCCGCCAATGTCCACCACCAGCACCAGCGACTCCCGGTCGATGCGCTGCTCGTAGTCCAGCGCGGCCGCAATGGGCTCGAACTGGAAGCTCACGTTCTCGAACCCTGCAGACAGCGCGGCCTGGCGCAGCGCGTCCTCGGCCTGCTGATCGCGCTCGGCATCGCCGTCCACAAAATGCACCGGCCGCCCCATCACCACCCGCCCGGGCGTGCCACCGAGTTCGTCGCGGGCCTTCTGCGCCAGCATCCGCAAGAAGAGGCCGATGATGTCCTGGTAGCTGACCAGCTGGTTGTGCACTGCGGTTTTGTCCTGCAGCAGCGCACTGCCCAGCAGGCTCTTGAGCGAGCGCATCAGCCGCCCTTCCGTGCCCGCGAGGTACTGCGCCACCGCATCGCGCCCAAAGTGCGTGCGCTGGTCTTCGGCGTTGAAGAACAGCGCCGTGGGCAGCGTGTGTGCATCCCCCTCCAGCGCCACCATCCGCGACAGGCCCGCGCCCTGCCGCACCGCCATCGCGGAGTTGGAAGTGCCGAAGTCGATACCAAGGGTGGTGTCCTGCAGAAGGGGCATGGGGAACGTGGGGAGAGACAACAAGGAAGGCAATGCGCGGTACGGGCGGCAACCAGCACCAAGGCAACGCGGGATTTCGGCATGCGCACCTGCCCAGCTGGGTGTGGCCCTGCTTCGGCAGTACGAAATTGAAAAAGCCCTTGATTCTTGCAAATCAAGGGCTTTTGTTTGGTGGCCTGGGGCGGAATCGAACCACCGACACAAGGATTTTCAATCCTCTGCTCTACCGACTGAGCTACCGGGCCTGAGCCTCAAATTATAGCCAGAAAAATCAGCGCTTCCGGCAAAAGGCACAAATTAATTGATCAGCCGCGCTTGCCGCGCCCCAGATCCACGCCCAGCTGGCGCAGCTTGCGGTACAGGTGGGTGCGCTCCAGGCCCGTTTTTTCGGCCACGCGCGTCATGGAGCCGCCTTCGCGGGCCAGGTGAAACTCGAAGTAGGCTTTCTCGAAACCATCGCGCGCTTCGCGCAGGGGGCGATCCAGGTCAAACCCCTGGTGGGCATGGGGGCCGGGGTCCACCCCGGCCATCACCGCAGAAACGGCAGGCAGCTGCGAGAACGTCGGATCGGCCGGAGCGGCAGCGGGTGCAGACACGGCAGCCACGGGTGCAGCCTGGTGGGCCGCGTTGCGGGCCAGGCCCTGCTCCACGGCCTTGAGCAGCTTTTGCAGGGTGATGGGTTTCTCGAGGAACGAGAAGGCGCCGATGCGCGTGGCCTCCACCGCCGTGTCGATGGTGGCGTGGCCGCTCATCATGATGACCGGCATGGTGAGCACGCCCGCAGTCGCCCACTCTTTGAGCAACGAGACGCCGTCGGTGTCGGGCATCCAGATGTCCAGCAGCACCAGGTCATAGCTGTTGCCTGCCCGGGCGGCTCGGGCCTGGGTCGCATTTTCTGCGAGGTCTACGCTGTGACCTTCGTCGTTCAGGATTTCCGACAGCAGATCGCGAATGCCGAGCTCATCGTCGACCACCAGAATGTTTGCCATGTGTGTTGAAGCGCCTTGGGGAGGTACTGCGGGGCGGTGTTGTTATGACGCCACCGCTGGTTCAGGGGCGAATGATAACGACACTTGGGCGCCGCGCACCACGCCTTCTTCGGTGCGATTGGACAGTTCGATGCGCGCTCCGTGCTCATCTGCGATCTTTTTGACCACGGCCAAACCCAGGCCGGTGCCACGCGGTTTGGTGGTGACATAGGGTTCGAAAGCGCGCTGCAGGATGTGGGACGGAAAGCCCCCGCCGCTGTCCGATACCGTGAGCCGCACACGGCGTGACGATTCGCTCCAGCGGGTGCTGATGCGCACCGGCGGCACGGGCTCGGAGGCCCCGGCGCGGGCCTGCTCGGTCGAGTCCTGGGCGTTCTGCAGCAGGTTGTGTACGACCTGGCGCAACTGCTGCGCATCGCCCGCAATCCAGGGGCAGCGCGGGTCCAGCTCGGCTTCTACAGGCACGGTGGCGTTTTCTGCCCCATACAAATGGAGCACGTCGGCGACCAGGGCATTGAGGTCCAGCGCATGCAGTTCGGCGGCAGGCAAGCGCGCGTAATCGCGGAACTCGTTGACCAGTCGCTTCATCGCATCGACCTGGTCCACGATGGTCTTGACGGACTTGGCGAGGATGGCTTGTTCAGGGTCCGGCAGCTTGCCCGACAGCTTCATTTCAAGGCGCTCGGCCGACAGCTGGATGGGGGTCAGCGGGTTCTTGATTTCGTGCGCCAGCCGGCGCGCTACCTCGCCCCAGGCCTGCGCACGCTGGGCCGAAACGATTTCCGAAATGTCGTCAAAAACCAACAGTCGGGTGGCATCGGGCAGCTCTGCGCCCCGCGCGACCAGGCTGGTGGCGTGTTGTCCGGCGCCGCCGGAGGAGGCATGCAGCTCGAACGGCTGCTGCCAATGGTCTAGGCCATGGCGTTCATGGTCCCCCAGAAACGCATCGAAATGGCCCTGGACCGACGCGGCAAACTCCGCGAGGCCCGGCACTTCGGACAGCGGCCGCCCCTCATAAGCGGCCATGGGAGCGCGCAGGATGCGGGTGGCGCCCGGGTTGGACGAACGGATCAGTCCCTGCGCATCCAGCACGATGACACCCGCCGTAAGGTTGTCCAGAATGGTCTGCAGGTTGGCGCGGGAGGCATCGACCTCGCCCATGCTCTGCTCCACCGCCTGGCGCGCGTCTGCCAGTTGCTGGGTCATGAGCGCGAACGAGCGCGTCAGCCCACCCAACTCATCTTTGCTTTGCAGCGCGGCCTTGGGACTCAGATTGCCCGCAGCCACCTCGCGCACCCCCTCTGCAAGCACCAACAAAGGCCGCGCCAGCTGGTTGCCCAGCAGCACCGCCAGTAGCACAGCGCCGAACACCGCCAGGAACAGACTCAGCGTGAGCGTGCCCACATACATGCGCCGCAGCCCGCCCCGGGCCAGCGCACGCTCCTGGTATTCACGATTGGCCTCCTGCACGGCGATGGCGTTGGCCACCAAGGCTGGCGGTAGGGGCAAGGTGGCCTGCAGATAGCGCGGCTCCATCAACAGGCCCACGCTGGGGCTGCTGACCAGGGCCAGCACCTTGACCCGCGCGTTCTGCGCCGCAGCCGGGTCGGCAATGTCGTCCAGCCCTTCGATCTGCGCCGTGGCGCGCTGCTGGCGCGCCGTGCGCAGCAAGGCAGCGCCGGGCCGCTCGGGGTTGAGGCTGAACCGCGACTGCCCCGCGCTGGCCACCGCCTGACCGGACGCGTTCCAGAGCACCACGTCGGTCGCGCCGAGCTGGTCGCGAATACGCTCCAGCACCAGGCCTGCAGCGGCGTCGGGCACCTGGGCCACCTGGGCGCTGGCATTGCGGGTCTTGGCGGCCATGTCCGTGGCCAGCGAGTCCAGCGACACGCGGGCCAGGTTGACGCCCGCAGACAGAGCTCCCTCCACCTTCACGTCGAACCAGCTTTCGATGGAGCGCGTGACGAACTGGTAGGACACCACATAGATCAGCAACCCCGGCATGAGCCCCACCAGCGCAAAAATGGCTGCGAGTTTGACCAGCAGGCGGCTGCCAAAACGCCCCTTGCGCAGGCGCAAGCCCAATCGCACCGCCACCCAGCCCAGCACCAGCAGCAGTAGCAGCGCCACAAATACGTTGACGCCGAAGAGCCAGGCGTAGTTGCGCTCGTACAGCACGCGGTTGTTGGTGGCCAGCGTCAGCAAGAACAGCAGTACCAGACCGATGGCCGACATGATGGCGGCACCCACGCCCACGGCCCAGCGCACTGCGCGGGACTGGCGGGCGGTGGCGTGGGTCGATGCCGAAACGCCGGTGGATGGGGGGGACGTGCTCACTTGGCTGGCTCTGCGCCCAGGCGCTGGCTGCGGGAGACCAGCAGGTTCCAGCCCGACCGGCCGACCGCGCCGATCTGGAAAGGACGGGGCAGCTGGGACATATCGAGGCGGAAGCGGAAGTTCACCGTATGCACGGCATCGGACTCGATCACATCGCGTTCGGCGATCTTCCAACGTGAAAAACGCTGAATCGACGACAAGGCATCGGCGTAATTGTCAAAATTCTGACCCAGCACCACGCCCAGCCCGCTGTTGGTGAAAGGCGTGGAGGAGATGTTGAGACGCCAACGGCGGGTGAGCGGCTGGTAGCTCAGGCGGAAGTACCGGGTGGTCTCGGCCACCTGCCGGTCGGACCAGTACCAGCGGTCGCGCAGCACCTGGGCGTCGGCCACGAAGAACATGGGAATGCCTTTTTGCAAGGCGTCTTCAGCCAGCTCGGGCAGTTCAAATTGCAGGTTGGCACTCAGGTACAGACCATCGTCCCCGCGTTCAAGGCGCAGGTCACCCACCTCGGAGGAGGCCGCCTGTGCCGCTACGGCCTGCGGCACCCAGCAGAGCACCGTCCCCCAAAACAGCACAAACCATGCGCACACCAGCCACCAGCGCATGTCCCGGGGCTCATTGCGCCGATTTTTGCAACAGTGCGTAAAAAAAGCCGTCGTGGTCACCGGTCAGATTGTCCGGGACAGCCCCGACCTTGTCCGCGTTGCCGGGAATTAAATGCCCCGGCGACGGCAGCATTTGCGCATCGGTGTTGTGTGCAAGAAACGTTTGCACCTGGGCATCACCCTCTGCCCGGAAGACGGAACAAGTGCAATACAGCAGGCGCCCGCCCGGACGCAACAGCGGCCACAGGGCCTTGAGCAGGGCCGCCTGCAGGGTTGCCAGCTGGGCAATGTCGGATTCACGGCGCAGCCAGCGCACGTCCGGATGGCGACGCACAATGCCGGACGCGGTGCACGGTGCGTCGAGCAGGATGGCGTCGAACGGCACGCCGCCGCACTGCGACTGCCACCAGTCTTGCGGGCGGGCAGCATCGGCCACCAAGACCTGGGCCATCAGCCCCAGGCGCTGCAGGGTTTCACCAATACGGACGCTGCGTGTGGCATCGATCTCCAGCGCCGTGACCTGCAAGGGAGACTGCGGACCCGCCATCTCCAGCAAGTGCGCCGTCTTGCCGCCGGGGGCGGCGCAGGCGTCGAGCACGCGCAAGGGCTGACTCAGATCCAGCCCTTGCAGCAGCAAAGGAGCCGCCTGCTGGGCGGCGGCGTCCTGCACGGACACCCAGCCCTCCGCAAAGTGTGGCAGCGACTGAACGGGCATCGCCTGGCGCAGCGCGACGCCATGCTGGCCCACCGCAATCGCTCCTAAACCAATAGCATCCAAGGCATGTAAATACTGCGCTACCGTGCATTTTTGTTCATTGACCCGCAACACCATGGGTGCGTGGGCATTGTTGGCCTGCAGGATCTGCTCCCAGTGCTGGGGGTGGTCCTTGCGCAGGCGCTGCACCCACCACGCCGGATGGTTCCAGCGCGCCACGGGATCGTTGTCGGTGGCGGCCACCAGGGCGTCGCGCTCGCGCAGAAAACGGCGCAGGCAGCCGTTGATGAACGAGGCCTGCGCGCGGGTGGCCGGGTGGTGCTTGGCCGCCTCCACCGCCTGGTTCACCAGGGTGAAGGGTTCATAGGGCGAGGCCTGCGGGTCCCAGCACAGCGCCAGCGCGCTGCACAGCAGCGCATCGGCGGCGGGTGCGGGGGCACGGGCGGCCAGCTGTCGGCGCAGGGCCTCGGCCCGCCCAGCCTGGCGCAATACCTGGAACAGCAGGGCTTGCGCGCCAGGGCGCAGCGCGATCTCTATGGCCGCCAGCGCTGCGGTGCCGGACTGCCCACCCCGGATCGCCTGCAAGGCGCCAGCCACCGCTGTCAGCAACCGCCACAGAGGAACCGTCGGGGCACTCGACGAAGTCGCCCTATCGGGTGAGACCGCAGCAGAACCCGCCTGCGGAGACTGCTGGCCGGAGCCTGCGCGCACGGGACGAGGCGCATTGCCACCGGTGCGGCGGGGACGGTGGTGGGGAGGTGGAGTCATCGTGATCCTGAAAACGGGTTACAGCGCACGTGCCGCCTTGAACCCGAACACCCAGGCCAGCAGGCTGGCCGGAAACTGGGCAATGGCACTGTTGTACTGCACCACGGCCTCATTGAACACGCGAATCGCTTGCTCGTTCTGCACGGCGTGTTCGTCCCAGCGCACCTGCCACACGGACAGGACCACGGGCGCAGACCCTGGGGTCACCGTAGCGGTATCTGCAGTCGAGGCCAACGCTGTTGGCTGTGCAGGGTCGGCCAGCAACTTCTGCAAGGCGGTGGCCCAGGTTGCTCGCAGCACTTCGCGGGCGGCGGTCAATGCTGCCACCGCGTCACCCTGCAGCGGGCGGGCGCGTGCCACGGCCAGCGAGGCACTCAATTGCGTCACGGCACCCTGCAGCGCAGCCAACTCTTGCGCACCTGCATCGGCCAGCAAACTGCCGCGCTGTACGGTCTGCGCCGCCCCGAACTCGCCAAGCAAGGCCACCAGCCGCACCATGTGTGCATCAAAACTGCCGAACGACTGAACGACGGCCGAGCGCAGACGCATCAGACGGTTGTAGGCCCCCAGGGCCCAGAACAGAAAGACGGCAAAAGCAATCCAGAAGAGGGGCGACGACCACAGCATGCACAGTTGCCGGAGCGGATGCTGCTGCACCCGTCGCGGCCCGAAAAACAGAAAGTTGAAACAAACGACGGGCGGTGAAAAGACACGCGTCCATCAAAAACGCCCCCGGCCTGCCTGGGACAGGACGGGGGCGCTGTGGCGACCGCAGCAGGGCCTGAGGGAGGCCTTGCTGTTTTCTATCAGTCCGCCGCTGCGTCGGTGGCAGTGACGCTGCCACTGTCCACATCCGAGGCGTCCGACTGGGCTGCCATTTCGGCGGCTTCGGCTTCGGCGATGGCGCGGCGCTCGGCGTCGTCCATGGCGTCCTTGGCCTTGCGTGCCTGGTGGTAGGCCAGACCCGTACCGGCAGGGATCAGGCGACCCACGATCACGTTTTCCTTCAGGCCACGCAGCTCGTCGCGCTTGCCCATGATGGCAGCCTCGGTAAGCACGCGGGTCGTTTCCTGGAAGGAAGCGGCCGAGATGAACGAGTCGGTAGACAGAGATGCCTTCGTGATACCCAGCAACAGGTTGCTGTAAGTCGCAGGGATCTTGCCCTCGGCCTGCAGTGCCTCGTTGGTGTTGAGGATCTCGGAGCGCTCGACCTGCTCGCCGGCAATGTAGTTCGACTCGCCGACGTTCTCGACCACGACGCGGCGCAGCATCTGGCGAACGATCACCTCGATGTGCTTGTCGTTGATCTTCACGCCCTGCAAGCGGTACACGTCCTGCACTTCATCGACGATGTAGCGCGAGAGTTCTTCGATACCCAGCAAACGCAGAATGTCTTGTGGGTCGGCCGGGCCGTCCACAATCGATTCGCCCTTGTTCACCACCTGGCCTTCGTGCACCAGGATGTTCTTTTCCTTGGGCACGAGCTCTTCGAACACGCGACCTTCAGGGTCAGTGATCTGCAGGCGAACCTTGCCCTTGGTTTCCTTGCCGAACGACACGGTACCGGTCATTTCGGCCAGGGTGCCCTTGTCCTTCGGCGTACGGGCTTCGAACAGCTCGGCCACGCGGGGCAGACCGCCGGTAATGTCGCGGGTCTTCTGGCCTTCGACCGGAATACGCGCCAGCACTTCGCCAGGGCCCACGTCCTGGCCATCGCGCACCTGGATCAGAGCACCGACCTGGAAGCCGATGGTCACCGAGTGGTCGGTACCAGGGATCTTCACTTCGTTGCCCTGGGCGTCGATCAGCTTCACCTGCGGACGCACCACCTTGGCGGCACCACGGCGCTTCGGATCGATCACCACCAGCGTGGACAGACCGGTCACTTCATCGACCTGCTTGGCCACCGTCAGGCCTTCTTCGACGTTCTCGAACTTGGTCTGGCCGGCGAACTCGGTGATGATGGGTCGCGTCAGCGGATCCCAGTTGGCCAGGATCGTACCGGCCTTGATCTGCTGGTCGGCCTTCACCGTCAGCGTCGCACCGTAAGGCACCTTGTGGCGCTCACGCTCGCGGCCATGCTCGTCCTGGATGATGATTTCACCCGAACGTGCAATCACCACCAGCTCGCCCTTGGTGTTGCTCACGTAGCGCATCGTGGCGTTGAAGCCGATCACGCCGTTGGACTTGGCTTCCACGCTCGACGCGATGGCTGCACGCGAAGCGGCACCGCCGATGTGGAACGTACGCATGGTCAGCTGCGTGCCGGGCTCGCCGATGGACTGGGCAGCGATCACACCCACGGCTTCGCCGAGGTTGATCAGGCCACCGCGGCCCAGGTCGCGGCCGTAGCACTTGGCGCACAGGCCGTAGCGGGTTTCGCAGGTCAGGGCCGTGCGCACCTTCACTTCGTCCACGCCAGCGGCTTCGAGCTCTTCGATCAGGTCTTCGTCCAGCATCACACCAGCTTCGACCAGCACCGCACGGTTCTCGGGGTGCAGCACGTCCTCAGCCGCAGTGCGGCCCAGGATACGCTCGCGCAGCGATTCGATCACTTCACCGCCTTCGACGATGGCGCGCATCAGCGAACCATTGGCCGTGCCGCAATCCTCTTCGGTCACAACCAGGTCTTGCGTCACGTCCACCAGACGGCGGGTGAGGTAACCGGAGTTCGCCGTCTTCAGCGCCGTATCTGCCAGACCCTTACGGGCACCGTGGGTGGAGATGAAGTACTCCAGCACGTTCAGACCTTCGCGGAAGTTCGCGGTAATGGGCGTCTCGATGATCGAGCCGTCTGGCTTGGCCATCAGACCCCGCATACCAGCCACCTGACGGATCTGGGCCGCAGAGCCCCGGGCACCGGAGTCGGCCATCATGTAGATGGAGTTGAAAGACTCCTGGTCCACTTCCTTGCCGTGGCGGTCGGTGACCTTTTGCTTGGACAGCTGGGCCATCATCACCTTGGACACTTCGTCGCCGGCCTTGCCCCAGATATCCACCACCTTGTTGTAGCGCTCGCCAGACGTCACCAGACCGGACACGTACTGCTGTTCGATCTCTTTGACTTCCTTCTCGGAGCGCTCAATGATGCCGGCCTTCTGCGGAGGCACCAGCATGTCGTCGATGGCAATGGAGATACCGGCGCGCGTAGCCAGGCGGAAACCGTTTTGCAGCAGTTTGTCTGCAAACACCACGGTTTCCTTCAGGCCGCACTTGCGGAAGCTCACGTTGATGAGCTTGGAGATTTCCTTCTTCTTCAGCGCCTTGTTCATGTTGCTGAACGGCAGACCCTTGGGCAGGATCTCGGACAGCAGTGCGCGGCCTGCGGTGGTTTCCACCAGCGAGGTCGAGGGCACAAATTCGCCCGTGGCCTTGTCCTTGGTCCACTCGGTCATGCGCACCGTGATCTTGGCAGCCAGTTCGACCTGACCAGCGTCCAGGGCACGCTGCACTTCGCCGGTGTCAGCGAACACCAGGCCTTCACCCTTGCCGTTGATACGGTCACGGGTGGCGTAGTACAGACCCAGCACCACGTCCTGCGAAGGCACGATGGAGGGTTCGCCCGAGGCGGGGAACAGCACGTTGTTGGAGGCCAGCATCAGCGTGCGGGCTTCCATTTGTGCTTCCACCGACAGCGGGACGTGCACAGCCATCTGGTCACCGTCGAAGTCGGCGTTGAAGGCGGCGCAGACGAGGGGGTGCAGCTGGATGGCCTTGCCTTCGATCAGGATGGGTTCAAAGGCCTGGATACCCAAACGGTGCAGCGTAGGTGCACGGTTCAGCATCACGGGGTGTTCCTTGATGACCTCTTCCAGGATGTCCCACACCACGGGGGTGCCGGATTCGACTTCCTTCTTGGCGGCCTTGATCGTCGTCGCGATGCCCATGGCTTCGAGGCGCGAGAAGATGAAAGGCTTGAACAGCTCCAGCGCCATCAGCTTGGGCAGACCGCACTGATGCAGCTTGAGCGTTGGGCCCACGGTGATCACGGAACGACCGGAGTAGTCCACGCGCTTGCCCAGCAAGTTCTGGCGGAAACGGCCGGACTTGCCCTTGATCATGTCAGCCAGCGACTTCAGCGCACGCTTGTTGGCGCCCGTCATGGCCTTGCCACGGCGGCCGTTGTCCAGCAGCGAGTCGACGGCTTCCTGCAGCATCCGCTTTTCGTTGCGGGCGATGATTTCAGGGGCCTTCAGCTCCAGCAGGCGGCGCAGACGCGAGTTGCGGTTGATGACGCGGCGGTACAGATCGTTCAGGTCGGAGGTCGCGAAGCGGCCGCCGTCCAGCGGCACCAGCGGACGCAGGTCCGGTGGCAGCACTGGCAGCACTTCGAGCACCATCCACTCGGGCTTGATGCCCGACTTCTTGAAGGCTTCGAGCACCTTCAGGCGCTTGGCGTTCTTCTTGACCTTGACTTCGGAGCCGGTCAGGTCGCCGCGCAGGCGTTCGATCGACAGGTCGATGTCGATGGATTCCAGCAGGTCCTTGATGCCTTCGGCGCCCATCTTGGCGATGAACTCGTCGCCGTATTCCTTGCGCTTGGCGTCGTAGTCGTCCTCGGACATGATGCTGAACTTCTTCAGCGGGGTCATGCCGGGGTCGGTCACCACGTAGGCTTCAAAGTACAGCACGCGTTCGATGTCGCGCAGCGTCATGTCGAGCACCAGGCCCAGACGCGAAGGCAGCGACTTCAGGAACCAGATGTGAGCGCAAGGTGCGGCCAGATCAATGTGGCCCATGCGCTCGCGACGCACCTTGGTCTGCGTGACTTCAACGCCGCACTTCTCGCAGATCACACCGCGGTGCTTGAGGCGCTTGTACTTGCCGCACAGGCATTCGTAGTCCTTGATAGGACCAAAAATCTTGGCGCAGAACAGACCGTCACGCTCGGGCTTGAATGTGCGGTAGTTGATGGTTTCGGGCTTCTTCACTTCGCCGAAAGACCACGAACGGATCTTTTCGGGCGAAGCCATGCCGATGCGGATGGCATCGAAATGCTCGTCCGGCGTGAATTGCTTGAACAGGTCGAGTAGCGATTTCATAGTGACTCTTTCCTTTTCTGCTTAGGAGCGTTCCAGCTCGATGTCCAGGCCCAGCGAACGGATTTCCTTGACCAGCACGTTGAACGATTCCGGCATGCCGGCTTCGATGGCGTGTTCGCCCTTGACGATGGACTCGTACACCTTGGTACGGCCCACGACGTCGTCGGACTTCACGGTCAGCATTTCCTGCAGCACGTAGGCGGCGCCGTAAGCTTCCAGCGCCCACACTTCCATTTCCCCGAAACGCTGGCCACCGAACTGCGCCTTACCACCCAGCGGCTGCTGCGTGACGAGCGAGTAAGGACCGGTCGAGCGGGCGTGCATCTTGTCGTCCACCAAGTGGTGCAGCTTCAGGTAGTGCATGTAGCCGATGGTGGTCGGGCGCTCAAAGCGCTCGCCCGTGCGGCCATCAAACAGATAAGCCTGTGTGCGGGTCGGTGTCAGGCCCTTGCGCTCAGCAATATCGTCCGGGTAGGCGATCTTGAGCATGTCCTTGATTTCTTCTTCCGAAGCACCATCGAACACGGGGGTGGCGTAAGGCACACCACTCGTCAGGTTTTCCGCCATGGCCATCAGGTCGTCGTCGCTCAGTTGCGACAGGTCTTCCTTGCGGCCGCGCGAGTTGTACACCTCTTCGAGGAAGGTGCGCAGCTCGGACGCCTTGGCCTGCTCCTGGAGCATGTTGCCAATGCGCTGACCAATGCCCTTGCCGGCCCAGCCCAGGTGGACTTCCAGCACCTGACCAATGTTCATCCGCGAGGGCACGCCCAGCGGGTTCAGAACGATGTCGGCAGGCGTGCCGTCGGCCATGTAGGGCATGTCTTCGACCGGAACGATCTTGGACACCACACCCTTGTTACCGTGGCGGCCAGCCATTTTGTCGCCAGGCTGCAGACGGCGCTTGACGGCAAGGTACACCTTGACCATCTTGAGCACGCCAGCAGGCAGCTCGTCGCCTTGCGTGAGCTTCTTGCGCTTTTCTTCAAAGGCCAGGTCGAAGCTGTGGCGAGTTTGCTCCAGCGCGTTCTTGATGGATTCGAGCTGGGTGGCGACTTCGTCTTCCGCAGGGCGGATGTCGAACCAGTGGAACTTCTCGACGGAAGCCAGATAGGCCTTGTCGATCTTCGTGCCCTTGGCGAGCTTCTGTGGGCCGCCGTTGGCCACGCGGCCGGTCAGCAGCTTCTCGATACGATCAAAGGCGTCGGCCTCCACGATGCGCAGCTGATCGTTCAGGTCCAGACGGAAGCGCTTGAGTTCATCGTCGATGATCTGCTGGGCACGCTTGTCGCGCTGGATGCCTTCACGTGTGAACACCTGCACGTCGATCACGGTGCCGGACGAACCCTGGTCCACGCGCAGCGACGTGTCCTTCACGTCGGAAGCCTTCTCGCCGAAGATGGCGCGCAGCAGCTTCTCTTCAGGCGTGAGGGTGGTTTCGCCCTTGGGCGTGACCTTGCCGACCAGCGTGTCGCCGGGTTGCACTTCGGCGCCCACGTAGATGATGCCGGACTCGTCCAGACGGTTCAGTTGCTGTTCCGACAGGTTCGGAATGTCGCGTGTGATTTCTTCTGCACCCAGCTTCGTGTCGCGAGCCATGACCACCAGCTCTTCGATGTGGATCGAGGTGTAGCGGTCTTCGGACACCACGCGTTCGGAGATCAGGATCGAGTCTTCGAAGTTGTAGCCGTTCCAGGGCATGAACGCGATCAGCATATTCTGGCCAATGGCGATTTCGCCAAAGTCCGTCGATGCACCGTCGGCCACAACGTCACCCTTGACCAGCTTGTCACCCTTCTTGACGATAGGACGCTGGTGGATGTTGGTGTTCTGGTTGGAACGCTGGTACTTGATGAGGTTGTAGATGTCCACACCCACTTCACCGGCCACGGCTTCGTCGTCGTTCACGCGGACCACGATACGGGTGGCATCCACGTAATCCACGATACCACCACGTGTAGCGGTCACCACGGTGCCCGAGTCCACAGCGGCCACACGTTCGATGCCCGTACCGACCAGGGGCTTTTCAGGACGCAGCACAGGCACGGCCTGGCGCGACATGTTGGCGCCCATCAACGCGCGGTTCGCGTCATCGTGCTCCAGGAATGGCACCAGCGAGGCTGCCACCGACACGATCTGCGCGGGCGACACGTCCATGTACTGCACACGGTCTGCGCCGCACAGAATCGACTCACCCTTTTCACGGGCTGAGACCAGTTCGCCCGTCAGACGACCGTCCTTGTCGAGCTGCGCATTGGCCTGCGCAATCACGTATTTGCCTTCTTCGATCGCCGACAGATAGTCGATGTCGTTGGTCACCTTGCCGTCCACCACGCGGCGGTACGGTGTCTCGATGAAACCGTACTCGTTCAGGCGGGCGTACAGAGCCAGCGAGTTGATCAGACCAATGTTCGGACCTTCAGGCGTTTCGATAGGGCAGACGCGACCATAGTGGGTCACGTGCACGTCACGCACTTCAAAGCCTGCGCGCTCACGGGTCAGACCGCCTGGGCCGAGGGCAGATACACGGCGCTTGTGCGTGATTTCCGCCAGCGGGTTGGTCTGGTCCATGAACTGTGACAGCTGCGATGCGCCGAAGAACTCCTTCAGCGCTGCCGAGATCGGCTTGCTGTTGATCAGGTCATGGGGCATCAGCGGCTCTTGCTCGGCCTGGCCCAGACGCTCCTTCACAGCCTTTTCGATACGCGCCAGGCCTGTGCGGTACTGGTTTTCGGCCAGTTCGCCCACGCAACGCACGCGGCGGTTGCCCAAGTGATCTATGTCATCGACTTCGCCGTTGCCGTTGCGCAGATCCACCAGGATCTTGACCACGGCCAAGATGTCTTCGTTGGACAGCACCATGGGGCCGGTGGATTCGTCGCGGCCAATCTTGGCGTTGAACTTCATGCGGCCCACGCGCGACAGGTCGTACGTGTCGGGGTTGTAGAACAGGCGCTGGAACAGGGCCTGCACGGCGTCTTCTGTCGGCGGCTCGCCGGGGCGCATCATGCGGTAGATGGCCACGCGGGCAGCGAACTCGTCCACCGTTTCATCGATACGCAGGGTCTGCGAGATGTAGGCGCCTTGGTCCAGTTCGTTCGTGTAGATGACCTGCAGGTCTTGCACGCCGGCAGTACGCAGCTTCTTGAGCAGCGCTTCAGTCAGTTCTTCATTGGCCTTGGCGATGATTTCGCCCGTGTCGGCGTCCACAATGTTGCGAGCGACCACACGGCCAATCAGGAAGTCTTCGGGCACGCTGATGTGCGTGGTGCCAGACTGCTCCAGTTCGCGGGTGTGACGGGCCGTGACGCGCTTGTCCTTGGCCACAACCACCTTGCCCGACTTGTCGGTGATGTCGAAACGTGCCACTTCGCCACGCAGGCGCTCGGAGACAAACTCCATCTGCGCACCGCTGTCCATCAGACGGAAGTTGTCGTTGACGAAGAAGTTCGCCAGGATGGACTCGGGGTTCAGGCCGATGGCCTTGAGCAGAATCGTGACCGGCATCTTGCGGCGACGGTCCACGCGGAAGTACAGGATGTCCTTGGGGTCGAACTCGAAGTCGAGCCAGGAGCCGCGGTACGGGATGATCCGAGCCGAGAACAGCAGCTTGCCCGAGCTGTGGGTCTTGCCCTTGTCATGCTCGAAAAACACGCCTGGCGAACGGTGCAGCTGCGACACGATCACGCGCTCCGTGCCGTTGATGATGAACGAGCCCTTGTCGGTCATCAGGGGCACTTCACCCATGTAGACCTCTTGCTCCTTCACTTCCTTGACCACCTTGGACTGCGACGTCGAGGACTCGCGGTCATAGATGATCAGTTGCACCTTGGCGCGCACGGCCGAGGCGAACGTCAGACCACGGGTCTGGCACTCACGCACATCGAAGGCCGGCTTTGCCAGGTTGTACTCAATGAACTTCATCTCCACAAAACCGTTGTGGGAGACGATGGGGAAGGCAGCGTCGAATGCAGCCTGAAGGCCTTCGATGGTTCTTTTCTGGGGTGCTGTATCTGCCTGCAGGAAAGCGGTGTATGCGTCCTTCTGCATCTGCAGCAGATAAGGAACTTCGAGCACGCTATCGCGGGTGCCGAAACTTTTGCGAATTCGCTTGCGTTCGGTGTAGGAATAGGCCATGAGATCTCCGGGCAAAGACATGAGTCCTGGGTCTTCGACGACTGACCCGCAAGGAGCGTGGTCCTTACGGGCTTGGCGGTTGGCCACTACCAACCATGGCGGACGGTGATGCGTTGCACATCACCCGAACCAAGGCGTCTTCTGCTGTCGGGGTTGTCAGAAGACACTCGAAAGCCTCGTTGCAGACGGGGCTTACGGGTGCTCTCTGAAAGCACCAAAGGCTGGAGGCCCTTTGAGGAGCACTCCAGCCCTTGAGCAAGACCGAATTACTTGAGTTCGGCCTTGGCGCCGGCTTCCACCAGCTTCTTGACGGCTGCTTCGGCGTCGGCCTTGGCAATGCCTTCCTTGACGTTCTTGGGAGCGCCGTCCACCAGGTCCTTGGCTTCCTTGAGGCCCAGGCCGGTGATTTCGCGCACTGCCTTGATGACGGACACCTTGTTGGCGCCGGCTTCGGTCAGCACCACGTTGAATTCCGTCTTTTCTTCAGCAGCAGCGGCGCCAGCGCCACCACCAGCGGCAGCAGGAGCAGCCATAGCTGCAGCGCTCACGCCAAACTTCTCTTCAATGGCCTTCACCAGGTCATTGAGTTCCAGAACCGTCATGCTGTCCAGCGCGGTCAAAAATGCGTCTTTATCGAATGCCATTTTGATTTCCTAACAATTGTGTTGGTTGACTGCCCAGCTATCAAGCTGCTGCAGGTTCGGCGGCCGGTGCGGCTGCGCCTTCGCCTTTTTTCGCCGCCAGTGCGCCCAGCACAACGGCTGTACGCGACATGGGGGACATAAGCAAGCCACAAATCTGAGCCAGCAGAACTTCCTTGGAAGGAATGTTGGCCAGTTGCTTCACGCCGTTGACGTCCAGGGCTTTACCACCGAAAGCGCCACCGCGAATCACCAACTTGTCGTTGGTCTTCGCAAAGTCAGCCACCACTTTCGCGGCAGCCACGGCGTCTTCGGAGAAGCCATAGATCAGGGGACCGGTCATCTGGTCTGCCACCACGTCAAACTGGCTGCCTGCCACAGCACGGCGGGCCAGGGTGTTCTTCAGAACACTCAGGCTCACACCCTTGCTGCGAGCATCAACGCGCAGTTTGGTCATGTCGGCGACCGTGATGCCACGGTATTCCGCGATCACAAGCGTTTGAGCTTTAGCGGCGAGGCTGGTCACTTCACTGATGACCGCTTCTTTCTCACTGCGATTAAGACTCAAGGTCTACTCCTTAAATTGCGCACTCAGGCTTGCACCCTCCTGCGCGCTCTTGTTGCAGCGACCAACTGTTTCGGAACGAATTCCATCTGCAGCGGGATCGCCATCTGCGTTGGCCCCGCAAGGGGATTAAGTGCGGCGAGCCACACACCAACGGTCTTGGATGGCCTGCAGGCAGGTATTGCACCACCCACAGCCCACCACATCAGGCCCTTTGAAAAAGGCCCGAAGATTTCAATCGCAATTACGCTGCGATGGATTGCGTATCCACGCGGACGCCAACGCCCATCGTGGAGGACACAGCGACCTTGCGCAGGTACAGACCCTTGCTCGAAGCTGGCTTGGCCTTGTTCAGTGCATCGATCAGCGCAGCCAGGTTGCCTTGCAGCTTTTCGTTGTCGAACGAACGGCGGCCAATGGTGCTGTGCACGATACCGGCCTTGTCTACGCGGAATTGCACCTGACCAGCCTTGGCGTTCTTCACAGCCGTGGCAACGTCAGGAGTCACGGTGCCAACCTTGGGGTTAGGCATCAGACCACGAGGGCCCAGAATCTGGCCCAGCGTACCCACAACGCGCATAGCGTCGGGGGCAGCAATCACCACGTCGAAAGGCATGTCACCAGCCTTGACCATGGCAGCCAGGTCGTCCATGCCAACGATGTCAGCACCCGCAGCCTTGGCTTCTTCCGCTTTGGCGCCTTGTGCAAACACAGCGACACGGGTCGTCTTGCCAGTGCCATTGGGCAGCACCACGGCGCCACGCACCACTTGGTCCGACTTCTTGGCATCGATGCCTAGTTGCACTGCCACGTCGATGGATTCATCGAACTTGGCCGTTGCAGCTTCTTTCACGAGCGCCACTGCGTCTGCAAAAGCGTACAGCTTGGTGCTGTCAACCTTGCCCTGCAGGGCCTTTTGCTTTTTCGTCAACTTGGCCATTTACAAACCCTCCACCGTCACGCCCATCGAGCGTGCGGAACCAGCCAGCGTACGGACAGCAGCGTCAACGTTAGCGGCGTTCATGTCCTTCATCTTGGTCTTGGCGATCTCTTCGAGCTGTTCGCGCGTGATCTTGCCAACCTTGGTCTTCAGGGCGTTGGAAGAACCCTTTTCGAGCTTGATGGCCTTCTTGATCAGAGTCGTCGCAGGCGGCGTCTTGATGATGAAGGTAAAGCTCTTGTCTGCGAACGCCGTGATGACCACGGGCAGTGGCAGACCTGGCTCCACACCTTGGGTCTGCGCATTGAATGCCTTGCAGAACTCCATGATGTTGAGGCCACGTTGACCCAGTGCTGGGCCGATCGGTGGGGATGGATTGGCCTTACCAGCTGGAACTTGCAGCTTGATAAAACCGACGATTTTTTTCGCCATGCTTTACTCCTGACGGGTCATAACGCTTGTGTTGCACCATGCAACCACCAGCTCCCCGGGTTAACGACTCACCATGACGACGTCCGCACCGAGCCGAAAAGTGCGGCGTCCAAAATCATTGCCCTGACTGCCGAGGCAGTCAGGCTTGTGATCGACAGATTTATGTCTTTTCGACCTGCCCGAACTCCAACTCCACAGGGGTCGAGCGACCGAAAATCATCACAGAGACGCGCACGCGACTCTTTTCGTAATTGACTTCCTCGACAGAGCCGTTGAAGTCAGTGAAAGGACCTTCCTTGACGCGCACCAACTCGCCCACCATGAACTCGATCTTGTGGCGTGGTTTGTCGGTGCCTTCCTGCATCTGGCTGACGATCTTTTGCACTTCGTCTTCCGAGATAGGGGCAGGCCTGTTCTTGGCGCCGCCCACGAAACCCGTGACCTTGTTGGTGTGCTTCACCAAGTGCCAGGTGTCGTCATCCATCACCATCTCAACGAACACATAGCCAGGGAACAAGCGACGCTCCGTCGTCTTGCGCTGGCCGTTCTTCATTTCCACGACTTCTTCGGTCGGCACCAAAATCCGACCAAATTTGTCTTGCATGCCAGAGCGGCCGATGCGCTCCTGAATGTTGCGTTCGACCGCTTTTTCCATGCCCGAATAGGCATGGACGATGTACCAGCGCAGGTCTGGATTGGCCGAGGCAGAAGCGCCTGCAGGAGCTTGTGCTCCCGTGATTTCCGCAGCGGTCGTCATGACTTTCTCCAACCCAAAATCAAGTCGTACAAGACCCACTCCAGCGTCTTGTCCGTGAACCACAGAAAAAGCGCCATGATGACCACGAAGGCGAACACATAGGCCGTCATCTGCAAGGTTTCCTTGCGCGTGGGCCAGACCACCTTCTTCACTTCGCGCCATGCGTCTTTGGCAAACGCGACGAATTGACGCCCCGATTCCGACACCAAAAACACCGCCGTAGCCGCAACCAGCCCGACGATCAATGCCGCCCACTGCACGACGGCGCCTTGCTTGCTCAACAAATAAAAGCCCGCAACGGAGGCAATGACCAACGCCACTACCGCTGCGAGCTTGGCCTTGTCTGCGCCTGTATTGACAGTTTCAACCTGTGAAGTGGCCATCTTTGAGTATTTCCTGCTTCCTATTCACGGCATCACTTAAGACACCGAAGCCCGCCAGGGTCTGGCGGGCTTGTTGGGGGCCACATTCAAGTGGCAGGGGCAGTAGGAATCGAACCTACAACCTTCGGTTTTGGAGACCGACGCTCTGCCAATTGAGCTATACCCCTGTATACCTTGCTTGATTAAGCAATGATCTTGGCCACGACGCCAGCGCCCACGGTACGGCCGCCTTCGCGGATAGCGAAGCGCAGACCTTCTTCCATGGCGATGGGGTTGATCAGCTTCACAGTGATCGACACGTTGTCACC